>DASC01000061.1:5607-8705 GCA_002503595.1 Candidatus Methanogaster sp. UBA203 | reverse complement strand
TGTTGTTCGGGGAGGGGTGGAATCGGAAGTTTGAGCTTAGCAATATTAGTTTTGCTAATACCACTTACTTTGGTTCCCACCGCATAGAAATAGAATTGTTTTTTAATATCTCGACTTTGAAAACAATATCGTTTATACTCATTGTCCAACACCGCCACTTTGCTTTTAGCAACGATTGTATGCAATCCTGAAATGTAAGTAATATTTTCGTTGTTAACTACGACAATATGCTTACTTGTTCCTTCATCATCTTCGGATGCATCAACAAAGACAATATCACCATTATGCAAGAGTGATTTTGGTGAAATGCGCTTCAGGAGAATATTGAGCTTAGGGATATTGGGATACTCAGCTCGAACATCGATAAAAGATTTGACCGATTTATGGATGTCACCATAGTGCAAATAGCAATACCCCTCGGATGACAATTGATCCCATGAGGCAGAATAACCACCACCAAACGTAAAGATGTCTCCAAGAGTCTCAACCTCCCAATCCTCCGGAATAACACCCACCTCGCTCTGTTTATATCCTTCCGGTACATCACTCATCGCCGCTTTCCTCCTGATGTATCTCGCTCAGTTTTGTCATCATATATCCTCATGAATCTCAATATCCATTCACACTACACCAGCCCAGTGTTTATCAGTATAACAGAAAGATTGAGGTGGAACAAAATCAGGGATGACGTCTTTTGGGTTTATGGGATCAAATGCTTTGACTTCTCCAATCTCAATGGCAAATCCCTTCTCCTTCCCTCTAAAATAATCGAAAAAATCTCCCTCATCGATTCCTGAAAAGTCCTTGCATTCGCCCCATAACTGTTCAGGATGTTTTTCAATGATCTTTTTTATCGAAAATGCGCCTACAATTCTTTTTACAGGGGAAGAGGAATAAATATAAACCATCTCTAAATCGCGGTTCTTGAACACCGATTTGCGGAATTCATACCTTTTATTTCCCTTCAGGATTTGATTCGCGTATTTCGGTTTAATTGACAGTAAAACGTTCATCTATTCCACCTCTCATTTTTATTTGTAAATACTCTTCATTCAAAATTTGAGCAATCGACTGTGGGGCAGAAACACCAATTGTTTTCAAGTCTTTCAGTTTTAATGGATTCGGTAAATGGAAATGCCATTTGAATAAAATAACCAGCGTTGGCTTTTTAGCCATTTTTTCAATTTCTTTCATCGAATACACGGTTCTTTTCCTCACATTCCTGAAAATTTCATCTTCATCTTGTAGCCCGTACAAGACTTTTTCAACAACACCCAACGAAGTTATTTCACTGTCTACAGTACGATAAAAAAGTAAAATATCTCCGGGCGATAGATTTCTTATTCTGGAGTTGCTGAGATATGCTTTTTTAATAGTATTACCTTCGACAATGAATTCACCAACATGTTCTGATAGCGATGTTTGACGACTTTTATAGTCAGTAAATAATTGCTGGTGGTATTCTGGACGAATGGGGACTAAAAATTTATTAACCTCATCTCCATCATACAAACTTGGGTAAAACACGTTTGAAATTTCAAGTGGACGCATTGATGCGATTTTATCTTTGTCAACTAAAAGCTCTTTAACAAAGATTTCCTCCCCATCATCCTTTATTGCTGCCTTATAAAATCCATATTCAGTTATCAAATCAACAAGATAATCGTTGTCTGGATTGGTGAAATGAGTTAAGTATATTTCATCAATATTATTTTTTATAGCATAATCAATAGCCAATTTAACAAAAAGTTCTCCGATTTTATAGCCGACATGACTAACCTTCAAAGTCGCAACTTTAAGTCTCTTCTTTGCTGGAAGTGGTGGAATCGATTTTATCGGTTCATTTTCAATTTTACGTATCAATAAAGCCCCGATACTACTATCTGTTCTATGATGAACCCAGCACTTTCTGCCGTCTCTTGAACATTTTCTGAACCAATCACCAAACTCTGACTCGCCATACTCTTTCTTTAGAGAATCAAAAATTGGATCACTTAAGTCAAGATTATGTACAGCATCTTCTTTCAATGCAGGGGGTCTAACTACTTCTTCTTTTGGAAGTTCCTTTTCAAAAACATCAATTCCTTCATCTACGCATAAAACCCTGTCACTTATATCTAATCGAATGGATTTTTTGTGAATTCCCTTATCTTCTGTAATCAAAAAATCAACGGCGTCCTTGTAGACGGCGTATAAAATAGCATTATCAATCTCGTCGTTAATTTTGGATGGAACTCCAACAGCAGTTAAAAAATCATCATCTTTATTTTGGTCTGGAGAATGTTCCAACAGGGGATAAGTATTAAGCTTGGATAACGCAATATTTTTTCTACTAGTATTTGAGTCTCTCTTTATTTCCTCAATTGATTTTGGATGAATAAGAATTTCAATCTGTTTACTATTCAGTATTTTTAATAATACCTGCAACTCATCACTTAGTACGTGATCATTTTCTCTGCCAATGAAAATGTTCGTGTCAATTAAAATACGCATATCTGAGCCTCCAACTTTTCCCAATCAACCGATGGCGCTCCCATTTTTATCATCTTATATCCATCAGGAATAACCTCCACCTCGCCGGTCTTATACTCTTCCGGTACATCACTCATCGCCACTATCCTCCTGATGTATCCCGCTCAGTTCTGCTTCAAGTTCCTCAATGCTCGGCAGGCTGGATCTTAGATTTTCCGGCAGGGCACGGGTCAGTTCATACTCGGATGGCAATTTTGCCACAGGCTGTGGCAAAAAGATGTCGAGATTTTGATGCCATACAATTTGTGCAGCAACTTGCTGCATAAATGCCTCATCAGGATAAGTTGGCACAAAACTTCGCGTATGCTTGAAATTTTCAAAAAAGGAAACGGGCTGTTTCCCAATTGTAACAGTTTTGCAACAAGTTGTTGCGAAAATTCCGACACCCCCATTAGAAATTGCATTCACGTCCATACAAACCCCATCTTCTCCAAATGCCCATTCACCTTCATTTCCAGCTCATCCACTGCCACATTCAATTCCGGCATAGGCGTAGCATAGCGTTCTGCCAGCTCTTTGATGCGCCGGGCAAGTCGTTGTGAGATACGTTCCATCTCGGTCTTGAC
>DASC01000061.1:0-5595 GCA_002503595.1 Candidatus Methanogaster sp. UBA203 | reverse complement strand
TCTTCCGTGAGCACCTTGTACCGGTCTATTACCTTTTTATCCAGTGCTTTCCGGGCGTCTTTGATTTTCTTATTGGCATCTGCTTCGTTTCCCATCAGCTTCAAATACGCCTCTAATACTCCCAGTTCTTCGGCAGAATCGGTATCAATATCATTCTTAATCTCTTTGATGCGCTTTTGCACATTGCCCTTGCTTATCTTGCCCTTATCGGTCTTTACTTCTTCCAGTAACCCATCTTCGCCACTGTGCTCCTCTTCCATCTCTTCCATCAGGAGGCTTTTGGCATCGCGGTCGGCTTCCAGTTGCTCGATGGTATTTTGTTCTGCGGCAAAGTACCGGTCGATCACCAATTGCTTGGGCAGCAGGTCACTGTCCCATTCATTTTTCTTCCCTTTAACGGGGGACAATTCAGCTTTCCAGCCATCCACCGCGATCAAATGCGCATCGTCTTGCATGGTCTCTATCCAGTAGGTCATAAGATGCTGATAGACATCGTACTTATCAACGAGATTTATATCGGCAAACGATTGGAGAATACCTTCCGATAAGTCGTGGATCACTACTTTGGGCTTGGTATCGATGCCAGCACGTTTGAGAATTGGTGCATTTACCTTTTGCCATTCACTAAAAACGGCATCCGCCTCGTGGATATAGCTCACAAATTCGGGATGCGAAAAAATGGTATGCTTAATTTCATCCTGCGGTATTTTCAGTTTAAGATAGCCGTCCCTTGAGCTCGTGGTAAACAGCGCATCCTTAAGCGTTGGACACACTTCCCAGTAGTTTTCCAGATCATTGATATCCTGCTCTGGAATATCACCAAGCAAATGCGCCTCAATATCCTGTATGTCCTCAGCTTCCTGGCTATCAATATAACGGGGGATGTTCAGGTTGTACTCGTTTCGTTCGATCTCCTCTACTGTTACCATACGGGAGTATTTGGGGACTTCTGCCTGTTTATTGAATACATCCACAATCCTGCGGATATCCTGCTCACGCAAGCGGTTCTTGTTGCCGTCTTTCACAAAACCCTTGCCGGCATCTATCATGAAAAT
This sequence comes from Candidatus Methanogaster sp. UBA203, assembly GCA_002503595.1. Lineage (GTDB taxonomy): Archaea > Halobacteriota > Methanosarcinia > Methanosarcinales > Methanogasteraceae > Methanogaster_A. The sequence continues at coordinate 4,540 of DASC01000061.1, read as the reverse complement.
GCCTTTGCGGCTATCGGCATTTTCTTTATCAGCTACAATGATGCAGGCAGGAATGCCTGTTCCATAAAAGAGGTTTGCAGGCAAGCCGATAATGCCCTTGATAAATCCTTTGCGAATGATATTCTTGCGTATTTCAGCTTCGGCATTGCCACGAAAGAGCACGCCGTGCGGCAGGATTATTGCCCCTTTGCCGGTGCTTTTGAGTGAACGGACGAGATGTAACAGAAAAGCATAATCGCCATTCTTGGCTGGTGGAATGCCATAACCCCCGAAGCGTTCATATAGGTCATTTGCCGGGTCAAATCCAGTGCTCCACGCTTTTGAAGAAAAGGGAGGATTGGCAACTGCGAAATCAAAGGTTTTTAGCGTTCCGTCATCATTCTTAAAATAAGGAGTTGAGAGTGTATTATCCTGCCAGATCTCTGCTGTTTCGTTACCGTGCAAGATCATGTTCATTTTTGCCAGTGCAGCCGTTGCATTATCCATCTCCTGCCCATAGATGGTAATGCCTCGATGTGTTTCATCAGCAGCTTTTAGCAGCAATGAACCGCTACCACAGGTCGGGTCGTAAATGGTCTGGTCCTGGCGTTTCGCCTGACTGATACCAATAACCTTTGCGATTACCCGCGACACTTCAGCAGGGGTGTAAAACTGCCCCTTGCTCTTACCCGATTCAGTCGCAAAATGACGCATCAGGTATTCGTAGGCATCGCCTAAAATGTCGTCGCCGTCTGCTTTATTCTTGCTAAAATCAAGGCTTTCACCCTGGAAAATACCTACGAGGTTCGAGAGCCTGTCAACCATCTCCTTTCCTTTGCCAAGCTTGTCCGGATTGTCGAAATCAGCTACATCAATTACACCTTTCAATTCGTTGGCTTCTGCCAGCGCTGCTATGATTTTATTGATGCCCTCGCCAATGTCTTTCTTGCCTTTCAGGGCAACCATGTCCTGAAAGCTGCCACCTTTTGGAATTACAATTGAGGCATACGTTTCGTCTGCGTATTTGTCTGATACATATTTAACAAACAACAAGACCAGAACATAGTCTTTGTATTGCGAGGCATCCATTCCACCCCTTAACTCGTCGCAGCTTTTCCAGAGAGAGCTGTATAATTCGCTTTTCTTAATTGCCATTTCCAATTCCTTTCCAACGCAACATATTGAATAGTACTTAAAAATTATCGTTTCTACCTTATTAAATTATACCTGCGCGCCTCAAGTAAAAACAAGATTCGATCAAACGATAGAAAATCAAAAGTTGTGAGCATCCAGCGCTGGATCTCGTGAGGCGAGGTATCACACACCCTTAAGCAAGCCCGTACTCCCCCAGCCGCTCCCGCGCAATCTCGCGCTCTTCCTGGTGCCCGCGCAGGAATTCAGCCATCAGTTCGGCAGTGTATGCCTTGCACGGTCCGCACATCCGCTTTCCGCTCCTGCACTCGTGATAGATCTCCACGATCTCCTTATCATCTGGTATCAGGTGGAATAACAGGAGTTCGTACACCGTGCATTTGTCAGGTTCCCCTCCGAGCCGTTTCTGCTCATCAAGCGTCATCCGCCCGCCGGTCTTTGCATTCTTCACCTTCGCGAAAGCATCCTCTGGCGGCTCGTCCAGTGCGATTATGCTCTCAGGAACGCTGCTTGACATCTTTCCGCCCTGAAGTCCGCTCATGAACCGGTGGTAGGTCGCTGCCGGCGGCACGAACCCGTAGCCTCCAAACGCGATCTCGGTTCTCTGCACGACAGATTCGATCGCCTCGAAGAGATGTGCATCGACGCTATCTGCAAAGATATCGAGATGCTCTTCGTGCTGCTTGACATCGTACCCCATGCCGTTGATGGCTGATGCCACTGCTGATAGTGCTGCCTTCGGTGCGGATTTGCCGCGCACGCTGATGTACTGCCCGGTGCTCTCGTAAACCTCATGCCTGGAGATCCGCACCCCGTTTGCGCTCTCTACACTTGCGTAATGCTGCGTATTATGAACCGACCTGATCTCGCACCGAAACATCCGCATCTTGCTTGCAAGCCCGCGCACGAGCCTGATGTGCGGGTCCTGATCAGCGCCGACCGGGATCACGACCGGCTTTGGACCGCCATACCGCCCAATCTGCGGCTGGAGAATGTCAGCGCTCTGCACAAGCGCGCTCTGGAGGTGTGCGATGCTCGTTTCGCCGCTGAATCCGTAGATCGCTGAGAGTTCGGACACATTCGTCTTCGTGCCGAGTTCGAATGCGAGATCGCGCACATCAGAGCACTCTGACTGGTAATAGATGTGCCCGTCAGGTTCAAATCCGAGCGCGATCAGACTGAGGATGTAATCCTCGACCCCGATTCGCCGGCAGTCCTTCCACGACATCCCGCGGACCGAATGCGCCTCCATATCGGCAATCCCGACGAATGCATCGCCGCCCATGCGCTGATGCCAGATGATCTCCTCCATCACCATCTTGTTTCCGAGATGGTTTCTCCCGGACGGCATGAAACCGCTCATCACTGCAAAGGGCTTGCCGTGGACGATTGCGTCCAGTACTGGCTCATAACCCCTGTGCCCAAAAATAATCCTCCTTCGCATGAACGGACACGGATCCGGGACATGCGAGAGGAGCTCATCGAATGGTTGTATCCCGAACTCCTCGAATAACTTCGAGTAGTCGTCGATGCCGGCAGATGCCCATGGATCGAGGTGTGTCATGGATTCTCAATCACCCAGCCAGTGCTTCAGCGACCGTCCGCGCAAACTCCTCTGCCGCATGAGGACCTTCTCCTGTAATGATCCTGCCATCCCGGGTCACTCCCGCGCCAGTGTAGTTTGCGCCCTTCCCGGTGATGTATGCTGCGCCGCTTTCAAAGACGGTCGCATTCTTTCCTGACAGGATGCCCGCGCTCGCAGGAACCATCGGACCGAGACAGATCGCACCGAGTACCATTCCGGAACTGCCTGCATCCGTTGCCAGTTTCAGGTACGCCTCGTCTTCGTAGAGTTTATGCGATTCAACGCCTGATCCTCCGACAAAGACGACGGCATCGTAATCGCTGATAACGACATTAGATATGGAAAGATCGACCGACACAGTCGCGCCAAGCATCCCTTTCGCTATTCCCTTCTTATCAGATGCTATCACGACCTCTGCCCCATTCTTCTCGAAAAAATCCTTTGGGACGAAGAGTTCCTCGTCCCTGAAATCCGATGGCGCGATAACCATCAGTATCGTTTTATTGCTCAAATCTGCCATTTTGCGCACCTCGTTATCATTTGTATCATCGGTATCATCATCTTCAGTGATGCACCCGGGTACTGATGCGGATATGCACAGCATCAGACAAGCGATCACTGTTCTGTATCTCATGATTATCATTCAGACTTTGTTCTATTAAGGTATCTGCTTCGCATCTCATTTATGTGATCATCACCCATATACGACCTGATGACGCTGGTGATCGCATTCACTGGAGCGGTCGGCGCGGTTATATGCGGCGATCGGCGTGAGATACGGTTTTACGAGGGCGGAGACTCTGAAACACTGGAGTACGAACTTTACAACGGGATTATCAAGACCGATGACGAACTGATGGAGCGATCGAGAGATCTTGACGTCCGGATCGAGATTAAGGACGACAAGGAGAAGGTGTTCGCATCCGGTGATCTTCTGGTCGGTGTGGTGACATCGTATTCGGCAGATGAGCGGCGGCAAAGGAGGATGTACCTCGCACCGGGCAGGTATCTGATTGCGGATGTTGTGAATGATCAAGTCAGGGTCACTGGTACCGGAGGGAGCGCGTTTTTAGTATTTGGGAATGTGGTGACGAAGAAGTTATCAAACGAGGTGATTAGCAGGGCGAAAAAGCCAAAGACTCTTTCTGACGCTGTTATGGTGCTGATGCGTGCTATGGAATCGGTTTCACAGAGGACGGCATCGGTCAGTCGGGCGTATAGCGTGGTACAGAGACCACCCCTTCGGGAATATCCGGAAGGGCTGCTGCAAGATGCACTTTTGCGGGATATGGAGAAGAATCACTGGAGGATGCTATGAAAGAAGAATTAAATGAACTGGCAACCGCACAACTGCGGACGATAGAACTGATCCACGGCATAACGATCGCGAATGCGCATGAGGTGGCTGGGTGGATCGCTGAGACCGGACGCAATAAACAGGATGTTTCAGATGTCTGCACGGTTCTCGAATACATGGATTGCGATGAAGGGTGATCGCGTTCTCGAGATTTCGGAAACGGTCGTTCATGAGTTCATGGCGAAGGTGCAGGATCGATCGCGATGATCCTGGAATGTCATCTGCTGGTGAGCTCAACATTTTGCTACCGAAATAATATGTTTTTAACATAAAAGGCTATCCATTTCAAATTAAGTGTAACCGAGACACTATCTAAAAAATTGGTGATTTATGATAATTATCGTAGATGCAGATTTCACAAATTTACGCAGATCTTGCCTTAAATCACTGTAATCCGGGTTAATCTGTGGATTATATGACTTTTAGCCACAGATTAACACTGATGGACACGGATTGAGACTTTTATG
>DASC01000011.1:15200-15335 GCA_002503595.1 Candidatus Methanogaster sp. UBA203 | reverse complement strand
ATGGCGATTTCACTGGAAGCATCCGTGACCCTCCGGGTTACCCATGAGCCTGAAAATGTGCCACCTATTTTTGCAGCAAATCGACAGTGCCGGTCAAACTACAATTCTACCATCTCAGCCGCCGCTTGCAGGATC
>DASC01000011.1:0-15020 GCA_002503595.1 Candidatus Methanogaster sp. UBA203 | reverse complement strand
GCCGTCCGTATCAGCACCTGTATAGTCGCTCCAGTAGTTTCCGCCGATGGAAGGTCCGCCGATTATATTTGGCCTGATGGTTACGGTGGCATTCCACCGGTTGGATCCGTCGTCGTAGACGTTGTTTGTGTTGCTCCAGTAGTTGTTGTAGATCAGGTTGCTGCTCGAATCTTCCAGTTCGATGCCGTAGTCGTTGTACAACACAGTGTTGCCTGTGAGCGTGTTGTTGCTCGAAGAATACAGGTAGATACCGTTTTCGTTGCCCGATGCGGTGTTGTTCAGAAGTGTGTTGTTGCTCGAAGAATCCAGGCAGATGCCGTCGTAGCCGTTCAAGTTAGCGGTATTGCCGGTGAGCGTGTTGTTGCTCGAAGACCGCAGTTCGATGCCGTAATAGTTGTGCAATACCGTGTTGCCTGTGAGCGTGTTGTCGCTCGAAGACTCCAGGTAGATTCCGTGGTACTTGTTGTTCGATGCGTTGTTGTCAGAGATGTTGCAGTGATCTGCTCCTTTGAGATAAATCCCAACATTTTTTGTTGCCGCGGTCACATTGAACCCCGAGATGTTCACGTAATCAGCGGCCACCTTGAAGACGTGATCACCCGAATCTGCCGCGGTCACATTCACCACATCCGCGCCCTCGCCCGCAAGCGTTAGATGCGCTGTCGCAATGTCCACAGTCCCGGTGTAGTTACCGGCTTTCACACAGATCGTCTCGCCCGCGGTCGCGTTATCGACCGCTGCCTGTATCGGTGCTTCGCTCGCGTTAAACGCGCCGCCATCGTGCCACCAGCCAGTTCCGTTGACGCAGATGTCGCCACAGTCGCAAGAGATCGCGGCTGCCGTCGTTATGGATACTGTAATAAGTGCTAAAATCAGTGCTGTCGTTTTAATGATCGTGTATGTTTTCATATCATGCTCGCCTCATCTTAGTCTCGTACTGCACCTTTCCGGTGCAGAGACCTCGCGTTATGCCAGAAGAGCGGATATATCTAAACCACCCCTCCCTTATAAACTTGTCGGGAATTCTTGATACGGACCTCCGGACCAAAGTTTGTAAGATATCACAAAAACAAGCCGCCCGGCTACGAAAGTTGTAGGGTCTAACGAAAATCTAATTCACCCTGGAACGTACCTCCCGAGTTGCAGCCTGAAAAGACCTCCGCGATATCCCTGTTCATGCCTTTGATCACAAATCCCGCATTCCAGCACCCCGCGCATTCTTTTGCCGGGGGTAGTTGACTGAAAGGGGATGTTGTGATGCTCTGGTAGATCAAACTACAATTCTACTATCTCAGCCGCCGCTTGCAGGATCATGAGAGCGTCGAGCGAAGTGACCTGCCCGTCGCCGCTGACATCGGCTGCGTCGTCGTATGCACCGGTGGCTGCGAGCTGGAGCGCGGTTGCGGAGTCCGCAGGGGTGAGTTCGCCGTCGCCGTTGAGGTCGCCTTTTACAGATGGTGGTGGGCAGAGCGGGTGATAATCGAAATTGCTGCCGCCAGTGATGTTGTACGGTTCCTCGCCAAATCCGTCGCCGTCCGTATCAGCACCTGTATAATAGTCGCTCCAGTAGTTTCCGCCGATGGAAGGTCCGCCGATTATATTTGGCCTGATGGTTACGGTGGCATTCCACCGGTTGGATCCGTCGTCGTAGACGTTGTTTGTGTTGCTCCAGTAGTTGTTGTAGATCAGGTTGTTGCTCGAATTGTACAGTTCGATGCCGTAGTTGTCGTTGTTCGATGCGGTGTTGTTCAGAAGTATGTTGTTGCTCGAAGAATACAGGTAGATACCGTTTTCGTTGCCCGATGCGGTGTTGTCAGAGATGTTGCAGTGATCTGCTCCGCTGAGATAAATCCCTGCCTTGCTAATTCCGGTTGCCCCTGCCACATTGAACCCTGATATGTTCACGTAATTAGCGATCACCTCAAAGACATGATTGCCTGAATTCGCTGCTTGAACAATCGTCGAAACAGACCCATTCTCAGACTGAATCGTCAGATGATCCGTCGCCACATCCACATTCTCGTTGTAGCTGCCATCCTTGACGCAGATCGTATCACCGCTGCTCGCGTTATTCACTGCATCCTGTATCGGTGCTCCGCTCTCGTTAAACGCGCCGCCGTCACGCCACCAGCCAGTTCCGTTGACGCAGATGTCGCCGCAGTCGCAAGAGATCGCGGCTGCCGTAACAGGTGCTTTAACCAAACCATATCCATACGTGTCGTCCTTCCCCGGATCTCCTAAATCTTGTGCCGTCGATTGCAGTTGCAGTCTTATATCTTCATTGTTCACTACCCCATCGTCATTAACATCCGGCAGGTTAGATGAAATGATAAGAGCGGCTGTTCCGGCCACATGAGGCGCTGCCTGGGAAGTTCCGCTCAAATTTCCATAACCATCGCCACTGGTGGTAGACATTATATTCACGCCTGGCGCAGCTAACTCAACCTCCGGACCTATAGCTGAAAAAGATGCCTGGCTATCATTCAGATCGGTAGCTGTTACAGCTATCACAGAGTCGTACCTGGCCGGATAGGCCACATTTCCGCCCTGCGTATGAGTATTTCCAGCCGCCGCCACCAGAAGCACACCTGCATCGGATGCATTACGACAGGCATCACGAAGTGATTGAGAATCCTCATTAGTACCAAAGCTCATAACGGCCACATCCATATCATTATCTACCGCCCACTCAATGCCAGCAATCACCCAGCTGGCAGTACCAAATCCGGCACTATCTAATACCCTGACAGTATAGAGGCTGGCATTTGGGGCTACGCCTACCACACCAATTCCATTCCTCTCAGCAGCGATGATGCCTGCCACATGGGTGCCATGGCTATTGTTACCATCAAAGGGATCGGAATCGTTGAACACAAAATCATAACCGCCTTTATAATTATCATTCAGGTCTTCATGAGTATAATCTATACCGGTATCAATGACTGCCACTTTAACTCCGGTACCATCAATGCCGTTGTTATGTGCCATTTCACAGCCAATATGGCTCACACCCGAGGAATTCATGTATTCATCGGTTGCTATCGTAAGTATTACATCATCCTCAATATATGCGACCCTCGGGTTCTTTCTCATAATGTCTACCGCCTGCTCTGATAAACTGGCAGACACAGCAGGGATTAAGCGATACTCATGTTTTACAACACCGCCCTCACTGTGGATCAATGCCTTTTCCGAGGGAATAGGCATCTGGTGAAATCCGATAATAACATCACGTTGCGGCTCTTCTGAGTAAGCGGTTCCACTTAATAATGTGATAATAATTGCTAAAAACGTTATTATAAGCGTCAAAAAGTATTTTTTCATATCTTTATACCATACTAAAAAAAGTAAAGACAGGGATTTGATAACAAATCCCTATTCGATGTCCTTTGGCTTCTCAGGCGGTTTGTTTGTGTTATCCGATCGTGGCAGAGTCAGAACCATATAGAGCATTAACGGTTACTATGTCTCCAACCGTTGCTGAAGGAGAACATTCAACCACAATCCGAGTACCGTCCCAAGTGACAATACTGGTTTCAAGGTCATTGCCTGCGTGAGCGACGGTAACACCGAGGCACCCATTATATGATTCATCGCTGAACCCTGAACCACGGATGGTTACAATACTCCTCCTAATCGTGGCTGAATCGATTGTTACCTGAGGCACAACCACTATTGGCACCAAACTGCTCTCCATGCCACTCTTGACCACACGCAGTCCGTAATTTCCTGCACCCAGTGGCGGGATGGTCACTACTATCTCTGAGGCGGTTATGGAATCAGGTGCCAGTGTTATATTTCCTGTACCAATATAAATAACCACATCGGAAGTATAGTTAGTACCATTCACAGTATTCACGAAGTTGGTACCGTTAATGGTCGCCACTGTTTCATCACCAGCCAGTATCATGGTAGGACTTACCTCGTGGATATCCGGGATTACCGGTCCTTCCAGCGGTGCATAGCTGTATGCCACATACCATGCATGACAGCCCGCGCAGTCCCAATCATCACCTACATGGCCATATCCGAGCTGGCCTTTAGTACTGGTGTAGTTGTACTGGATATTGTGCAGAGATTTGGTACCATGACAATCTTCACATTTTCTGATGCTGAGCAGATTCTCATTCACAGAATCATTCAGAGAAGTGTCGCCGTGGCACATATTGCACTCGAGGCTCAGACTGCCAAGATTATGGTGCGTCTCGGGGTTACTATATATCGGTGGTACCGATGTGCTGTCGGGTTCATGACATGCCTCACAGCCACCCCATTTCTTGCCAGTTGCACCGTCTTCCACGGTATAGCTGGTATCCGGGGTTATCAGTGACGGCTCGTATGTCGGGATCGAATGCCCATCATCATAGTCGTCAACATAGCTACCGTGGCAGTGGCTACAATGCCGGTCCACAGCTTCTTGTGCTTCATGGTGTGGTGATGTATCATGACACTCCACACAATTCCTGATTACTCCAACACCTGTACCATCGGGATCGGTTGTAACCTGGTGACAGTCCGTACATTCATAGACCCCATTCTGTACTAACAGGTGGTGGGTATCCGGAACGCCAGAACTATGACATGCCCTACAGTCATCTTCTGCGAACTCTTCACACAGGGTGTCGTATATTCCCAGATCCTGATTTGCTGGTGGTGGCGGTACTATTGCTAATGCTATACCAATTGACAGAACAACAATTAATATAGTTAGCCCATATAATATTCTTTTTCTTTTCACTACTTATCCTCCTCATGGTGTTTGTAGTAAGGCATAATACGATCACCCCCTCATAAAGTTTTCGTTTTTTGGGATTTGGGACAAAATTCGCGCACACCCGGACCCACGCCAGTGTGGCACCACACCACCCATGGTCTCGGGGATTTTCAACTCTTCAATTGTGCCCCACAAGCTTCAGCCGCGTCTCAGTTTCCTTCCGCGAACCAAGCCGTTGGCATAAAATCAGCAACACAGTTTTTCAGATGCAGAGACGTAGCGCAGAGTGCGGCAGGATTGTCAACACCGGAGAAGACGACAGCCCCCTCATTAATCATCATTAAATACTATGGCAGCGCAAGTTCCAAATATGGATACAGAAGTCTTACTAGAACTTGGTGATGCAATGATTGTTCGCGAAAAAGAGTTTTCGGAGGCCTCCAGATTAATATCGGAACTATCAGAAGAGGACCATCCTGATGAGGAGGCATACATCAAAGAGTTTTACACGCGTGTTCATGGTTTCATGGACAAAACGACCGATCTGATCGCAGCATACCAGGAGTATATAGTAGCGCTTGAGAACGCATGTACCGAACAAGATACAAGAGCACGCCCGAGTTGTGGATGTTTACTGTGATATAGCAGCGCTTGAGAACGCATGTATCAAACAAGAAGAATAGCGATCTATGGCAAAGGCGGGATCGGCAAGTCCAGCACCGCCTCAAATGTCGCAGCAGCGTGCGCGGATGCCGGGTATTCAGTTACCATTATCGGTTGCGACCCGAAGAGCGATTCCTCGATCACGCTGCTCAATGGTAGGCGGATTCCGACGGTGATGGATCTGATACGGCAGGGGGTCGAGCTCTCTCCGGAGAATGTCGTCTACGAAGGTTACAAGGGCGTCAAGTGCATCGAGGTCGGCGGACCAGAGCCCGGCGTCGGGTGTGCTGGCAGGGGGATCATCGTCGCGGTCACAGAACTGCAGAAGATCACAACAGCGCTTACAGAGAGTGATCTTGTGATCTACGACGTGCCAGGGGATATCGTGTGCGGCGGCTTTGTGGCGCCGATCCGAAAGGGGCTTGTTAGCGAGGCATATATCATCTCGTCAGGCGAATACATGCCGATTTATGCTGCAAACAACATCTGCAAAGGGCTTTTGAAACTGAAGATGCCGCTTAGCGGCGTGATCTGCAATTCAAGGAATGTCCCGAGAGAAGAAGAGATCATAACCGAATTTGCAACAGCCATCGGGAGCGAACTCGTTGCATTCATCCCGAAAGACGATATCGTGCAGGACTGCGAGCGGCAGGGGTTCTCTGTGCTCGAAAATGCGCCGGACTCCGCAATCGCAGATGTATACCGCAAGCTTGCGAAAGCGGTCATGAACTGCAAACACTCAGCGATACCAGCTCCGATGGAGGACGATAGCCTCCGCGAACTGCTCAATATGTAGGTGTATGTGCGAGGTGCAGATGATGAACAGACAGATCTTACTCGATCTTCTTACAAATATTCTAAGCTCGCAGGGGTACGATGTGAATCCCCTGATCCGGGGAACCCATCCGCGAACCGATCTGGTTGTTGCGAAGGACGGGGGGATGACCTGCATCCAGTATGGCAGGACCGAGACCGATCTGCGCTATTTCGCAGATGCAGTGCAGGGGGCTTACGATGCGCTCTTCATATCTGACGAGATCACTGACCAGATGGTGCTCTTCGCGGATCGGTACAACATCAGGATGTGGGATCGTGCCGAACTTGAGATCCGCATCGGAAAGGCGATGCTTGCAGAGGCAGAAGACGCGCGTTACGACCTTCTGGGTCAGGAGTACCGGAAGTCTAATGAGTATGAGCCTCAGGGGCATTCTGCTGGCAGGATGCCAGAGATCGCGGACGATTCGCGTGATGCGCTGCAGCTTCGATGTACATCCATACGCGTGGATGAGAGACGTGCGATCGCGACTGCGAAGGGGTTTGTCAGCAGCATAACCGGTGCTGCCATCGAGTTTGTGCCGTTCTGGAATTACAAATACGTCATTGATACGTACCGGCAGCACAAGACAAAGGCGATACGCCTATCATCAGAGGGCTCTGGCGCGATCAATGCCTTGAACAGGGAGAAACACGAGTACCTGCAGGAGGTATGCGATTCCATATCTATTCCCTGCCAGGATTACGAGATAAAAAGCCCTACCGTGACGAAAGTCGAAGCCCGGGAAGAGATATTAAACGATGCGATCGAGAGCAACACGAAAAACGTAGCCACCACCAGCACATCAGGCGGTGCCATCATCACCGAGCACAGGACAGTGAGGCCTATGGCAAAGGACATCGATCTCGAGATGGAACTTGTGTACCTGCCAGTCTGGGAGGTTAAAGGTATGAATGGCAGCATCATGATCGATGCTCACGATGGAAACGCCATGACCGCGCCGGTCGATGACGATGTCGAGTTTCTATGAACCATGAACTTGGGTCCGAAAAATTCCGTAATTCTATCTCAATTTATGAGACTTTTTAATTTTTTCTGGGTGGACTCTGATTATGGCGAAGAAGATTAACCACAGAGGACACGGAGGGCACAGAGAGTTGTTTTCTCGGTGTCCTCTGTGCTCTCTGTGGTTTTCCAAAACCCAATTCCCAGAAGATAGTAAAAAGTCTCCAATTTATAAGGCGCTCCCGGCAATTATCGCTTAACCCATTATGCCCCGGTCACTCCTCTGACTGTGGGACGCGACCTAACAGATCGAGCGACCGCATCCACTCGCCGACCGGCTCACGCGATGTCCCGACAACGAGGCGCTTCTGACCGCGCACATCCTCCATCATGCCCCGCGCCTCAACAACCTCACCAGCCAGCGCCTGACCTGTATAAGTATGCGTGTAACAGAGGATCTCGGATACAACCGGATGGTCGATCTCGTATACCGCGGGACTGTCAAATGCAAGATCTGCGCTTAGAACCCGCGCGGTCAAGCTGCACCGCCGCAGATCGGCTCCGCGCTCCTGCGTAACTGGTAGTTGATCCCAGTCACGGACAAAGAGCAGGTCGAAATACGTACCACCTATCATGCCCCTATTCCATTTCCGCAGTTCATGTGCCAAAAACTCCTCAAACGAGATCTCTGGCACTCTCTTCGCATAGATCTGGTGCCACATCTCCTCGCTGATCTCTGTGATCTCGAGTTTGTCAGAATCTCGATCTCTGTCCTGATCTCGGTCCCTGTTTCTCGAAATCTCCCGCCGAATCGCATCTCTCGCAAGGAACCAGTATCGTCCGTACACCACGAAATCGATATCCGAACCTTCGATCTGCAATCCGGGAAGCATCGAACCCGTGACCCCCATCTTATCTACAGGGATTCCAGCACTCTTGAGCAGATCAACGATCACAGCGACACGCGGGTCCTCCTTTACAAGGGCGGGTATGCGCTCGTTCGATCTGAGAACCTTTGAGATCGCATCTTCAGGCAGACGGAACTTCCATGAGGCACGGTTCTTCTCCAGAAACTTGTTGGACTCGTCAAAATCGAGTTTGCGGTACCTGACACCACCCATCTCGCGATCGCCGTCCTGATCAGGTATGTATCTAAGAACTGCTTGCACGCCACCGGTATGATCGTAACCGGACACTGCAAAGATCCAGTCGTTGTCCGTGACAATAAAATCGCGCAGTCGGATGTTCGTTGCGTGCATTATAGCGGGGGATGGATTTGAACCATCGATCTTCGGGTTATGAGCCCGACGGGATATCCTGGCTACCCTACCCCGCTGGTATGGTTGCATATCAGATACCGTGCCGGCAATACATAAATGCTTTGATCGCTTTGGCACCAGATCACAAACCCGATCCCCCAAACGCTTCAAATGTTTTATATGGTAGAGTGATATATAGCAATTGTGAAAGTAAGCAACCAGATCACAGGAAGAAACATAGCCGCAATTATTATCACACTTACCATAGTATGTTCTGCGTTCGGCTGCATCGGCGGCGATAAACCGTCCGAACAGAAACCAACGACCCAATGGGTGCCACCGGAGCGTCCTTATGTCGAATCGATCGACACATCCCAACTGAAACTCGGAGTTCCCTCTGATGCGACCATAACGATCTGTAACAATGGAAGCGAGACCGTTATGAAAGAGAAGATCGTCATGACCGCAACCGCTGTCAAGATGGATGACTGGAAGGTCAACCTTGGTATGAAAAGCATGTCTGCCGAAGATAGAACCGAGACATATACACTCGAATTCGACGAGCGGATCGAGAGCGGAGAGTCGCATGAATTGTGTGCAGAGTTTAATCTGCCCGCGAAAGTCGAAACGGAGATCGGGAAAGTCTCAATTGCGGGAACATACCATGTAGTGATCAAAGTATATGCAAACGATGAATTGATAGGCGAAAAGATACTAACAGATTTACATCTGACATGAAGTGATTATATGACCAAAAAAACGAAAGGACAGAAGAAACTGCTCGCAAAGGCACACAATCAGAATCAGCGTGTTCCTGTTTGGGCGATTATGAAGACGAATCGGAAGGTTACAACCCATCCGAAGAGACGTCACTGGCGACGCAACAGCATCAAGGATTAAACCCACAGGATTGATTGAGTATGATGGAGAAAGAACAGATATACACGATACCGCTGCGGTCTGTGAAGAGCACGCCCAGATGGAAGCGGAGTAAGAGGGCAGTAAAAGATGTGCGCGCGTATCTCACAAGGCACATGAAGACGGATTCCGAAAGCGTCAAACTGGATCGCACGATCAATGAGGCGATCTGGAGGCGGGGCGCGCAGAAGCCGCCGAGGCGTATCAGGGTGCGTGCCGTGCGGTTTGAGGACGGTGTTGTGGAGGCGGAACTTGCTTGATTGCTTTGTCTCTGCAATGTTGTGCTGAAAGATTTCTTGAAGAGGTGAGAGTGCGCTGAATCGAAAACTGACGCTTTATGGCAGTACCGTACTCGGCGTCTTCGCCACAGTGACCGAGAACGTAGCATTCGTTCCGGCAGGTGTGCCTGACGCGGTCGCGCAACAGATCGAGGATACGCTGCAGGTTCGGATTGTACCGGTTTCGCTGGCAGGGAGTTTTATCGTGGGATCGCTGTCGTGTGGGAACTGCACCGGGTTTGTGGTCTCAAAGTATGCGCACCCGGGGGAGATCGAAGAACTGCGGGAGTTTGGCGATGTTCAGCCGCTCCCAAGCCTCATGAACGCTTGTGGAAACATCATTCTCGCAAACGACACCGCTGCAATTGTACACCCACTCCTCTCTGATCGGGTGGTGAAGGTGATTCGGGAGACGATGCAGGTGGATGTGCAGAGATCGACCATCGCCGGATTAAAGACGGTTGGCATGGCTGGAATCGCCACCAACAAAGGCGTTCTGGTGCATCCGAAGGTAAGCGACGCTGAAATAGCGATTCTCGAGGACACGTTCAGTCTTCCGGTTGATATCGGGACTGTCAATTTCGGGTCGCCGCTTATCGGGGCGGGGTTGCTTGCTAACTCGTCAGGGTATCTTGCAGGCGCGGACACCAAAGGGCCCGAACTCGGCAGAATCGAGGATGCGCTCGGGTACATATAAGCATGAGACATCTGGTTCCTGAAAAACTGTTCTTTACAAGCGGAGTTGGAAGACATGCCGATCATCTTGTATCGTTCGGGATGGCGCTTCGCGATGCCGGGATCGAGCATCTGAATCTTGTCATGGTCAGCTCGATCGTACCTCCAGGATGCCAGATCATCCCAAAAGTCGAAGGGATACCGGAACTTGAGTCCGGAGAGATCGCTTTTGTCGTGCTTTCAAGGAATGCAACCGATGAGCCGGATCGGTTAATCTCTGCATCCATCGGATGCGCGCTTCCACGCGATGCCGGTAGGTTCGGGTATCTCGCGGAATACCACACATCTGGCAAGAACAAGGATGAGACGCTGGAGTACGCATGTGATCTTGCAACAGAGATGTACGCGACACTCGCTGACGGCGGCGCCACCAAACTTACAGGCATCGCAGGGGATGCGGTTTCAGGTCAGGGCTGGACGACCGCGATATGCGCGGCAGTCTTCTTGATGCCAGAGGTGTGATATGACAACAACCGTCGCAGTCACGGGAAAAGGCGGAACAGGGAAAACAGCAGTCACAGCGCTCTTGATCAGGCACGTTATGCGCGGCGGCAGTGTGCTGCTTGCGGTCGATGCCGATCCCGACACCAATCTTCCGGAGGCGCTTGGCGATACCGTTTCCAGGACCGTGGGCGATATCAGGGAGCTGGTGCTCGAAGGTCTTCCGCCTGATGCTGACAAGATGCTGGTGCTCGAATCGAAGATATATGAGATACTCACAGAGACGCCAAAGTACGACCTGCTTGTGATGGGGAGACCGGATGGACCCGGCTGCTACTGCTATGCAAACAACCTGCTCCGCGGCATCATGGACAAGATCACGAAGAACTATGACCTCACAATAATCGATACCGCGGCAGGTCTTGAGCATCTGAGCAGGCGAATCATCAGAAACCTCGATATTTTACTTGTGGTGACCGATGGCTCGCGCAAAGGGCTTCTCACTGCCGAGCGGATACGCAATCTCGCAGGCGAACTAGATCTCGGATTCAAGAAGATCTACATCATCTTAAACAAGGTCACACCTGAGAACAGGGAGAGTTTGCAGAAGTATGCATCGGAACTCGGTTTCGAGATCGCGGGGACGGTCCCGTTCGATTCTAAACTTGCAGACTACGACCTCGACGGAACTCCTCTCATCGATCTGCCTGATGACTCGGAAGCGGTCGTAGAGGTGGAGCGGATCGCAGAATTGATCGGGATCTGACAATCTCTGTCGATTTATAACCGCGCAATACGATCTGCGAAAGCACGCGGCGAAGCCAGTATCGCCGAAGGCAGAACGCAGAGGCGCAAGAGTTTCATGAGTGCTTCATAGCGATTTCAATAGAGAATCCGGAATCTTTTTAATTCCTTCTGGTCGGTTGAAAAACATGACACCAATCCTGCAAACACTGGTACGATTGGACTTCCGGAATCAGTGTTAATGGATTAGCCGCTGCTCGTTCTGCTCGCAGACAGTGGTTAAAAGTTTTATTTGCCACTGATTAACACCGATTACGCAGATTAACAGTGTAAATGGCTTTTTAGATCGATAGTGCCACATTCTGGCAGTTGTGCTTACATAAGACAATCCGACGTTCCCAGAAAATAATAAAAAGTCTCAAATAATCCTGGCGCCGGTTTGATTCAGAGAGAAAGACCATCGACGAATCCCCACGGATGCCCCGACTTTAGCCAGGGGCGACGAGGATGGGGGGTTATCGGAGAATGTTTTGAAGTCTACGCGGAATCGGGGTTTTGGTGATGACTTAGATCCCGGGTGGAGTGCCCGAAAAAAAGTGGGGCGGTGCCCCGTTACCTGAAACGGAGCACCAGAGTCACTCGACACGTCTCCTATAGTTCGTTTGAACCTTGATATCCCCGTCCGCTATGGTGGTGTTATTTGCCTTGTAGCCCAAGTTTCCCACCCAAAAATCAAAACCAGCAGCGTAGGGCTGCATGCCTCCAAAATTTCCGCTCTTTCTTGGTCGTAACCTTCTTCATGTAATTCCCATCGACTTCAGATAGCCCCTCCTTACAACGTTCTCGCTTTGAAACAACTCCAGTATCGCTTTATGCTGCGATTGAGGACTCATTAACTTGAGAAACTCGTCACCCGTACTTTCCATTGTTATTTTTCCGATTATCCCATCTTTCAATACCTCATACACCTTTTGCGGACTTTTTACTCCGATATCCGCCTCCTTCAATCGGTTTGCGATCGTGATATCTAGCAGATACGAGAGTATGCATATTGTATAGTGTGCTCTTACGTGTTTTGACGTCCAGACATTGAACGGCTGTATCTTAATAAATGATTTCACGTCTTTAAACGCCTGTTCGATCTGATTCTTGTCCCTATATGCACGAATCAGGTCATCTTCCGTAAATCTATTCTTATCATCTTCTTTACTCGAAGTATTTGTGACAATCGTCCATAAACCGTCAGTTCGCTCTGCTTTCTTAATTGCTTTCTTATTCTTATCTGTTTCTTTTGGAACAATGCGGAAACTGTTGATTTCCTTTCCTTCTGCTTTTATTTCCAGATTTTCGAGATCATAATCCACAAAGTTCATTGCTTTCATCGCTTTGAGTTGTTTGTCGATCCTGTCTCTAGTTTTGTCTCTGTTTCTGTTTTTTTTCGCTCCGGATAATGCCTTGTTCTCCTTGTCCAGATAGTCTTTTGCTCTCTGTATCAGTTCTTTGCGGGATTTTCTCTGATCTATAAGCATTTCCGGATTGAATATCATGACATAACGTCTGCCACCTACCGTTCCCACGGTTTCATAGTATGTTGCATCATCATATTTCCCAAACCCCATTTTTATGATCTGATCAGTCGTATTTTCTTTATTGATCGATTCAAAACGCTCAATATTAACGTTTTGCATATTTGGAATCTGATTCTTGTCAAGAGCCGTGATATACTTGTATTTTTTAAGCTCCAGGTGTTTAAGATTCTCATCAGAAACCATTCCCCCGTCGAAAACCAGTACTATCTCGTTATCCCCGAATTTGAACTCTGTTTTCCACTGAACCGATAAACCTTTGATCGTTTCGACGTCTGCCGTGTAATCCTCAAGGATATCCCAGGCAAATGGATAACCTCTGGAGTTCACCAGAAGTGAGAGTACAACCCGTTTTTTCCTAAATCCGTTGCTCTTGGTCCTCCCTGCGCTCGCTAACTCGCATTTCCGCCCCTCGAAATACGAATCAGTAAGATCATAAAAGACGATGTGCATACTGTCCTCGTCCCGTTTCTTCAGGGTTTTGTACAGATAACGTTCTATATCCGTCTTTCTATCCTCGATAATATCAAGCTCACGAAATATCCTTGATTTGTTCATATGTTGGCAGTTTATGTGTAGAATACGGTCTAATATGGTTTTGTTGAACCAGTCTACAGCGGAAAGATAACTTCCCGGATCCAGACAGTGATATAATGTCAATATCTCCACAATCTCTGATGTCTGCACGTCTTTGCCGTCTGATTGCGGAAATATCTTTGAGAGTTTCCATTGCTTCCAGATGGAATCAAGGAATGCGACATCCAAATAGCGCCAGTGATTCTCAAATACCAGGTCTTCTACCTTTATAGTCTCGATTTCGAGTTCTTTCATGACCGCAAGACCGCGCCTGATCTGCTGCGCCTCAACCTGTGTCAAACCGCTTAGATATTTGATCACCCGATGCCGGTTCTTGCCGTTTTCCCTGTACGGTTCCACGAGACTGTAGTAATTATGGTGGTGGTGCTTGAGATACCAGTTGAGCGTCATAATCTTCATGGTGGTCGTAAACTACTTAAGGTTTCTGGTTAAGAAACGATAAGAGTGGAGTTTATTTTGATGAAATTATAATATAAAATATTGGTCGTAAAAATAATGAGATATATCTAGCGATAGGGGTGGAAGTGGGCGAGAAGTGGTCTAATGCAACTGATTCTCTACTACACTGCCATCAAAAATTAGAGATTAAACGTGGGAAAGGTAGGAAAGGTGGGCTTTAACCCGAGAAAGCCAGAGTCCTGCAAAAGTTTCTCGATGCAACCACCGCTATGCATGAAGACTGGCACGCCCCAATCGCTCCGGATCTCCGAATAACCCTGTGGTTGTGGCTGACAACCTCCTCTTCCTTTTCCGGGGTTTCCGCTAAGATGGTGAAAGCGAAGATTCCTCCTGGTTTGATAACCCGAAAAACCTCTTTAAAGATCGGCTCCGGATCACCAATGAGATGGAAAACGCCGCAGCAGATCATATCGTCGAAGAAGCCATCGGAATATGGAAGCGGCATACCTCGCAGATCGAACTCTCTCAAATCCTGCGCAAAATCCTTTGATCTGCAGATCTCAAGCATCTCTGCAGAGCCGTCGATTCCGAACCTCCAGACCCGCTCTGGCAAATGGCAGTGAGGCAAGCCCGGTACCTATCCCGATATCAAGCAGGCGCTCATGGGGGCTTATATACTAAAAGCAGAGACCGAAGAGCACTTCAGGACCAAACCACCCGGTTTCACGAGCCTCTCGGTCGTATTCGGAAGCATGTTCGTTGTGTGTGCGGCTGCTGTCGTTCTTTTTCATATTAATACACCTTTAGTTGTTCACATCCCCATCCGCAAGCAGCCCGTCCTTCACGCGCACAATCCGATCAGCGTGCGCAGCGATCTCAGGGTCGTGCGTGATCATGATGATGGTG
>DASC01000139.1 GCA_002503595.1 Candidatus Methanogaster sp. UBA203 | reverse complement strand
AAGTCTCCGGGGTTTTGGTCACCGCAACGCGAGATACCAAAGACCCGAAAATTCTTGCGATGATGCGAGAGAACCCACAGGTAACGATTGCAGAACTCGCAAAAACGACAGGTCTTAGTGATAGAGCTGTCAAAAAGAGCATTAAGAAACTGAAGGAAGGCGGGTTACTGAGGAGAGTTGGTCCTGATAAAGGTGGGCACTGGGAGGTGGTCGACAAATGAAAGGGCAGGCGAGCAGGATAGGAGCAGGCAGCACTGATATGCGATGATTGGGCTGTTAGATCTCCCGGAAAAATGGAGAGTGGAGTTGGGTTATGAATCCCAGCCCCCTCTCAAAGAAGGATTAGTCTTTAATCTTCTCAAACGAGTCCTTGTGCTTGCAGACAGGACACTCTTCCGGCGCAGCATCAGCGTCGGTTGTATATCCACAGTTTGTACATCGATATTCAGCCATTGAATCTCACCTCCTTTGTTTAGATTGTCTTCTTACAGAAATACCAGTCCTTACAGTCATAGCCCTCAGTAAGCCGCCTCTCTGCCTCGTCCGTTGTTGCAGGCGGCGGAACAATTGCCTGATCTCCAGGTCTCCAGTCGGCAGGCGTTGCGATCCCGTACTTGTCTGCCGCCTGCAGGGCGTCGATCAACCGCAGGATCTCATCCATATTCCGTCCTGTTGAGAGCGGGTAGTAGATCATGGCACGCAGGATCTGGTCAGGATCGATCACAAAGACGCACCGCACAGCAGCGGTCGCACTCTGTCCCGGGTGGATCATGCCATACAGCGTCCCGACATTCATATTAAGGTCCGCTATCACCGGAAACGGGATCGCAACACCCATATTCTCCTCGATGTTCCGCACCCATGCGATATGCGAGTGGACGCTGTCAACGCTAAGTCCGATCAGTTTGACGCCGCGCTTCTCAAGTTCCGGGTGCATCTTTGCAAAGCCCATGAACTCTGTAGTGCAGACCGGCGTGAAGTCTGCCGGATGCGAGAAGAGGATCACCCACTCTCCCTTGTAATCAGAGAGTTTAATTGGTCCGTGGGTGGTCACCGCCTCAAAATCGGGAGCAGTCTCTCCCAGACGAAGCATCGGGCGTGCCTGTGCCTGTTCTGCTGTGCTTTCTTCTTCCATACCCATCCCTCTTCCTGTTCAGTCTTTCAGTTGTTTGAGCGCATTCCGAAACATCGCAACGCCGGGCGCACCTGACGTCATGAACACAACCTCGAGCGTCTCTATGATCTCTTCCTTTGTTGCTCCGTTGTTGATGGCGTTTCGCATCTGCGATTCCACACAGGGCTCACACCGCTGTGCTGCAACCGCGGCGAGCGCCATCAATGTCTTTACCTTCACTGAGAGAGCACCATCCTTCAGTACACCCTCATCACACTTTTGATACATCCTGAGGAAAGACGGGTCGATCTCTCCGATCGTCTTCATGATATCAGGGGTGAACCCGATCTTCTTGCTTATGTTCTCTACAATCTGTTTTCCCATTGTTACATACCTCCTCTTTTCTTCACAGTCTCTCATCGACCCCGCCGCTGGTGGTGGTGTCGCATTCCGGAATGTAGCAGCTGACATCGATGAAATCACATCTCTCGCCGCACGACGGACACGATTCCGGCGGCGCATCCGCTTCCAGCACATATCCGCAGTTTGAACATTTCCAGCTGGTCATGTCATACCTCCTGACCTCTTCAGCAGCCCGCGAAGTTCTCTGCCTCGTGCTCGCCGCAGAACCAGCAGGTTTCAGGGTTGTCGCCTTCGACAAACGTCATCTGCCCGCATGTTAGACAGGCAACTTTGTTGTCGTGTACAACCCGTGTTCCCGGCGGCAGAACCGAAACGGTTCCGGCAACTTCCCAGAGCCCGTGCAGGTTACAGCGCGAGACCGCCCGCAGTTTGACAGATCCCACGTTGTCGAGCCTGATCGTGAAGACGGTCTTTGGCTCGGTGAGTTGCGGAGTTAGGTCTATTCGTGCCAGAAATACGTCCTCTGCATACAGTTCGATCCACTGTATGTGATGTCCCGGCTCATTCGGGTGCTTGAGCATCCCACCGACCTCAACCTCGATATTAAAGGGCTCCCGTGCCGCAACCTTCACAGGAATGCTGATATGCGGCAGGTGCTTCTTCTCAAGCTCTGTCAGGTTCATCAGGTTCGCTGCTCTGTTCACTCGCAGGAACTGCTCATCGATCACTTCTTCAACCATTTTATACCTCCTTTGGTTTATTCCACAGGTTTGAAAAACTCCTTCCCGGCGCCACATGACGGACACTTCCAGTCGTCTGGCAGGTCCGGAAACTCTGTTCCAGGTTCGATTCCGCTCGCAGGGTCGCCCCTCTCCGGGCGGTACAGGTATCCGCACGTCGTGCATCGATAATTCGTCATAGTGTGTTCTCCTTTTACTCAAACAATATCCATCGGAACGCCACAGCAGACGAGCTCTCCGTCTCCTGCCTCCAGTACCTGAACAACGTTCCCACAGATACTGCATGCGTAAACTTCTCCTTTAGCTGTCATATTTACCTCCTGTTTCAGTATTCTTCACACTTAATCTCGAAGTACTCTCTCGGATGATCGCACGACGGACACTCAACAGGCGGTTCTCTGCCCTCGTGCACATACCCGCACTTCCTGCAGACCCAGATGACCTTCATATCCTTCGTAAAGACCCTATCCTTCTTGACAATTGCAAGTAGTTTCCTGTACCGCTCTTCGTGATGCGACTCTGCAATTGCTATCATCCGGAGTCTGTGGGCAATCCCGTCCAGTCCTTCGCTTTCTGCAACGTCTGCAAACTCCGGATACATCGTCGTAGTCTCGTAATTCTCACCAGCGATCGCTGCGGCAAGATTCTCAGCGGTTGTGCCAAGCGTAAGTGGTGCTGCAGCTTCCACGACGACCTCATCAGGTTTTTCAGGAATCTTTTGCCGGAGTTCATCGATCATCCTGAAGAGCCACTTCGCATGTTCCCGTTCGTTCTCTGCTGTCAGAAGGAAAATATCCGATATCTGCTCAAAGCCCTCCTTCTTTGCAACCTTCGCATAGAACGTGTACCTGTTGCGTGCCTGACTTTCGCCGATGAAGGCTTTTGTCAGGTTTTCAAGCGTCTTTTCCATGACTCTAATCGCCCCCTGGCTTCACGCTGTATACTTGGGTAACCGTAACAGTGACAAGGTTCTTCGGCGCTGGAAACCCCATCTTGGCAAGCTCTTCCTTTGCCGCATCAAATAGAGGTCCGCTATCCGCAAGTGTAGCGGTTCCCTTGAGCTGATATCCTGATGCGGTCCCTGCGTCCACGATGTCGATTGCGACCCTTGGGTTCTCCATGAGGTTCTTTCTGGTGTGTTCTGAGAAGATATCCGCAAACTGGATCGTCTGCTCATCAACGATCTTAAAGCTGCCTTTTGGTGAGACATTCGGTACGGCATCTTTTGATGCTGTGGCAACCGAGCCCCACTGTATCTTTTCGAGAACCTTCTTTACATCGTCTGTGATCTTATCCATCTTACTCACCTCCTAACTCTTTTCGGAAAGTGCTCTTGCGATGCTCTCGCCAAGCTCCCTTGACTCCTGTTTTATCTTGCCGGTGATCGCACCTGATACCTGCAGCCCGGGTTCCAACACATCCATGCCCCAGCTCTTCATGGCAACGATTACGATCCCGACAGCTTTGGGGCGGGTTGCGTAAGGTCCGAATGCTGTCCCGACCTTGCCAGACAGATCAAGGCTTCCAGCCTTTTCCAGTAATTGCTCCACAAAGACGACCGGCAACATATTATACGTTGATGAGCCAATCGCAACGGCATCTGCCGAGTCCATGATCGCGAGCGCGTCATCCACACTCGTTGTACGCCCGCCGCCTGGCACATCCTCGGTCACGTTGCCGAGCAGTATCACTTCAGTCTCAAGACCCTCAGACCTTGCCCCGTCATCTATCTGTTCTGCCATCTCTCCGGTGTGACCGGTTCCGGTTCCGTAGATTACAACCAGTTTAGCCAATTACAACACCTCCTTTGTGTGTTTACAGGATGTTTAAGAAATCCGCCTGCATCAACGGTCAAACATACTGATACGCGCGGGATCTGCACGCTTTACGCGCGTTCTACCTCCCTTTGCAACACAACTTTAAAAACTTATCGTTCGAATATCGTCAAGAATTGATGAATTTAAGACGATGTTCGCAAAACTGCCATCCGGTGTCGATTGTGATGTGTGAACGAGCCACCAAAACGCTTATTATGGATCGGATAATTGAGTACCAGCAAGGTGGTCAAAATGGCAGAAGAACATAAACTCTCACACGAAGAACCAACACAAAGAGCGATTGGCGAGATTGAGGAACTCAAGATCGAGATCGTTGAGATGCTGAAAGATGCGGCGGTCAAGTTCCCGGTGAAGGACAAGAACGAGCTTGCGAACCTCTTCCCGCCTGGAACCATGATGGCGTGCAGGGTCGGTGGCAAAGAGACACACTTCGATGAACTCGCAGAGACGCTCGACACCGGTGACTTTCCGCTCGAAGATGCATCAGCGGTTGCATCAAAGATACTATCCAGATGCTCCATAACGTAAGTGTGGGGCATCTCTAATTTTTTT
>DASC01000143.1:1631-17382 GCA_002503595.1 Candidatus Methanogaster sp. UBA203 | reverse complement strand
GGGCGGGTCGATCGATGTGGTGACGGCAGAAGACATCACCGGGTGGAAGGTAAAGATGGGCGAGATTTTGGGAGACGCGTGATGGATTTTTCGAATTCCGGAGATATAAGACGTTTAGCAAAGATTCCACAAGAGATAGACAGTGCACATCGCTGGCGGCATCAACATCGCGAGGGAGATGTTCGAAGGATCCCCCACTCTCGATCCTGAGTGGGTACTGGAACAGAACCCGGATGCTATCATTCTGGTCGTGACGAGCAAGCTTCCATCCAGCTATGATTGCGATGACCCTGTCGGGATGGAGTGGATTTTGGATGACCTCGCGTCCTGCCCTGAACGTGCAGACGTCTCTGCGGTGGAGAACGAGAGGGTGCACGTAGTTGCCTCAGATATCAGATGCGAGGTGCAGCAGGAATACTTGCGGCGGTTCCAGCGCATCGATTTTAAGGTGGGTGAACGCGGGGTCTTTATGTACCCGGAGATGAAACGATGAAGAGGATACAATCCGCGCTCTTTGTACTGCTGCTTCTTGCGTCAGGTCTGCCAGCATCTGTGTAAGGCATGGTGATCCCGGGCGACACGGATCACGACATGACATTCGCGTATCCGCTGAGGTGATGATACTGATATATAATTCATTAGTATATGCAGTCCACTACGTGGCAAAGATCGTTCCAGTTATAGCGATCGGTATCCTTGCAACAAACTATGCAGTCAACATCGGGCTGATGAGAAAGTTTGACAGGTTGGTCCACCCTATCTCAAAGAGGGCGAACATCTCCGGGGTATCGGCTCTCTCGGTTGTGACGTGCACATTCAGCGCCACTGCCGCTTATTCCATGCTATCAGAGGAACTGACTGCAAAGAGGGTTTCCGAGCGGGAAGTCATCGCAACCACCCTGATCAGTTCTTTTCCTGGCATTCTCTCTCATCTGTTCACGTATTTTCTGCCTGTGGTGATCCCGATTCTCGGATTTACGACCGGCATGATCTATATCTGCCTTCGGGGACTTGTTGCACTCGTGAAGACGTGTCTCGGGTTCGTGCTTGCACGGATTTGGCTGGGTGGGAACGCGATCGCGTTTCTCCCGGACGGATCATCCGCACATCATCAGACACATAAGCCCGACAACGGTTCAGCCAGTGGTAACAGCAGCAGCGCGTGGAACAAAAGTGTTAAAACCACGTACAGGATGCTCAAAAGGATCGTGCCTGTGATGTTTGTAACCTTGTTTCTGGTAGCGCTTCTGATGGAGCGTGGCACCTTTCAAGAGTTATCTGGAATTATAGACCCAGTTACAGATATTTTGGGACTCGATACTGAGGTCGCACTGGTCAGTGCAACTGAAATCTTGAACACATATTCCGGACTGATTCTTGCCGGCAGCTTCTTTGATACTGGTGCGCTATCAACAAAAGGAGTGCTGATCGCCCTGATGCTTGGAAATGTGATATCGTTCTCGACACGATTTGCAAAGCACTCACTGCCACTGCATGTATCGCTCTTTGGTCCAAAGCTCGGGAGCAAGATCGTTCTAATCAATGGTGCGGCAACGCTTGTTCTGGATATTGTGATAATAACTGCACTTATATTAATATAAAAATTGATGTACGATGAATCCATGTTCTCTAATATCTCGCGTGAAAGTGTTCCGGATTTCTGAGACTTTTTATTATTTTCTGGGAACGTCGGATTGTCATATGTAAGCACAACTGCCGGAATGTGGAACTATCGATCTAAAAAATAATTTAAACCGTTAATCTGCGTAATCCGTGTTAATCAGTGGCAAATAAAACTTTTAGCCACAGATTAACACTGATTTCACTGATTCCGGAAGTCCAATCGTACCAGTGTTTGCAGGATTGGCGTCACGTTTTTCAACCGACCAGAAGAAATTAAAAAGACTCGGATTTCTTGATCGAAGTCGGGCTGCTTGGAAGTACCGTAGCTGCCAATGGGGTTAAATACTTTACTTACGATTATGCTAATCATGCGTGAACAAAATCATTTCGTGAACAGGGAAAGTGAGTTATCCAGTTTACAGGAGGCGTTTTGTTCGGACCGTGCTGAACTGATAGTCCTCTATGGGAGAAGGCGGATAGGGAAGACCGAACTTATAAAAAAAAAAAAAAGCGATTCATGGCAAAAAAGCGGGATATTTCTTTGTTGAACAGGCACTGGAAAAAGATAACCTGGAATCTTTCAAAAAAATTGTTTCGCAGACACTGGACAATCCTTTGATCGCAAGAGGCGATTTCACATGGGAAGAGTTGTTTGAATTGATAGCCAAGGAAGATAGATTGATCATTGCATTTGATGAATTTCCTAACCTTATTTCAGAAAATAAAGCGCTGCTATCCAAATTCCAGAAAATATGGGACGAACTCCTGAAAAACACCACGGTCAAACTGATCCTTTGCGGCTCATCCATCTCAATGATGGAGAACTATCTGTTAAATTACAGGAGTCCTTTGTATGGGCGAAGAACTGGTCAGCTTTTTGTAAGACCGCTCAAAGCAAGGCATATTCTGGATTTTGGAGCCGCTTCGATCGAAGAAGCGGTTGAGATATTCGGAATAACCGATGGCATACCCGAGTACATCAAAGAGGTGTGTTACAGACTCGAACACGGCGAGAGACTGGATGAAGTGTTTCAGCCAAACAAATCCCTCTTCTCAGAAGCGGAGATATTAGTAAAAAGCGAATTAAGGGAGCCTACAAGATATTTTAAGATATTGAAAGCCATCGCATTTGGCAATACGAAGTTCGGGGATATTGTGAATTACACCGGTTTTCCCACTTCCACTGTTTCCAAATATCTGAGCAATTTGATCAATCTTCATATTGTGAAGGAATCCTATCCCGTGCTCGATGAAAAAGAACGGAGAAGGAACAAGCGATATAATCTTTCGGATAATTATTTTGATTTTTATTTCAGGTTTATTCACCCGAATAAGTCGGAGTTGATCTTAAACGGGCAGATCGGTAATTTCGATTCGGATTATAATCGTTATCTCGGAAAAATTTTCGAAAAATTTTCAAAAGAGGTCCTTGAAGAATATGCCGGGATGCTGCCGTTTAAATTCTCGAGAATCGGCAGATGGTGGCACAAGGACGATGAGATTGACATTGTTGCACTTAACGAGAGGACGGAAGAGATTCTTTTTATGGAATGCAAATGGAAACATCTGGATCACAGAAGCGCAAGCATGGTCATCGGATCTTTGAAGGAAAAAGCAAAGCGTTTCCGATGGAACAACGAAAAACGGAAAGAATATTTCGGCATCATGGCAAAGAAGATCGAGGATAAGGAGAAATTTAGAAAAATCGGATATCAGGTCTTCGATCTGGATGATCTTTAGTCAGGAACGGACGTGTGTATAGCATCTGCAGTGATAGCAGAAGAGGTAAATAGCTGGAGGGCGTTGATGGGTGCGGTTTTGGGATGAAACGTGTTGTAACGTTGTGTTTCTCAATTGGAAGGATATCATCGACAAGCAAATTCTTACGGAATAAAAAAAGATCATCGAGCTTCTATAGCTCGATGTTCTTAACTATTGCCTGCAGGATCATCAGTGCGTCAATCGATGTGACGGCATCGTCTCCATTGACATCCGCAATGCCTGAGTACTCGCCGCTGACAGCCATTTGCAGCGCCAGCACAGCATCAGCAGTTGTCAGAAATCCGTCACCATTGACGTCGCCCGGCATCGGTTCAGACCCATGTACGACCATAAGAGCTGCAAGGGCTGCCTGCATACCGCCGCTACCATTGTCACGGAATCCCATGGTGTTTCCACTTGAAAGCAGCTTCGATAGAACCGAGACCTCCTCTCTATTTACCTTGCTCCCCGGATACACCTCTGTGGACGTGTTCCATGCATCGGTCTTGATAACCTCACCATTGAAGAGCAGGTCAGATCCAGGTCCCATCCCCTGTGCAACGAACGTGGTCAGTCCTGCATCGACGACATCAGTCAGATCTATCTCCCCGGGAAGCGCTACCGTTGCTGTTGCCTCCTCTGGCGAGACAGAATAGTTATTTCCGCCGTGCGTCTCGTCTGCTGCCATGAGGTAGTCAGTTCCTTCCAGCAACCAGAGTTGAACCCTGCAGCCATGACCTGCGCCGATATAGAGCGCGCCCAGCCCCTGGCCAAGCAGCGTGGTGTTGTTGCCTCCGATTGGTTCGATGTTCTTGACAATCGCCGTGTAGTCGCCGGATCCGCTCACAAGCGAGGTTACATTGAATACGGAGCATCCCTTCGGTGACTGGTAGTATCCGAACGCCTTTGAGTCATGATATACCACTTCGGGCATGAGATCCACGCCCTCGAAGTTCATGCTCAGGTTCGCCAGACATCCGGTTGGGTACGTCTTGTAGTTGCCCCATTTGTCATACCAGTGCACATAGAGTCTTGCACCGACCACCACTGCACCATCTGGCAGATCGATGTGGTGAACCCTTGTATCGGTCGCCTGTGTAGCGAAGGTGCTGATCTTTGCACCGCTTACATTAGCCACCATACCGAGGTCAACCTCGTCGAAATACCCGGCAGGATAGAGTGGCTCTTCTGTGGTATTACAGTCGAAGTTCTTGCTCATGTAGCCATTATTCACAACACCACCTATGACATCGTATCCGGAAAATTCCTGCATAGCCGGAATAACCAGTGACCATGTGTTATCTGTCTCGTTGGTCTCATCTATCGTTCCGTAACTCCCATCATTTGGACAGTTCGGACAGCTACTGCAGTTGCAGTCAGCAGTCGCTGTTATCGTGAGCAGGAGTGACTGTGGCGGGAACCCCGGCATAACTGAATAATCCGCGCATGTCGGAGTCCAGTCGATGCTGACTGTCGTATTCGTATCCGGTGCAAGACCACCTGCCACGTTCGCACAACCGATCACGGCACCATCCGCCGCAAAGCAGACCTCGAAATCATCTGTTACGGCATCAAGACCTGCGTTCTGCACGACCGCAGAGATGACATTTTCGCAATTGACGTAGACCCGGACTATGTCATCACTGCGCTCATCTCCGAAATTGACATGAATGTCAGTCACGCTCAGATCCGGCGCAGCCGATGCAGGCACAACCAACATCAACACAGCAATGCACATCAAATATATTGTTCTTTTCATTTTATATCTCCTATATTTGTTTATATGTTATTAATCTCGAACTATTTCGAGATATTAGCAGCAATAATCGTACTGCTTATGTGTAAATAGTACAACAGTATATAAGTGTTACTCATAGCAGAGAATCACGCTTAATCGATCTCGGTGGTATCGCCGGGCGTGATTACCACCCTTGCAATCCTGTGCATCCCTATTTCGTTTTCATCCGATATGTTCAGTACAGTGGAATTGTTCGTTTCATTGTCAGCACCGGATGTTAGTTCAGACTCATCTGAAAGATAAAAATACACGTTTAATATAACCGAGATCAATGCGATCAGAATCGCAACAATCGATATAATCTTCCACCGATTCTCATTATGCTCAGTATCTGGCGTAGATGTCATACATTCCCTCATTCAGCCGGAGTGCAAACGTGCCATCGTAACTGGTCGTGGTTCGGTAGATACGGGTCTCGTTATCGTCGTCGAAGTCGTCGTCGTCATTCTCGTCGAAGTAGCAGACCTCGGTCTCGTAATCCTGCGTCTCGTTGGTGTATGGATCATCGAAGAGCGTGAGTGTTCTTTTTGGCTCACTGGTCGCTGTGACATTCATCCACATATTATAATCAGGATCGCAATCAGAGGGCACCGCATATACCCAGATATCCTCTGCTTCCCTGTATCCTGCGATTCGATCGAACCGGTCATAGATGGCAAACCTGAGCGTTCCGAAGACTGCGCCGTACGTATCGTCAGAGATGTAGTGGATACCCATGTCAGTGATCTCGCCTACTGTGATCGGAACCTGATCGAGCTTCGGGACCTTCTGCCCGCGCTCAAGGATGAGGAGTGCGGTACTCGGAACCATGCCGTGATCGTTTATCTCGGAAATGGTTGCGTAATTACCACTGACGTTCAGATGGTCAGTCACGTCACGCTCATCGATCGCAAGATCGTCATAAGGGTCGCCGTTGTATACCTTATCCCAGACCTCGCTGTTGAATCCCAGTTCATTGCCACCCTCGTTTCCGCCTGTTACAAACGTTATAAGTGTTGCTCTCCGAACCTCGGCGAGATCGATCACGCCCGAAAAGTAGATGTTCGTGGTCGCATCCTCCGGGGCTATATCGTCGTCGTCGAACGAATAGATGATATCACAGCCCTCGTTTATCCAGTACTCGATCTCGGGTTCTTTCAAATCCTCATAGACCACCAGAAGATTGAGCCCACACACTGCAAACTTTGCATAACCGCTGCCAGTGTTTTTCACTATGGTCGTATAATTGATCTTGCTGCCATTCCCATCTTCTATATAATTTGTCACATTATAGCAATACGTGCCGCTTGGATAGTCGAAAGGATCATGCCCCTTCCGATCCGTGTATCTGTCGTCTGCCGATATTACGTGATCATTGAAGGTGACCTCAACATCTGCATCCCTGCCAGTGGTGCCCTCCTTGCTCCATGTCCAGTATACATACAGTCGTGCAGTCCCGACGGTCGCATTATCAGGCAGCGTCAGATTGCACTCAACCGCATACTCATCATCAGGACTTAAAGGTTCGGAGTAACTGCTGTTTCCAATGGTATATGCAATACTGCCATTGATGGTTCCATGCTCGAAGGTTTCGATGGAATCATCGCCATAGTACCCCATCGACTCGCCCACCGTAACAACTGAGACTGCCTCGTTGTTTGTCTCGTCTGCCTCGTCAATCACGTTGTTGACATCCACCATCGCAGAGAGCGTGTACTCGATCGTCTCGTCCGGATTCCAGATGAATTGCACAGTCTCGCTCTCGCCCGCGCCGAGATCGGGGATGCGGACCGACCCGAGGAGGATGCTTCCCACAGACAACTCGAGATTGAACGCATCCTTGACATCATAATCACCCTGATTTCGCACAACGACCTCAATTGTGGTGTCATCCTCCTCAAAGACCCGGTCTGGCACTTTGATCTCGGTAATTGTCAGATCCGGCTTCGTCTCCGCCGGAGGTGGTGTTGGCGTTGGTGCGCCGCCGCTCGCAAGCGTGAGCACCGCAATGAACGGATGAATCGCGGTTTCAGTGCCTCTCTTGAATAAGATGGTATTTTCTGCCGTACCAAAATAAGAAGAGACATCGAAGGTCTTGAGATCGAAACCATAAGCAGAATCCGCCATGCTGTCTGCCACATCATCGCCCCCGATCTGGTTGTCGTTCATGTAGAGGTAATCTGTCTCTCCGGGATCCCCACAGAGATACCCGACAGTGAGGCTTGCATCCGAATTTGCGGATGTTGCGGCAGAGAAGGGAGTGGTGCAGGAATCGTGCGGCGTCTTGTAGTTCAGATTCTCGTGCCCGTCGTTTATCCAGTATTCAACCTCCGACGCGCCCTCGTTCTCGTAGACCGCGGCAAGCGTGATACCGTAAACCCTGCCATCGATGTCGCCGGCAGTCACGACCGATGCGGTGTTGGCTCCCTTTGTGAGACGAGAGGTGACCTCGTATGTCACAAGGTACACCCCGTAGCCGGTGCACACCACATTTGGGTTGCTGTCCGCTTTACCTGCAAGGTTCAGCGTTCCGAGCGTCTCCCCATTGATCGTGGTCTCGACCGTTCCCGTATAGTCTGGAGTTCCACCCCATATCCCCACGTACAGCCGGGCATAGACAACGTCCCCTGGCAGATCGAAGCTCTCGGTGTATGGCGCGCTCTTGGCGTCCTCGCTGCCATGCCCGCCAGCCACGTACACCCCACCGGCAACGGTGCCATGCGTAACAGAAATGATCGGTGTGCCATCAAATTTGTAATCCGCCGCTGCCTGCTGGGCAAGGGTCAGCAGCAATATGAATAATAGTATATATTTAAATTTTGTCATAATTCACAGCAATCCGGATAATTTTTTGTATAATTCCGGATCATGATAGTCTCCTCGCTACAATGATCGATGCGAGAATCGCGAAAATCACGAGGAGTGATTCAAATCCCGGTGTCGATTCCGGCGCCGATTCTGTTGACCCGGAAGATGACACCGGAACCTCCTCTGTGTGTTCCACGATCAGCACTGCGCCAACAGGCTGCAGGTATCCGTCTATCTTCCGATCATACGTCATGTTGTTCCGTGTCTGGATGTAATCGGTAACATCCCGGGAGTCAAGATCAAAGCACAGGTCCCTCCACACATACGCCCCGTCCTCGATGCACCCGCCATCCGCAGCATCCTCCGCGATCAGATGACTGTTGAATGTGAGCGTGTCGTTCACACCCTCGTTTCCGGAGAGGTACATCGTCCAGAGTGTGGCAGACTTAATATCATCAGAACTCCCGAACATCCTCTCGAAAGAGACAGTCTCGCAGTCGTGCTCTGTCCGGTAATTCAGGTTTATATTACCCTCGCAGATCCAGTATTCCTTACTGGTTTCGGCGGAATCGCTGTAGACCGCAACGAGCGTGGTTCCCTTGACCCTGCCATCGATCTTGCCGCCGGTGGTGATTGTCACTGTGTTGTCATTGCCGCCGGTGGCATATTCCGCCACATCGTAATGTATCCAGTATTCACCGTTTCCAGAGCAGTAGACATCCGGATTGGTGTCGTTTAACCCCGCAAGAGATATCGTTCCGAGATCATGCCCGTTGAATATCACCGAAACCCAGCCGGTCGCTTCCTTTGTGCCCCCTTTCACACCCACATAGAGACGTGCGAAGAGTAGATCGGAAGGAACGTCGCTAAAGACCTCTGTGTATGGCGAGGTTCCCACCCCGTGCCCGCCATCGACATAGACGCCTCCTACGACGGTGTCGTGCCGGATTGTATCGAGGTTGAATCCATCAGAGGCGTATTGTGCGGATGCAACAGGAAGGGAGGATAGTAGGAGCGCTGCCATCAGTACGTACCTAATTTCGCTGATACGGTGGGGTGCATCCTCTCGGACAATATTCCAGTTCATGATCGTCTTCTTAATGCAATGATCGATACGGTGATTGTAAGAATCGTAAGGAGCAATCCGAACCCTGACGTCGATTCTGATGCCGATGATGATTCTGATGTCGGTTCTGCTGGTGATTCGGATGGCGTTTGATGCGATCCGTAAGAGACCACAAGAAACGCGTTGCTCGGAGCCATGAAGTCTCCGTCATCCTTAATCTGCACCTTGTTATCGCGGGCTACCAGATGTGCCCTCACATCGCGCTCATCGATTGCGAGATCCGGATATGGATCGCCTGCGTACACACCGCGATACGACTCCTCATTGAATGTCATGGTGTTTTCACCCTTATCCCCGGAAGCGACGACGGTTGTGAGGATCGCTCGCGTCAAATCTGCCACATCGCCCTGATGGACATCCCCTTCGAAGACGAATTCCGTGGTTGCCTCTTCCGCGGTTATGCCAACCTCCTCATTGGCATAGATGACATCGCACCCTTCCTTGACCCAGTACCGGGTCTCATCTCCGTCCGGATCGTTGTAAATAACCAGAAGCCCGATTCCGTTCATGCTGAACTTTTTAAAGTCGGTGGCTGTATTTTCAACGACTGCCGTGTACGCTCCGCCGGAATCAACCTGGTCGGTAACATTGTAGCAGTGTGTTCCAGCCGGATAATCGTAGGGTGATTTACCCTTGCGGTCTGTGAACGTCTGATCGGGATTTATCTCCGTTCCACCAAATGTGACCAGCATATCCGGATACGTGCCTTCAGCTTCGATGTAACTCCATGTCCAGTACGTATACAGCCGTGCGAACTCGACTGTCGCCCCTTTCGGGAGTTCGATCGAAAGATTGACGGTGTATGTGGCGTTCGGGTGTAGCCTGCCAGAATACTTGCTGTCCCCGATAGTGTAGATGAGGTCTCCTCTGAGGTCTCCGTGCCGGTATGTGAGGAGCGGATTGTCGCCGGCGTAGCTCTCTCCGGCATGGTCATTCTGTCCGTGCCCGCTGGAGGCGTCCTCTGCCGCTACCGCTATGATGGGTATGAGGGAGAGTATAAGTATTGCTATTATAATATGTCTCATGATATCATTCACCTATATGTAGTAGTACTAATTTGTGTGTGGGCACATGAACCTCACAATATATAAACATTTCTACACACTCATTATCTCCGAAAAAAAATTTGCCATATATTTAGTGAGTTCATCTAACCATTCCGAATCACTCATCATAATCCGCGCCTCAAATATGTCACATGATTGAAAACCCCTCCACATCACATCATC
Source organism: Candidatus Methanogaster sp. UBA203 (assembly GCA_002503595.1). GTDB lineage: Archaea > Halobacteriota > Methanosarcinia > Methanosarcinales > Methanogasteraceae > Methanogaster_A. Next base: position 7,058 of record DASC01000143.1, on the reverse strand, counting down.
GCGCTCCGCATCTTCCGCGCCGCATCATACCCGATCGATCCGCCGATGAGTCCTCCGACGACGGCAAGTCCGATCTGAAGCCATGAGTACCATGGCGCATAACAGATCTTCCACGCAGTCGGCGCGAAAAGGAAGTAAAATAGCCAGTAAGAAATGAAACCCCGTGACATGCCGTAGATCACGGATGCAATCCGTGTATCAGCATAATTCATCTTAAAGAGCACTACCTCTATGTCCACAACTGCACCCTCGAGCAGATACCATCCAAGCCAGACTGTGATGTTTGAACCCCAGATCACCATGCAAACCATCTGGTCAACAAGGAAGAGCAGCATAGCAGTGCCGGGTTTTCTGACGAGATGCAGCGCGATCACCATCAGCGCGGATACCGGTATCGTGAACAAGAGTCCGCCAAACGGTCCTAACATGTCATTAAACGTCTGCCAGAACCACCTGAACACAACGCCGGCAAGCGCTGCGAGCAGTGCGATTGTGACAAGATCGATGGTCGTGTACATCTCGAGAATTCCAAACCGTCTGACTGCGATGATCACTATTACGACCAGCACCAAACTGATGATGATGGTGCCATAAGTGATCCATGACGGCGGCGGGATGATTGTGATGCGGTGGGTGTATTCGGTTCTGCTACCGTCTACTGTCGCAGTTATCTGAAACGATTCTTCCGTCTTCATCGGGATCGATTCAGGGGGTCTCACCCGGATTCGCACGGTCGCGGATTCTCCGCCTGCAATCTCCATGGGGCTGACTGTCAGGGTGTTGTCATCCTGTGTGATCTGATCGCTAAGTACCTGTGTTGGCACGGATAGCGATAAGAGATCAGGAACCACGATGTTTGCAGTCACTTCTATGGTTTCTGTGCCGCGGTTTTCGAAAGTGATGCGTGCACCTTCCTCTGAGCCGCTTGCCACCAGTTTATCAGGTGCAAACACACCCTCCTTCCGGTCGGGTATGGTGACTGTGATATCTACGTCATCGGCGCTGCCAGCCGCATGGACAACAGAAGGAAGTGATAATGCCAGTATTATGGCAAATACAAAGAGTAATGGTCTGCAATTCATATTAATCTCATCCTCGCTCATGTTTTTTTTTCATGTATATCAGAAAAAAGCCGATAATTGCGATCGCGAGCACTGCGATGACCGGAACCGGAATTTTAGACATGAGAGCTGCTTGCGTATCATAAACCGCCAATTCCGTATCGCCTTCGACACCGCTCTCATGTTCAAGCACTAAAACCGCATTGAACGGGTGCAGGTACTGCTCATCACCCCTCTTAAAGATTACGGTATTGTTGTGGCTGATAAGGTCATCAGTTACGTTGAAATGGTCAAAATCAAGGTAGCCGCCTGTTTTCGCCCTTCCCACATCTTTTCCGAGGAGTTTTGAGTTGAACCACAGTTCGTCAATCTCCCCGCCGGTTCCTGCGATCATCACCGTCCACAGGTCTGCTTTTTCGACCGTCTCCGTCTTCACATCTCCCGGGAACAACGCTTCCACCTGATCTTTGGTGCCACCATCGGCAACCGCCTTGCTAAGCGCATAGTTTCCCTCATCGATCCAGAACTGAGTGTAGGGTATGCTCTCGTTCTCGTAGACAGCGACGAGAAATATTCCGTAGGGTGCGCCGTTGTTGTTTTCATAAGTCGCCGAGATCACGTTGAGCCCTTCCTTGAATGTAACATCGGTGGCGTCGTACGCATAGCAGCAGACCCCCCATGCAGCAATGTAATCGGGTTCCTGGCGTGTTTTTAGATCTTTATCGTTGATCGAGACTGTTAGCGTGTCTCCTTTGTTGTAGTTCCACATCGGCACATACAGGCGAGCGTAAATTATATTATCAGGAAGATCGAAATACTCGGTGTACGGGTCTGCGTAGGTGAGTCCGTGCCCCCCGCCGACATGGACGCCGCCATGCAGGCTGCCTGATGCTATGGTGTAGAGCGGGGTGCCGCTGCCCCGCCACTCACCAGCCATGGCTGCTGGTGAAATAACCGCGATGATGAATATCGAAAGCACCGGAACCAGACTTTTTCGAAACCGCGTCATCATCCCAACCCCGGCGCGGTCCCACCGAAACCGATGGAACTCATGTATGTACCAGCTACCAGAAACGCGGCGATGTAGATTAGCATAAGATAATCAGCTCGCCCCAGTTGCAGTTCGTCTACAAACGTGCGGTTTTTTGTTGCACGAAACGCACGCGCATCAGCAGCAATTGCAATCTGTCTTCCTTTGCGCAGAAGCCCGACCACCATCGGGAAGAAGATGTGTCGCAGCGCCCTGATCTTCGTCCTGATGCCGCCCTTGATCTCAAGCCCGCGCGCTCGCATCGCGTTTATGATGATCATGCTCTCCTCGATCATCGATGGTGCAAACCCGACCGCGGAGGACACCATGAATGCAATCTCGTTTGGAAATCCGATCCGGATATTTGTGAACGGGATCCTTGTAAACCGCACGAGTCCGACGAGCAGTTCGCTTGGGTGCGTGCTTGCAACGAAGACCGAAGCTGCACTCACCGTGGTCATAAACCGAAGCGACTGGATAAGCCCGTACAACGCACCCTCTGCGTAGAAATGTATCCCGCCAGTGATATATCCGACCACCGGGAGCGTTTCCGGGATGATTGTGAACGTCGGATTCGTAGGATCGCCCCAGTAATAGAAGATGGACTGCGTGAGCATGAAACCAAAGACCATCGTGCCGAAGACAAACAGTATCGCACGGATCTTTGCTGCCGACGGTTTGACCATCATCCAGAACGGCAGTGTGGATAGAAACGCGACGAGCAGGAGCGACGGCGCTCCAAACAACATGCTCAAAACGGACATTCCGAAAACCCACACCAGTTTCACCCGCGGGTCGAGCCGGTGCATAACCGTATCTTTCTGCTCATATCGGAACAATCCTTTCATCAGAGCTTCGTGTTTCGTGCTAATATATAAGATTTATGTAGTAGGAGGGTGCACGTCGTTACCAAACGGAACAAAACCATGATCGATATCCAAAACCTCAGCTACACCTACCCGAACATGTCCGAACCAACATTAAGCGGCATCAACCTGCATATCGATGATGGTGAGTTTGTGCTGCTTCTTGGCGCAAGCGGCTCCGGGAAATCCACACTCATACAGTGCTTAAACGGACTCGTACCAAAAGTCGCAGGCGGAAACCTCGAAGGCGAGATCGTGATAAACGGGAAGGATGTTCGGAATTATAAAGTACATCAAATGGCATCGGATGTGGGGATCATCTTTCAAAATCCCGATACCCAATTATTTTCACTTACAGTTGGAAAAGATGTTGCATTCGGACCGGAAAACCTCGGCATGCCAAAAGAAGAAATATTAAGGCGAATGGATCGGGCTATGCGCATCGTTGGCATTGATGATATGCGAAATCGTTTTATCTTCACACTATCCGGAGGTGAGAAGCAGCGGGTTGCAATAGCAGGCACGCTTGCGATGGAGCCGCATGTTATGGTTCTGGATGAACCGACATCTGATCTTGATCCGGTTGGCACAGGTGAGGTACTCTCTCTTGTCAAGAGGTTAAATCAAGAAAAGGATATGACTATTATCCTGATCGAACACAAAATTGATGAAGTGGTGCATCTTGCCGATCGCGTCGTTGTTATGGATCGGGGGAAGATTATCATGGATGATACGCCAGATAAAATCTTTAATAACGGACACGATCAGTTAAAAAGCATTGGCATAGCCCTACCTCAATTATCAGAGATCGTTCATGTAATGAAAAATGGTTCTGGAGATTTCGGAGGGGATTTGCCAACCGGTTCATCATATAAAACGATACTTGCCAGATTATGCCAGTTACTCCGGGACAAACCTGCCAATATCGCACGATTCAGGACTGCTCACACGCCACCCACCAGAACCGCACCGAAGCCAAAGATCGAGATCAAGAACATGCGACACACATTTGAAGATGGGACGGTTGGCCTTGACGGCATCAACCTTGTGATTCCGGAAGGTGATTTTGTGGCACTAATCGGACATAATGGTGCAGGAAAAACCACTCTCATAAATCATTTGATCGGGTTTTTAAAGCCGGATAATGGAACAATCTTCATCAATGGCAGGGACATCTCATGCATGCGAGTGGCGACGCTCGCACAGAGTGTGGGATATCTCTTTCAGAACCCTGATAATCAGATTTTTACGGATAGCGTTACCCGGGAGCTGAAATTTGGTCTGGAAAACATCAAACTTCGTGATACCATCATCGAAGAGCGCGTGAACCGGGCTATTTCGATGATGGAACTTGCAGAGTTTCGGGACCGGCACCCACACTCATTAAGCCGGGGTCAGCGCCAGCGTCTCGCTGTGGCATCCATCCTTGCGATGGAGCCTGACATCATCGTGCTCGACGAGCCCACCACCGGGCAGGACTGGGGGCATGTGAACAAGTTTCTGCGGCAGATCCGGCATCTGAATGAACTCGGGAAGACAATCATCCTCGTAACTCATGATATGAACCTCGTGGCGGGATATGCCAGACGGACGGTTGTGATGGACAAGGGCAAGATCGTACTGGATGGGGACACGAGACACGTCTTTTCAAAGCAGGAAATTCTGGAAAAAACCGGAATAACACTGCCTGTTATCGCCAGACTCTCGCCAGACCTACAGAAGGAAGGGATAGATATTCCACCGCTCCTGACCGTCCATGAGTTGAGTGAGATAGCTTTTGGAGGCGGCAGGGAGGAGGCTCTGGGATGCTGACCCTGAGAGGTGCCCGATGGGCGATGTGACAGGGGATAGGGAGGGCTGGATCGATCGATGTGGTGACGGCAGGGGACATCGCCGGGTGGAAGGCGAAGATAGGGGAGATTTTGGTAGACGCGTGATGGATTTTTCGGATTCCGGGTAGTGCCCTGTAAACCGAGACGCGCCCAAAAGAATAAAATACGGTTCGGGTTAAATCTATAGAACGTGGGCGCATGATCGATCTAATAAAACTCTTTATCTGTCTGGTATTCCTGCTATACTCGTGCCGACGTGACCTTAAGACCAGAACCGTGCCAAATGAACTCTGGGGCGTGGTCTTCGTTGCTGCCCTGCCACTTGTGATCGCAGACGCGCTCGCGCAAGGGAGCAGATACCTCCTGCATACGGCAGTCTCGGTTGTGGGCATCTACGTGTTCGTATACATCTTATTCCGGATCGGTGCATTCGGGGGTGCGGATGCAAAGGCGCTGATCGCGCTGTCATTCATCTTTCCGGCTTTTCCGGATATAACGGTCTTCGGATACGGGCTGCCGTTAAGCGGCGCACCGCCCCTGGATATCTTCGCATTCAGCACGCTTGCGAATGCGGTCTTGCTAACCACCGTCGTGCCGCTCGGAATCCTTGCATACAACCTCTGCACATTATCGGTGCG
>DASC01000143.1:0-1541 GCA_002503595.1 Candidatus Methanogaster sp. UBA203 | reverse complement strand
CCTGGAACGACTGGAGCAACTTGCATCAAGGGGATTAATTGGCAAGCGTGTCTGGGTGACGCCCGGACTGCCGTTCATGATCCCGATCACGGCGGGATTTGTAGCTGCTGCCGTCCACGGCGATCTGATATCCAGCGGCATGATGGTGCTTCTATGATCCGAGATCGGTGGCAATAGAAGACTAATGTCTGACCTGCGTTTGGGCTGCAAAAAAAATAAAAAAATAAAAAAGGGCGATTACTCGACTGCTATCGATTCGCCCAGCGTTACGTTTCCATCCGCTGTTACCTGCCACGTGCAGTATTCCCCGAAGACATCGCCGACGCTATCGAAGGTGATCTCTCCGGATGCACCCTGATAGTTGATCTCTGTTCCGTTCCGGATCAGTGCAAGCGCGGTTCCGATGTCAGAGACCTCTCGCCGGGTGCGTTCGCAACATCGGGTATCGCGTCCCGTATCGCGGTCCCGTCTGCACTTCCGGCTTTCTCGATTGCGAGCGCGATGATCGCAGCCGCATCATAAGTGTTCGAACTGAATGTGGCAGGTTCTCTGCCGAATTCTGCCTCGTAATCCGCTGCAAAGACGTCGTAAGCAGGACCTGTGGCTCGCGGGTCTGGTGTTGTGCCTGTGAAGTTAGCCACGATGTAGTTGCCTTCGACATCCTTTCCGACCTTTAGAGCCAGTTCATCGGTACGCATACCCTCCGAAAGCAGCCAGTCGACATCATCCATGACGCCCTTCTCGTAAGCGGCTTTGAGGATTATGCTTCCGGTGTCAGGATAACCGACAAGGATGATAACGTCCGGATTACTCGCAGACACCTTATCAACCTCGGAATCGAACGTCACCCCGTTCGGATCGTATTTGACACGATCGATAACGGTTCCACCGAGTTTCTCGAACTCTTCCTTAAAGACTTCCTCAAATCCCACCCCATAAGGGTTGTTGAGGACGAGCGTGCTTACATTGACGTATCCGCTCTCGTTCGCAAGTTTTGCCACCGCTTTTCCCTGCAACGCATCCGATGGAACGGTTCTGTAGTAGAATCCATCGTCAGGATACGTCGTAAAGTCCGGAGCGGTGTTTGAGGGGGATATCTGGACGATATGGTTGTTCACTGCTATATCGATAACAGCCAGACTCACACCACTTCCTGCAGCACCGATGACAGCAGGAACCTTGTCGATGGTTACCAGTTGGTTCATTGCACCGACCGCAGCGACCCCGGTGGTCTGGGAGTCTGTGGGGACAAGCTTGATATCGCCACCGAGAACGCCTCCGTTCTCGTTAACCTCCTTTACCGCAAGCCGCGCCCCGTCCTCCATCGGTCCGCCGTATGCAGCAAGGTCGCCTGTGAGCGGCAGCAATGTACCGATCTTTACCGCGGGCGCAGACTCTGGTTCCGCACCTTTATCTGATGGGGTCGCACAGCCCGATGCCAGAACAAGGGCAAGAACCGCAAAAACGGTTATATATTTCATTATTCCCAAAATTATGCCTCCTTTTTGTTTATTATTGTAATTCCTTCCGCCGTCTGCAAT
>DASC01000141.1 GCA_002503595.1 Candidatus Methanogaster sp. UBA203 | reverse complement strand
CCGAATCGGATTTTCTGATTTTCCGCGTTCTTCTGTATTCTTGACCGCGCAGACGTTACCATCCGCACGATCCACAGTGGGATTACCCCAAATGGAAGGGGTAGCCGATTAGGCAATCTGTGATGTAGCTTCTTGTCGATAGGCAAAGCACGCAGAGCACTTCCTCTCTGCGCCCTCTGCGTGCTCCGCGGTTAAATTCCCTGCTTTGATCCATGCCGTTCGGTGCCAGGATGTTGACCACATAGTATTGAGCAAGTACTATGTAGCGTCCGTTCCCGAACTTGTTGGGTGCCACACGCAGGCAAAGACCCTCGATGAGTTAAGAGAAAGGATAACAGAAGCGGTTCAACTTTATTTAGAGGTTGAATCTGGAAAAGTGGATGCATCCCAGTTCATTGGCATCCAGCGAGTCGGAGTTTCTGTGTGATTGATGCAATTAAGCCCCTGCCTGCCAGAAAAGTTATCAGGGAATTGGAAAACATCGGCTTTCGGCAAATCAGACAGAAAGGCAGCCATCTATTCATGCGGCACCCTGATGGGCGGACCACTTTGATCCCGATACATCATGGAGAAAAGATAGGGGAGGGGTGCTTCGAAAAATAATAAACGATGCCGAACTTACGAGAGATGGGTGGTTCGAATTGATCGCGGATATCTGATCGCGAGTTGCCCGTGGCGGCGCAATCCCCGCGGCACCACGGCGAGATGCCCGCCGCCCACGCGGGGATGCTCCGGACTTACATTCCGAGCGTGGCACGGTCGGGCGAGGGGTGCCACGATGAACGCAGAGGTCAAGACGCGCCTCGCGCGGGTAATGTGTTATCGACACCTCGCGGTAGCAGCGATACCACAACCTTGATATGCACATCTTCCGATGTCAGCAGACAGAGGCGTTTATTTGACCGAATTTGACATACACGTTGGCTACACACACATCAAAAATCCGATCGCGCTTGCACCGATGGCAGGCATCACAAACATCGATTTTGTCAGGGATCACGCGATGAGCGCGGGGCTTGCCGTGATCGGCGGATACAATCTGGACGATGCGACAAACGAGGCAGCGAAAAGCATTAACGAGCGCAGGCGTGCTGAATTTGTGACACCCGAGCCGATTAAACATCTGCGAGGCGAACTCGATTGCTTGAAAGGGATGGATGACCACCCCACAATCGCACTCAACGTCAGAAGCACAGAAATTACGCCGCTAATGGAGGCGGCACTTCTTGCAAAAGAGTATGGCGCAATCCTTGAGATCGATTGCCATTGCCGACAGCCGGAGATGACAGATATCGGCGTGGGCGAACCTCTTCTTCAGGATTTGCAGAAACTTGGATCGATCATCTCGAAGATTAAGAAGACAGAGGTTGTCCTCTCTGTAAAGACCAGATCCGGAATCGTTGACGACCGCGAACTTGCGGTGGCGATCGAGGAGGCAGGCGCGGATATGATTCACATCGATGCTATGGAACCCGGATTCGGTGCTGACTATAATGCGATCAAGGCGGTAAGAAATGCCACCGGTCTCTTCATCATAGGCAACAATTCAGTCACGGATTTCAGAAGTGCAAAGGATATGTTCGGATACGGTGCAGACATGGTCTCGCTTGCGCGAGCCGTGCCCAAGATTCCAGGAGTGATTGATGATCTTGTCCGCTCTGTCACCACCTTTCAGAAGCAGACCGGCTGGTACAATGCGCCAAAGCATATCTGCAGCGGGGGCGACGATCGGGCACTCACGTTCTGCTGCCTGCCTGTCAAGCGGTGTGCGATCCAGCGGGTGCTCCGCAGGTACGGGCTGACGCCGCAGGAGTTTGCAGACTTAAAAGTCGAACTCTCACGCGGGACACCGCTCGAACTCGGGGATAACACCTGCTTCGGGACGCTGATATGGTGCTGCAAACTCACAAAACCGTGCTTCATGCGGGACGCTGTGCTCGATCAGATCGGCATTTCAGGAGTTGAGTATATGAAACTCAAGAAACGTCTCTCTGAAGGTATTTTGGAGCGCCTCAGAAACTCTCAATCTCAGCTGCCATGAACAACCATCACAGGAATGGTGGACGTGTGGACGACCTTGGTGGCAACGCTTCCGACAAGGATTCGATCAAGCCCGGTCTTGCCAAGCGTGCCCATCACGATCAGGTCGATCTCGTTCTCCTGTGCATAGAGAACGATCTCGCTCGCAGGATGCCCTTCCAGAATGCTGCACTCAACAGGTACGCCGGATTCCCTGCCACGATCTTCCACGTACTCCAGAGCGTCTTTGCCTTCGGCGCGTATCAGTTCGTACATACTCTCCCACGCAGCGTCCATCGGCAGTGTTGCAAACGCGCCTGCATCGAGGACGTATACAGCGCGGACATCCGCCTCTGCGATGCGGGCGAGTTCGATGCCGTAGTCAACCGCCTTTTTGGTGTTCTCTGAGCCGTCGGTCGCGATTAGGATCTTTTTGTATAATTCACTCTCCATAAGATCATCTCATTTACCGGATTGCCGTGGAATGAGATAAGGTTTTGTGTTGAGGGGTGATGGAGCATTTAATGATCCGGGAGATGGAGAAGTTGGGCCACAAGCGTTTAAGGAGTTGCGGGACGTAGTTGAGCGCTGATATTTCCGGAGTAAACATGGATTATGATATTGTTGTGGTCGGCGCCGGACCTGCCGGCTGTCTGGCAGCGAAGTACGCCGCAAAAAACGGAGCGAAAACACTAATCATCGAGGAACATGCATCCATCGGGTCGCCTGTGCAGTGCGCAGGCCTGCTGAGCACGAGCGCGATCCGGGAGTGCGAAGTCGTTCCGGATAGCGGATTTCACCCGATCACAGGCGCGTTTGTGTATGCGCCTGACCGGCGGCGGATCCGCATATCAGGCGGCGAGATCAAGGCGTACGTGGTCGATCGCAGGATATTTGACCGCACGCTCGCAGAGAATGCAGTCCGGTCCGGCGCAGATATCCTCATGCGCACGCGTGTTGTCGGTATCGATATCGGCAGGGAGGCACATGGGCGTGGGCGCCGGAGGATCCTCCATGTCACAATCGAAGGCGAGCCGGACGTGATCGGGGCTGATGTGGTCATCGGGGCGGACGGGGTACAGAGCCGCATCGCACGGTGGGCTGGTCTCGATACGCCAGACACGGTTCTCTCTGGCGCACAGGTCAGCACGGTCTACGACTTCGAGGATCCTCGATTTGTCGAGATATTCCCGGGATCGTGCGCTCCCGGGTTCTTTGCGTGGGCGATCCCGTACCACCGTAGCGCACGCATCGGGCTTGCAGTCCGACCGGGGTCGGGATCGGGAGTGGAGCATGAGTCCGCATGGGCTCATCTGAAACGGCTGATCGCAGAGCACCCGGTCGTATCTGAAAAGTGCGATCCCGGAATCGCAGGCATCGCGCTTGGTGGAATCCCGATCAGTGTACCACAGCAAACGGCAGCCGATGGTCTGCTGATCGTTGGCGATGCTGCGGGGCAGGTCAAGCCGACGTCAGGCGGAGGCGTGTATCCCGGGGCTGTGTGCGCAAAGATCGCGGGAAAGATAGCAGCAGACGCGGTCATGGAGGGGGATACGTCTGCCAGGCGACTCTCCGAATATGATAAACTCTGGAGGGGTAGAATCGGGAGGGAACTTGCGATCGGAAGGAGGATTAATGAATGGATGACGCGTCTTTCTGATTCCGAGATCAACCGGCTGATCAGAGTGCTGGATGACGGTGAACTGCTGGATCTGATCACGAGATACGGGGATATGGATCATCCGTCCGTTGTCGTCCGGAAACTCCTGATGAACCGGAAGAGTATGAGTGCTTTTCTGAAGATGGCTCTTATGAGGTGAGGCTGGTCAACTTGCTGTAACTGTTCAATATTAGGTGGAGCTATTAAATGGATCCAACATCACAGATAACCAGTAATCTGCGAAATCAGTGTTAATCTGTGGCTCATAAGTCTTTTAGACACTGTCTGCAAGCAGAGCGAGCAGCGGCGAAGCCATTAACGCAAATTACACGGATTTCATCAATCTAATCGTTTCCATGTTCAGTGCTGATTTACCACAACCCGGCTGAGCATGTTCGATTATTTCGTGCAGATTGCAAGCAGGTAGTAGCCGAGACCGTTAAACGGGAAGATCCAGCGCAGCATGTTCTCGATCCTGCCGAAAACTCGCAGGTAGAGGGAGGCATCCGCTTCGATGCGCTGCAGATGCGGGTACAGGAAGATCATCACACTGCCAACGCGCGCCTTCTGAAACCCTGCGCCCTTCATCTTCCTCCTGAGTTCGTTTCTTGAGAAATAATACGTCCAGAGTCCGTCAATTACGAAGTCCCTGTTTTTAAGGGCGTGCCTGATCCAGTCACGGTTTCCAACAAGCGTGTGCATGAGCCACCAGTTAAGATTCCACCGGTTAACGATGGTGAATATAGCCCTGCCCCCCTCTGCAAGTACGCGGTGCATCTCGCAAAATGCACGATCGTACTCCGGGATATGGCTATACGCGCCAAACATCGAGATGAGCATCGATACGCACCCCTCCTTAAACGGGAGCGCATCCGCACTTGCGATGACAAACGGTATCGAAAGCCCCGCATCCTCTGCCTTCTTCTTTGCGGTGCGGATCATCTCTGAAGAGATGTCGAGACCGATCACGTCAAAGCCCTGCCCTGCCAGATCAAGCGTCTGTTTCCCGGTCCCGCAGCCGACATCGAGGATGATGCCGTGCAGATCCTCCAAGTTATCAGACAGCACCGAATCCTCGACCGTCCGCATGTAGTCGAGTTGCGGATTTACGAATCTCGTATCGTAGTCGGATGCGAGGTTGTCGTAGTATTTCGGGATGTTTATCTCTGGCATTATGTGAATAGCAGCTTCCGGATCACCTTGTTATCGTCATCCTGCACCCATCTTCCGTAAACGTTGCGTCCAGGTTCAACCCGATGTTCGCTGCCACTTTCTTGTGGTATCCGTCTATGCAACCACGGCAGTACTCTTCTCGGGATATCGGCATTCCCTTCTCCTTGAATTCCATGGCTGCCTTTAACGTAGCACACGTCTTCGTATCGAGAATGGCACTCCCGGAATCGCCTTCTACTCGGGCATCGCTGCCATGCAGGTTTTTACTCATGGTTGCATAGTGGAGCGCGTATTTAAGCGGAGTATCTACGCCCAGTGCGTTAAGGTTCATGGCACAGCCCTGCGCTGCCATGGTCCCAAGTTCATCCTCTGCCTCCGGTCCCATTTTTTGCCGGATGTAAGCTCCTGTACCTACCAAAATTCCAACAAACATCTCTGAAGCGATCTTCTGGATCTCTTCCTTACTTAGTTCAGGTATCTCTACCATTACTTGCACCTCCTTTCGTTCAGGTTTAATATCTGGTCATGGCATTTAAAATTATCTTCGGGCAGGGGCGTCAAGTGACTTTTTAAGTTTTTAACGTCTAATTTATCTGGTGGAAACGAATATCGGAGTTCGTTAAGTGCTGCTTCCACCAGATTTTTCGATTTTTCGGGTAGTTTGTTGTAACTCTTTGCGGCGTTTTGTTAGACTGATGGCGTACAGTCAATTGCCCGCTTTCAAAGTCTTCCAGTCCACATATTCACCTGTTACAAACTGCTTTTCACCTTCTCGGATGGCTTCTATCTCATCATCCTCCGGCTCTACCTCTAAAATCTTCGTTCTGTCCATCTCGGCGTTCAGCCCCCCGCACACCTCCACATCCAGCACGACATTGTACTGATGCGGCGAGTACGACCTGACGATCCGCCGGTCAAGAACCCGCACAGTCATGTCGCGGGCGCTTGCGGCATCCTTGATCGTCGCCTCTGCGCCATCGAACAGGTCATCCTCCTCCCTGATATCATAGTAATGGATGATGCCGCCGGGTTTTACGATCGTCAATGCACAGTCAAGGAACTCGTCTGCCGAGTGCGGCAGGTTCATGATCACATGATCCGCGATATGGGCGAGATCATGTGCGACGTCTGCCGCATCGCTGCAGATGATTCGCATGTTACTGATCCTGTTTAACCGTGCGTTCTTTTCCAGATACTCGATCGCCACCGGATTCTTATCGATCGCCACCACCTCACTGGCTGACTTTGCAGCAAGGATGCTGAAAGGTCCTGCGCCTGCAAACATATCGACAACGACGTCCCCGCCACCGACCTGATCAGCGATGCGTTTTCGTTCGGTTGCGAGTCTTTGCGTGAAGTAAACGCGTGCGAGATCGATCTCATACTGGCAGCCGTACTCCTTGTGCACTGTCTCGGTCTTTGGCTCGCCCGCAACCACGCGAAGATCCCGGATCCGAAACTCACCCTGCACAGGTGACAGCGCTCCAAGGACGGTCTTTATGTTCCTGTGCATCAGGAGAATGGCGTCCGCGATCATCTCTGCATCGGGATCGTCGGCATCGATGATCGCAATATCCCCGATCATGTCATAAGACGGGGTAAATCCGAGGATATTCTCGAACGTTTGCTTTTCTACGCACTCAAAGTCCCTCTGCAGGAGTCTAACATCAGGAAATTTATCCGCGATCTCGATTTCATATTTAACCGGGAAATACAGATAATCATCATCCCTCTGAACCGCTGCGTCCCTCTTAAATGCACCCATCCCGACAAGCAAACCGCGAACAGATTCGCCGCTTTGTTTGGGTACCTGCACACACCAGAGCCGTTCGTGTTTTACCGTCATCTATATCGTGCACGCCCTTTTACCCAGTTTCTTAAGTA
>DASC01000095.1 GCA_002503595.1 Candidatus Methanogaster sp. UBA203 | reverse complement strand
ACTCAAGATACCAGAGAGCCATTTTCTTTCGCTTGAGTCAGTAGCATACGGGTGCATAGTTCTACCAATTGTTCCAAAGTTCTATCGATTTTTGTACAAGTCTTTTAGCATTGTCTATTGACCATTGCTCGGGCGCATTTCCAAAGAGCAGCAGTTGTTCGTTTTGACATGTAAAGCCATCAAAGTCCACTCCTACAAGCCAATTGACCGCATTACAGAACGTGTCTTGGTAGTTACTCCCAAACTTTTCGTCTGGTACGTTGTAAATCAAGCACTCGAGGAAATAGGATGGAGCAAGGTCTTTTGTAATGACGTTGTGGTCAATAAGGTATGTCCGAACGTTCTTGAAAACTCGAACAGTTGGCTTATACCAATCATTGGTTCCAGAGTTCTTTTTCACGCTATTGTCATAATGTAGCTTGGGAAAATTGATAACGCGCCGATTTTCTCTGAGCGTATGAAATACAATACCCTCAACATACTGTTGGTCACTCGTACTATGAAAGCGTAGATATTTTCGGTACTGAAGGCAGATCACCACATCTGCAGGCAATCTATTCGAGCCCCTCACGACCTTTACGGCTTTATTTCCTTCGGATACTGCTGATGCTTCATAGTAAGCACGTAAGGCTCTAAGAACATCGGCTCTAAAGTCTTTCCACAAATAAGTGGCATCGCTATAAACGGTTTCATAGAGGTTTTTCTCGTTTTCTGGCAGTGCAGAAGTATCCCCTCTGAAGGTGGTATTGCTCTGAACAACAACATCTACGTCGCTGTCTCCACGAATATTGGTGCTATTTTTGTATGATCCTTGTAGGTAAACATTAAATTTTACGCTGTCAGCCCATTCATAAGAATTCAAAGCATTTCTTATAGATTCATGAGTAGCTTTAGAAGTAGCTACTGCACCTTGATGAGACCAAGTCTCTAATTGCGGTTCCGGAATTCCCATCTTAATTACCTCCTTGGTGATATTTCACATAACGCAGCATATCCGCACCTACTTCGCATACACATCCCTCTACTCGAACTTCTTCATCTTCGATCATCTCTTCCTCCTTTTATCTGTAAACTATCCAACGGGTTTTTAATCTCATCCATGTTCTTTTACCACCTCTATTGAATGGGCCATCCACCGTGTTCATCTATTGCCTCATCGATTTCTTTCATTATTCGAATCGTCTCATTCAGTGCAACAACGATCTTCTGATAATGCAAAATATCCTCATCCGACAATGCCCGCCCCTTGCGGTCTTTGAGCCACTTCTGGCAGACCTGATAACCGCCAATATGAAAATTATAGACCTCTTCGGGTATCCCCTCAAAATATTGGGTCTTGTTGATCTTCAATCTCCCGTCTTTGTATAAAGTCTTCCCGATTGCTGCAACGACATTATCGCCCCCGCCTCTGAACTCGGTAATCAGATCATCGAGCTTTGGCGACTCCATCAGATGCAGTGATACCAGTTCAGAACCGAGTCTGGACAGCGTTTCGAAGAGGTTCTTGTCGGAGGTAAGCGGTATCCTCGGAAAATCTATCTTCAGAAATTCCTCGTAGCGGGTGCGGTAGGTTGGTGAGTGGAGAACTGCGTAGATGTAGCGAAAAATCTCTTCAGGCGTTGGTTTTTTGTTGTAGGTTTCTGTTAAGGATTTGATTATGTTTTTATCGAGGTTCGAGGTCTTTGTGGTGGAATGGTTGCGCAGTTTCTTTTGGTTTTGGTCGGGGTAGACGTAGAGGGGAAAAAGGTAATCAATTGTCTTGAGAGAAACTGCGACATGCTCAACGACTTTGCTGGTACATAGTGCATGTTTCCAAGGCATTTTAGTTTCAACTCTTTTGGGCATTATTAATCCCAAATTCCTCTCCATCATGTGCCGCATAATTTCAGGGCGTGGCATACAGATAAAACCCCGGGAGTGCCCTGTGTAATATGTATATTTCCTATCAAATGGGCGATAGAGGATCGGAACTATAAGTTCTTTTTCCAACCCCGATTCTTTCAAGTCATTTTGCGCAAAAGATACTTTCCAATCTCGAGCATCTTTGCCTAAACTATATTTACTTCTTGCAGCATCCTCTGGCAGAGATGAGAAGTCTCGTACGGTTTCCCAAACTTCTTCAGGAGAATCCTTAATCGTTAAGCGATCTCTGGCAGTGACTATTCCAACTGAATTTGCAGGCATTATATCTGTTATCTTCCATCCCGATTCATATTCTCCTTTTAGTTCCACATCTTGGGGATAGAAAAAATAAAAGGGGGTGGAGGGGGTCGCTTCTTCCCACGGTATGGTATCAATGCCATTGTCAAAAAGCCAATTATATTTATCTTCACGAAGACCCCATAAATCTGCATGATAAACTTTAGCAGGACTGGTTTTTTGAACATTCTTGACAAAAATTCCGATAGTTACGCCCTGTTGAATATCAAAAACGTTCTCATCTTTTGAACCATCCGGGCACTTTTCTTTTTTCTTAGCATTGCCATGTAGATCCAGGACGTATATGTCTGTAAAGGATTCTGTCAACTGCTGCCTCATCCCCCTGAATGTGGGATTGTCAAGATAACCATGATTGGTAATAAATACCAGTATACCCTGTCCAGTTTTATCAATTCTCCATTGACCAAAGCGTATAAATTTAACATAATCATCATTTAACCATTTTGGATTCCTTTCCCCAAGAGATTCGCCATCAACTTCGAAATAATTGGATTTCCTTGCGCCATCAGATATTTTTCCTCTTAAGAGATCGGCTATCCATTTGCAATCATTAGCAGAATGACCCGAGTAAGGTGGATTTCCTACCACTACAGTTATCGGGAAGTCTGCTTTAACGACATTTGCCTTATTCGCCTCTTCAGCAAGCCAATTAAGATACACATCTAACCTTTCAGCACTTTTATGCGTGCCTTCCAACGTATTTGTAAGATATACCCCCAGCCGTTCTTCTGATTGAAAATCATATCCGGTCTCTTTCAGTTTCAATCCAAGTTTTAAATGTGCAACGGTATAAGGCGCCATCATCAACTCAAATCCGAATACTCGCGGTAATAAGTGTTTAGGAACATATTCATTCCATTTATCTCTCAATTCTTCTTCGCTTAATCCTTTATGTTTCTCATCAAACGTATTTTTGATTTCTTCAATGACATATTTTAAAAAAGTCCCTGTTCCAGTCGCAGGATCAAGGATCTGAACTTTAGGAACTTGATCAGTATCATCTGTTGAAGTATCTGCCAGACCGTCGGGGCAATCAAATTCTGTTCGAAGGAGATGATCAACAGAACGGACAATGAATGAGACTACTGGGTCTGGTGTGTAGAATACGCCACGTTTTACCTTCTTTTCCGGGTCATATTCTCTCAAAAATAACTCGTAGAAGTGTATAACAGGGTCTTCCCCCTTCTTCTGCTTCCCAAAATCCTGAAGAACCGCTTCGATATTACTGGCTTTCAACATCTCAACCAGTTCTAACACACCAAGTTCTTCCAGGTCTATTGTATCTCTCGAATACTCCCCGATCCTTGTACACTCCTCAAAAAGCTTCTTCAAGAAGGGATTGGTGTTTGGAACCATCGCAGGAACATCTTTCACAGAAAATCTCCCTTCCTGTGTGCAGCTTGCTGAAAAAATCCCATAAGCAACAGTCTGCGCATACATATCCGCAAAGTCATCTATCGTCAGATCGTGGATCAGGACACTCTGGAAATTCTCATACAAGCTATGAAGGGGTCCATCCCGAGTCTCATATTGATGCACAAGTTTTATCTGGTCTCGAATGCGCCTTGCTAACTGTGCCATTTCAGTAGCCAGTTGTTGGGATGTTGTTATTACTTCCCTGTGCTTTAAAGGAAAAGCAGATTTCCATTGCTCGCGCCATGCATCGGCATCTTCTTCACGGGAAGGCCATCGCAGTTTATCCAGATCAAATATATTCTGTTCATAATGAAAATAAGTATCGGTTTCATCCCATGAGATCGCCCGTATCTCAGGCAACCCCTCGCTTGTTTGGCTAAAACGAGCAACTGAGGTCACCCGTTCATCAATCTCACCTAAAGTTGTAATAAAGAGCAGATCTTCTGTATCCCACGTTGCTATCCCATCGCTTTTCTCTCGCTTTGAAGTAACGAGAGAGCGAAGTATTCTCCGCAATACCACAACAGGCAATTTTTTCGGCTCAAACTCAATATAGAAGACCCCCCATGGCTGATTATCGGTCAAAGGTCGTATCTGCTTTATCGCCTTTATTTTAGCCGCATGTCCGCTCTCTATTCCCAACTCTTCTGGAGTGTAGTCAAACGTTGCATCCTCAGCATTATCAGATTCTATAGGCCAATTCAATTCATACTTCAAATATTCAACAAGACCCTCGAAATCCCTCACCAATTTCAGTTTCTCAATATCTGCTTGTGACATCTTAACCCCCCTCTTTTATGTTAGTTCCATCCATGCTTTTATGGTGGCTTTTACCCCTACCGGTGCCTGAACAAACTTCAGATGGGTATTCTTAACATGGCTATCCATCTTCTTTCGAATCTCTTTCAATGTCTCTTTTGCCATCGCCCGCGTTATTGGCGTGTCTCTGCTGCATCTGATGTACTCCAATATCTCTGTCGGCTCCTCAATTATTTTTTCGGTATTGAGATCATAGAGATACCAGCGCGCAGAGCCTGCATCTTCAGTCCATTCATCTGTTTGTGCATCCTTCCCCGGAATCGAATAACAGAAAAACACAGCCTTTGCTTCGGGAGATGGGTGGCTTTTTCCGCTAAATATCTTCAAAGGCAAATTCTGCAAGCGAGTGGGGAGCGTTTCATCCGCTTTTATAAGTTCCTGATATTCCAGATGCATCATCTCCAAAAGCGTGGGTGTTCCCTCATAACCTTGATTAAACTCCTTCAAAGTCTCGTAATCATCCTCTGGCGTCAACAATTTCCTCCCCTCAATCCCAAAGGTCTTTGAAATCAGGAGCGTTTTTTTCGTTACTTTTTCATAGAGGCTGAGAAGTACATTCAATTCAGAGGGGGGCAGGAAATTCCAGTAGACCACTTTACCTCGAACGTCCTTTAGTTCTGGGTGATCACTGACCATATTATTCTCGATCTCGTTGTCTAATCTCCGGTCTACGCGCCCTATTCTCTGCATAAGCCGTACAGGATTCCAGTGCAAATCGTAATTTACCAATAACGTTGCATCCTGGAGATTGAGCCCCTCTGATAACACATCTGTAGATATTAATATCCTTATCTCTTTTATTCCTTTTTCAGCCAGTTCGGAACTTGACAGATCATTGTAATAAGGGGAAAACGCATTAATGACCCTGCCCCGATCCCCTTTGGTTGCACTGTCAACTTCATCCACATTTTTAAACCCGGCAGATACCAATTTTTCTTTCAGATACTTCGCAGTCGTCATATATTCCGAAAAAATTATGACCTTGTTTTCTTTCAGTGAAGGGTCTTCTTCTAATATCCGGATCAGATTTTTGAGTTTGTCGTCTTCTGTCTTCTCGACATCCATAAGGTCCTCAATAAACTCTGATAATTGATTCAGATCAAGAATGGTCTCACTAACTATCGCAGATATGTCATATTCTTCCTCTTTTAATTTCCCGACTTCTGTAGAAAGTTCTTCAGGCAAATAATCATCTTCTGCCTCTTCTTCATCAATCCGCCCCCTCTCTCTGAGCTGCTTGCTTATATGAACTAACAAATCTTTATGCTGGGCTTCCCATCTGTTGCTCAGCTTCTCATCATATTTTCTCACAAATGTAAGAAGTTTCAATAGAAGGTCTTCACAGGAAAATTCAAAAGCAACTCTCGAACTTTCGAATCGTTTCAATAACAATGTTCTAATCAGCCCCACAACCTGTTTTTGACGACCTTCCTTCAGTGGGTCTATGGTCTCATCAAGACCTTTGTAATATGCTAATGGATAATAAATTGCAAGGGCTAAGAGAGGTTTATCTTTGTTGAAAGCCGTTTTTAAATGATCGAGTAATTTACCATACGTCTTCTTCAAAGAATAATCAACCACTCTCGGGGACTCTCTTTCCGGAAAACGTACTTCATCATCTTCTGTTTTTTGTTGGCTTTCCTTGACATACGACCTACTTCTCTGGACGACGATGGCTTTAAAGAGATCATCCCCCGAAAGGATTTTACACGCTACGTTTTCGTCTATACTCACTTCGCCTGTATCCTCAGCTTTACTAATCGTTTCTTTTAACTCACGTTCCATTTTAATAAAATGATTTTTTAAATTATGAATGCCAAGATTTTTAAAATAGTTCTTTTCTTGCCGGGAGAATAATTCAATCTGGTGAACTAAGTCAAGCAATGTATTGTTTACAGGCGTTGCAGTCAAAAGAAAGAGTTGTTTTCCTTCAGCGATTTCAAACATCTCTTTGTATCTTGATGGCTGCCGATTTCTGAAATGATGTGCTTCGTCAATGATTATAACTTCAGCATGTTTCTTAATATTCTCGATTAATTCCGGCCAATGCCCTGTTGTTTTGGTTAAATCGGTGTGATTAATAATTATGAATGGCAGGAACCCGTTCAAAGTTTCTGGCACATATTTCTTTATTTTTGACGCCCACACTGGTTCTCTCGCTGCTTTCGGGACAATCAGAACAACTCTCTTATTTTCTCTTAGTAATAGGCGCTCAATCAACATCAATCCGATAAATGTCTTTCCAAGACCGACACCATCACAAAGAAAAGCTCCGTTATATTGAGATGCGATTTTCATCAGTGCTTGGTAGCCATCCTTTTGATATTGGCTCAAAGTTGGATATATCTTCGAGTCCCTGAGTTCCCACTCGCTGGCTGTCAGTTCATGCCCTTTGAAATATTCGTATAATGCTTTGGTATAGACCTCAAAAGGGCTGTACTCCCTCACATGCTTCTCAACGGTTTTTAATATTTCCGGAGTTACATCTTCGGCTTCTTTCCAATGTTCTTCGAACCACTTCTGTAGAATTTCAATTTCATGCTTTATTTGCACGTTTAACTCAATATTCTCTGTAAGTCCCGGTAATGTGAAATTGCTTGAGCCTACCAATGCCGCAGAACCAATGACATCATATTTTGAATGTGTGATATATGCCTTCGCATGGAATTTCTTTTTCCGGTATATCCGGCATTCTATGGCATTATTTCTAATACCCTCAACTATCGCAGGGACGCCCTCCAAAAAATCATTTTCGTTTTTCTCCTGTTCGATGCTATCATCTAATTTACCCGTGATGTGCTGCAATCCTTCTTCAAATGCTTGCTGTGTTCTTTTTGATACTTCATCTCCCATAAGAATCCGTATTTTTTCAAGGTTCTGCCATTTTTGATCGAGAGTCAATAAAGAACCAATCTCAAAAAAACCTGTCGCGATATCAAATTTTTTTGATAGCTCACACCACTCGGATAGATATTTCTGAACCCTCCACGCAGCGTCGCTATTATCTACAATGAATATATCTCCCTTTTTAGATGTAGCCCTTTCGTTCATAATCGTCCCATTATAATGATATAACGCATTTTACTTAATACTGCTTGAACTTTGTGAATCAAGGGAGATGTCAACTTGCGTGGCGTTGGCGTTATTTTGAAGTCATTGATTCGAAGTATGGTGTCTGCCGCTTCTGGTTTGAATATCTGGAAAAACCAGAGTTTTTTGATATGACGCCCCGTTCGTGTTCATATCACCGCCCACCAATCGTATTCGTGTCCGTTGTTTTTTGCCGCTTCATAAATATCATCATACACGACCGATGGCTGTGGAATACTGGCATCTGGATCAGGGTATATGACTGGATCGCCATCCTGCATAAAGATCACAACGAAACCATCGCCGCGTACGAACGAACTTGTGGCGTTCTCGTCCGCCTCAATCGCGATCGGTGTGCCGTTGATCGTCACAACAACCCAACTATGACGATACTCCTCGTAGATATCCCCCTCGTAGATTGACACGTTGAACCCCCTGTTTGAAAGAAACCATTCGACATAAGCCGCCTTCTCACCGCAATCAAATACATTCTTCTCATATTTGTGTGGCATCTTGAGGTCGCGCAGAGAAACATCAAGATCGTTCAGTTCAAGAGAATCGTTCTGCTGCACTGTGTAATATGGCTCAGGCACATCAACAGGTCTGATAGTTGATCTTATCAATGGTGCGTTGCTGCCAGCCCACCAACCCACGCAACCGGCAAATAAGATCAGTCCAACCATTATCAGTATGTTCAGTCTCACAATTCTATCCTGTCTTATAGACGATTATCACAACTCAATCCTACTGCCTACAACCTGCATGATCATCAGCGCGTCCAGCGATGTTATCCTACTATCATCATTTGCATCCATGTTTGGGTCGTATTTGTCATTGGCTGTGAGTTGCAGTGCGAGTGTAGCATATGCGGTTATTGTTCATATTCCCTGGAAAAAGATACCATTCCAGATTTGTAATAAGTTCTTCAGGCACATTGAACATTGTAGTTATCATTATCCCTGCAAAAGAAAAAAGTAAAGTCCACAAACCCAGAAAACTGTAATGAGTCATATAAAAAAATACTGCTGCAAATATCAAAATAATCCCTTTCAAAACAGTTCTTTTCTTTATGTATCCATATCTTTTCACAATATCTCTGCTAAGAATGGCATTAACATCTAAAACAAAATGGACAGGTGCTAAAGGATTAAGATATGTGAACATCCAATAAGCATATCTTGTTTTTTTGTGGGATCGTAAAAACAACTCACAATGAGCATAACGTTTTTGCAGATCGTCAGGCAAATAAGGATTTTGTAATATGCTTCTTAAAACCGCCAAGCTCTTTTGATAGCCTTCTTTAAGTGCGCCTACAGGATTGTTTGGGTTATCAAGAGTTAGCATATCACTAAGATTATTGAGGATTCTGCCATCCCATAGTGGGAGAGATTCTCTTCTCCATTCATATTCTATCCTAAATCTCGCCACATCATCCATAAAATCTTGATATCTTGAATCTGAATATGGATGTACGGCACGATCTTGAATTAGATGACAAAGACATCCCAGAGCAAACGGATCGATTTTATCTCCATTTAATACTTTCTTTCTCAATCGCAATATTAAACTTCTTATTCTACCATCTGTACCAGAATGGTGCGGGTAATCCATATTCACACCTTCAACAGAATTGCCTTTATTTGCTATATTCATCCCAACACGATCGGGATAAACGCAACCTTCCATCATCGGTTCCGACGGCAATCCCATATCAACTGCAATCGCTCTTGTGCATTCACGATGTGATTTCCATTTCATTCTCTACCACAGCCTGCATGATCATCAGCGCATCCAAGGATGTACCAGCCCCCTTACATCTGCATCACCGCTCCGCTCCTCGCCCACACTCCTGGGCAAGCACAAGCGCATGACACGACGTTACTCGAAAATCGGTACAGGATTCGGATATTTTGGTATATCGTTCCATTATGGTATCTCCAGAATGCTGTTCATCACACCAATCTAACCATATAAATACATTTTGTTCGGGCAATCGAGACTTTTTTTAGCATCTTCTGGTGACATTCCATCCCTCAAACACATATATCATAAAAGATTTAATAGACTTAAGAATTATATTAGCATATATTCCAAAAGGTAGTATCTCCCTTAACAAATCGATGGCGAAAGAAGTGGAATGGAAAGATCGTTCAGACGCTCCCGAGATCGAATTTGAGGACGTATGCACCCGTTATTCACACCGATATCTCGGAGCTGTTATGCCCCCTGGTGTTGCAGAAGACTGCTTGTGGCGATGCTGTCCTCGCCGCCGCTTCAAAGGTCACATGTCGCAGACCACATCACGCTTTCACTCCGGACTGGTTTTGAGTATGATGGATGATACTCCCCTGATCCGGACAACGTAAGGTCAATTACCCCTCCCTGTCGGAAGGGGCTTGAGACTCGTCTCGGAAGAGATGGTCTCGTCTGGGCTATCGACAACAAGCCCCTGAACCTCCAAGTCGTGCCTGAAGGCTCGTGTTCGCGCTTCTATGTTCATTGCGCCAACAAGATCGGCATTTAGCGCATAATCACATACCTCGCATAGAAACGACCTGCCATTTCGGTTGTTTCTGCTTATATGTAAGCATGTTGGGCACGTTTGCGAGGTATACCGCGGATCGATATATATCACAGCGATACCCACCTCATGCGCTTTATACTCTATAAAAGTCTGCAATTCTCTAAACGCCCAACTATTGTGCTTATACCGTTGTTTTTTTCGCACTTCGGTTCTTTTCCTGATTCCGGTCAGGTCTTCCAGACCTATCACAGACACGTTATCCTCGATTGCGGACTCTATTACCTGTCTCGAAATAACATGATTCACGTCTCGCATAAACCGTTTTTCTCGCCCTGATTGGTGCTTTAACACCCTTGTTGCAGACCGAGTGTCTTTTTCTTGGAGTCGCTTTCGTTGTTTTGAGTATATGTTTCGGATATTCTTTATTTCGCCTCCTGTAAAGAATTTACGCCGACCATTGGTTGTGAATGTGACTGCTAAATGGTTTATACCAACATCGATACCCATAAAATTTGATGCTTGCGTTATATCTGGCTCTCCTATCTCTTTTTCACAAACCAGATGAAAATAGTAATTACCATCTTTATGTTTAACCAGTTCGGATGCCTGATACTTCCATGATCCATCGAAAAATTGTTCTGCATACCGATAATTCATGATCCCGTATTTTTGCCGACCGTCTAAAGTAGTGATACTTATTTCATCATGGTTTATCGAAAAATCCCGCCCGTAAGAAAACTTGATGTTGGTCGGTGCGAACTTCAGAAGTTGCCAATATGTCTCGCCTTTTCTTATCTGTGCTTGCAGCGTTTTGTACGCTCCGGCGGTCTGTCTTGCCACATTACAACTCATCTGTGATTTTAACCCAATCTCTGATCGTAGGTGCGCATACGTCAATTTCTGGAGTTTTATCGCACCCATTGGTTTTTGGTTTGCGTGTACAACCGTAGATGCGTAATCCATCCCTTCCGTGAACTTATCGATGGTTTTCTCTATCCTACTGTCTTCATCTGTTGTGAGTTTCAAGATGGTGGTTTTCGAGACCTTCACAATAGCATCTTTCACACAATACCTTGTAAACTTTTCTGTGTGAATGCGTGCAATTCCTCCCCACCCTTTCGGATGGGGACTCCTTGCACAAAAGTTGACACCCGGTAGGGAAATATTAAAATACCATACAGTTCACCATATTATCGATCGGGCCCGTAGCTTAGCCAGGTGGAGCGCACGGCTGATAACACTTGCAAACACCGTTTGCTACGAACAGAAACCGTGAGGTCCTGCGTTCGAATCGCAGCGGGCCCATCAACAGACAACTGTGCCGTGGTAGCTCAGTCCGGGAGAGCGCTGCCCTGAAGAGGCAGTTGTCCCCGGTTCAAATCCGGGTCACGGCATCTCCGCGCGCCGATAGTGTAGCGGTTATCACCGGGCGTTGCCAACGCTCGAACTCGGGTTCGATTCCCGATCGGCGCATCTATGCGTAAAGCACGCCTTTCTTCACAGCCGGAGGATGTTCTGGCGTTCACATCCTCTCTCGCTGCTGACCGGTGGATATTTGATGCGGATCTTGCCGTAGACCGTGCGCATGTCATGATGCTGACAGAAGAAGGCATTATCACTGCGGAAATCTCTTCTCTCATACTCTCTGCACTCGATAGGATACAGGATGCTGGCATCTCCGCGCTTCCGCAGGAGGAGGACATCCATGCCGCGATCGAGGCGAGACTGATCGAGATGATCGGCGAGGACGTGGGCGGGCGCATGCACACCGGACGCAGCCGGAACGATGAGGTTGCCACCTGCATCCGCGTGCGCCTGCGCGATGAGTTGCTGACAATGATGCGCGAACTGATCCGCCTCAGGCAGGTCCTGATAACGTGCGCGAAGGAGCACATCGAGACGCTGATGCCCGGGTTCACGCACACCCAGCACGCCCAGCCCACGACACTTGCGCACCACCTGCTCGCTCATGCAGGCGCGCTTGAGCGGGATTTTGACAGGCTGAGCGGTGCGTACACGCGCACGAACCAAAGCCCGCTTGGTGCGGCTGCGTTTGCAGGGACCGGATTTCCAATAAATAGGGCGCGAACTTCAGGGTTGCTCGGCTTCGATGGCGTTATTGAGAACTCGATGGATGCTGTGAGCGCACGTGATTTTCTAATCGAGTCTGTTTCCGCGTCTGCAAATCTCATGACCGATCTGAGCCGCATCGCATCGGAACTGATCCTCTGGTCCACATCCGAGTTCGATTTTATCACGATCGATGACCGGTATGCTTCCACTTCCTCAATCATGCCGCAGAAGAAGAATCCTGACGTTGCCGAACTGGTGCGCGGGAAGGCAGGCAGTGTGATCGCTGCCACAACCGGCATCCTCACGATAACAAAAGCGCTCCCGCAGAGTTACAACCGGGATCTGCAGGAGGCGACGCCACATCTCTGGAGCGCGGTTTCTGATACGCTCGCAAGCATCCGCATGACTGCCGGGATGATCGATACGATGGAGGTGCACAGGGAAAATCTTCTGCGGCAGGCAACCGAGGGATTTGCCATGGCAACCGAACTTGCAGACACGCTTGTCAGGTCGTGCGGGATCTCGTTTCGGACGGCTCACCAGATCGTCGGGACGCTTGCACGGGCGGGTAGTCAACCATCACTCGCTGCGATCGATGAGATCGGGCTATCGCTGACTGGCAAGCGCATGAGCGATCTCGGTCTCGACGAACATGCTATCTCGGATGCGCTCGATCCAGTGGCAAGCATCCGCGCCCGCGGAAGTGGCGGTCCTGCTCCTGATGATGTGATGCAGGTGACTTTGGTCTTTGAGGAAAAGTTGCACGAGGATGCTGCTCTGCTCGATTCACGGTGTGAGCGGGTGGAAGAAGCGATGGAGATGCTTCGACGCGGATCGGCGCGGATCATCGGGTAGTGTTATAACAATTTAATTTTTAGATATTTTAAGCATAAGGATTTGCGCAAATATCAAGCATCGAAATTGACTGGCCATTGAATACACTTGCGTTTTTGTTGCACAAACCATAAGACATAAAAACCACAGAGATCACAGAGGGACACAGAGAAAAACAATCTCTCTGTGATCTCTGTGCCCTCTGTGGTTTAATACATAGGCTTTATCGGTTTAGAAAAATTGTCTAAGAATTAAGTTGTTGAGACAGTAGTGCTCCCGACATCTCTACCACCCCTGGCTTCGGATATCTGAAAACGTCCCCGCCTCATTCTCAGCAGGGATCGTCAGCCAGATCAGACGCTATCTTCGCATTCATCAGCAGATCATCGATTGTGTTGATCAGCGTTCCAAGTCTCGGCGCCGACACCTCGATCGTCAACGTAGCATCAATGCTCTCCATCTTCATGTTCGAGAGGTTATCAGGAGCAAGCGCCCGCATTACCTCTGAAGCATTCGCGCAGGTTATAGCGATCACGCCCTGATATTTATAGTCTCCGCGGGAGAAGACTCCGCTACTTGTAGCGGAGATGAATCCCGCACCACAGGACTTAAATACAATACCACCATCCTTGCCATTACGTTCGTTGGGTAGACTCGCTTGGTCGCGTGAACGTATGGCTCTGTCACGCGTAAAGTCGCAAGAGCACGAACTAAAACGACCGTATGTAGGCACGGACTGTGTCGAATTAACGCCTGTGGACATGGAAACCCTCATGGTTGAAGCAGGAAGCCCCGTCACTTGTGGTGGGGAGGAAGTCACGAATCGAACTCACCATGGCACATCCTTTTTTCCGAGTTTGTATCCGATTATATTGGTTGCCAGATGCATAATCGGGGTAATGATCAGGATTGTCACCACAATCCACGTTGTAAAGTTCGAGAGAAACCATTCCCGCTCGAAAAGATACGTCAGTATCCATGCACCCGCTACGAAGTCCAGCTGGTCTGCGATCGGAAACGGAGCCCCGCGCGCAAGTCCGATTCTCCGCTTCACAAAACTCATCCCGAGATCGCCGAGCAGTGAACCGATCGAGAGGCAGAGAATCGCGGCAAGTGTGAATGCCGGAAACGGTATGGGGGTGTACGGTGCGATCAGTATCTGAACCAGCCCGATCACGATTCCCGCCACAGTCCCGGCAAGGAAGCCGGTGTACGTCTTCCCATCGCCGAGTATCCGTCTTCCGTCGATGAAATTCCTGCCGGAATCGATTGCGGTGCCGCGCCCGAATAGCGCTGCGCACGGGTTTGGCAGATACGCTGGCAGCATCAGCCAGAGTGCGGTGAGTATGATATCCAACACAGACATGGTATTGGCTTCCGGTGCTATAAAATGTTAATAGGGGTTGGCACAAAATATCATGCATGACATCCACGAGCTATCTGACTCTGGACGATGTATCCACAACCGGAAAGACTCTGCTTGTACGGGTCGATCTGAACTCGCCAATGTCTCCGGATGGGACGATTCTGGATGATTCTCGATTTAAAAGCCATCTCCCAACCTTAAACGATCTTATCGATTCGAAGGTCGTGTTGCTCGCGCACCAGAGCAGACCCGGGAAGATTGATTTCACGACCATGAAGGCACATGCGCAGCGTCTGGAGCGTCTGTGCAGGCGGACGGTCACGTATGTGGACGATATATTCGGATCACATGCGATAGACACGATCCGGTCGATGGAATGCGGCGATATAGTCCTGCTTGAAAATGTGCGGTTCTATTCGGAGGAGACCCTCTCCAGATCCCCTGCCGAACATGCAGGCACCATCATGGTGAAAAGCCTTGCCCCACACGCAGATATGTTCGTGAACGATGCGTTCGCGGTCTCGCACCGATCGCATCTCTCTGTTGTCGGGTTTACCAGTGTTCTGCAACCGGTTGCCGGACGTTTGATGGAGAAGGAGATCAAATCACTGAGCAGGGGGCTTTCAAAGAAAGGGACGGTCTACGTACTCGGTGGTGTCAAGGCGAACGACTCGATCGATGTTATCGAGAACGTTGCCGCGCGTGATGAAGTGGACGCGATTCTCGTCACCGGGCTTGTCGCGAACGTGTTTCTGGCAGCAAGTGGCGTCGATCTCGGCAGTAAGAATCTCGATTTTATAAATTCGATCGGCTGTACCGCGCAGATCGGACGAGCGCACGAACTGCTTACAGAATACGGCGACAAGATCGAGATGCCCACCGATCTCGCGGGTGCCAGCCATGACGATCCTTATAAACGTGTCGAGATACCGGTATCCGAACTGCCGACCGACCTCTCGATCAATGACATCGGAATCGAGACCGCGGTTTCGTTTTCAGAGAAGATCAAGAACGCAGAGACCTTGATCATGAACGGACCTGCCGGCATCTTCGAGAAGGATGCTTTCGCACTCGGGACGAAAGAACTCATCCTTGCAGCAACAAAATCGAAATTTTCAATAATCGGGGGCGGACACATCGCAGCAGAGGCGTACGCCCTCGGCATCGAGTCAAAGATCTCGCACATCAGCACAGGCGGCGGTGCTTGCATCGATTTCCTATCCGGGCGCACGCTTCCGGGAATCGAGGCGCTGATACACAATCCCTTCACAAAAGGTTAAATGGCTGTGTATACTGACTCCGGATATTACACATGATTTTTGGACTGTCGCTTTTTCAAGTGGGATCGCCATGCAATTAGATTCGAACGCAAGCGTCGACGGCAGACGAGACTTTTTAGTATCTTCCGGAATGAGTTCGGAAAACCACGGAGAGCGCAGAGGGACCCAGAGAAAAACAATGACGCTCTGTGAACCTCTGTGTCCTCTGTGGTTGATCTTCTTTGCCATGACCCATTTCCAGAATGAATTAAAAGGTCTCCAGCAGACTGCCCGCCAACCATCCCATCCACCAAAACTGCCCCACCACCCAAACCATGACTAAAACAGCCCCTTGCATCGATAAAATCGCATCAGCAGTCCGTGAATGCGATGTCAGAAGCATCACGTGCGTGCCAGGGTATCCGGTAACCGAACTTGCAGAGCTCCTGATAGCAGAGGCGGATGCAAAGTGGTGCATCAACGAGAAGGTTGCGCTCGAGATCGCACTCGGAGTGTCCGCGTCTGGCAGCCGGTCGATGGTAATCGTGAAGCATGTCGGCATGAATCTTCTGTCAGATCCGCTCATCACAGCAAGCACGCACCGAATCGGTGCAGGGATCGTGATCATCGCTGGAGACGACCCGATGGCGGCGGCGTCTCAGAACGAGCAGGATTCCAGGTACTGGGGCTTGATTGCAGAGGTGCCCGTACTCGATCCGAACCCCACGAACCTGCACGACGCGATCTTTGAAGCATACCGCATCAGCAAGACCGTGCGCACGCCGGTGATCGTCCGGGTGACGGATCATGTGCTCAGATCAGGATGCGTGGAAGGGAAGGTGCAGGCGCTGAACATGCCAGAACCGTTCGACCGATCGATCTGGGAATATTCAATGCATGGCAGGCACCAGTTGTTTCACAGGGATACGTATCCGATGATCGAGGATCTGTCCGAAAGATCACATCTCAACCGTTACCAGGAAGGGGGTGGATCGGAGGATGGGCAGATGTGCATCATCTCATCCGGCTACGCTTCGATGATCGTCGCATCGATCATGCGCCAGAAAGGAATCGAGATGCCGCATATCTCGCTCTCGTTCGTGAATCCGTTGCCGGTGAAGCGGATAGTAGATTTCATCGGGGACTGGCGCGTCCTTGTCGTTGAGGAGACCGAGCCGGTGATCGAGGGTCAACTCGGAACCGGAACTTACAAGATTCTCGGAAGGAGATCAGGGCATCTCCCTTATGGGGGTCTGACAGAAGAGGATATCCTCTTTGCTATCGAGAATATGGATAAAAACGAGATCACTCTCGACACCACTCCGGAGACGCTAAAAAACCGCGGATACGCCCGAAGCATCTGCGAGGACTGTCCGTTCAGACCGGTATATGAGGCGGTTAAAGCGATCAAGAAGAACAGCGGCATGATGATCGCCGGGGATATGGGCTGCTCGATACGGACTGCGCCGGCAGGGGTTGTGGACGTTGCTTACGCGCTCGGCGGTGCGATCGGGGTCGCAGCAGGGATGCCTGCGAAGAGCATCGCCATCATAGGTGATTTCGGGCTTGTCCATTCCGGGTTGCAGGCGCTTATAGATGCGGAATTTAATCAGAGAGACGTTCTGGTGGTAGTTCTGGCAAACAGGGTTTCAGCGATGACCGGAGGGCAGGAGGTGCCGGATCCGGAGCGGATCGTCCGTGCATGTTGCAGCGATGTTACCACGATCGATGAGACCGCGGGCAGTCAGGTAATCGAGCAGTTGATCCGGGAGAAACTTGCTGCAAAAGGGGTGTCTGTGATCGTTGCATGCGGGGAGTGCAGGAAAGATCTCGATGTTCTATGATTCTTGCATCGAAAGCGACGCGAATATGAAACGGGTTGCTCACCCCCTACCACCCATATCACCGATTTTAACTTTCGTTCTTTATAATTTTACCTGCCCATTCAAAAACCTCTACTGCAAGATTTAACGCCTCTTTATATTCTTCCTCACTTACCGGTTCGTACATGCCGGGATAGCGAGTGTCCACAGCATAACCAGTGAGAATTTTAGATCGGTTGATATCATCCGGTATTTCGACACCAGTCTCTTCAATGAGTTTAAGAAGCATTCCTATAGAATGCGTCTTTGGAAACGGTTTGTCAAGTCTGACAAGTAACGCCTTCAGAGATTTCTCAACTGCTTGTTGAGCATCGAAACAAAGGTCTTCATAAAGTATCTCATCAGAG
>DASC01000049.1:1314-14608 GCA_002503595.1 Candidatus Methanogaster sp. UBA203 | reverse complement strand
ACGCTAATTAGCAACAAGTCTAATTAATAGGATACAAGGAGATAATTTTATGCCGATTATGAAAACCGTAGTACTTGTATATTCTGGCGGACTGGACACATCAGTCTGCATCCCGCTCCTGGAAGGGCGATACGACTACGACCAGGTGATCACAGCCGTCGCGGATGTCGGGCAGCCCGCACCTAAGCATATAACAGAAGGGGGACCAAAAAATGTACAATGGGGGCGAGAAGATAAATGATATCGGAAAAAGATAAGGCAACTATATTAAAATATGCAAAAAAATACAACATCAGCACAGTAATCCTATTCGGTTCCTGTCTTGATAAAGAAGATCCCCATGACATCGATATCGGTATAAAGGGGATAGAACCCGAGATTTTCTTTAAGTTTTATGGAGAGTTGTTGCTCGAGGTCTCAAAGCGCATAGACATAGTCAACCTTGGCAAAGACAATCTATTTAACAGATTGGTAGAGAAAGAGGGGGTAATATTGTATGGTTAGTTTGAGAGAAAAGGTCGATGTGGAGATGGAAAATATCTCTACTGTCTTATGTGAGTTGGAGGAGATTAATTCATTCATATCCGAGAAGAATACTGAGGAATGTCTATCATGAAAACCGTAGTACTTGCATATTCCGGCGGACTGGACACATCAGTCTGCATCCCGCTCTTAAAGGAGCGATACGATTACGATAAAGTGATCACAGTCGTCGCGGACGTCGGGCAGCCCGCATCAGAGATCGATAACGCAACCCGGCGTGCAGAAAAACTTGCTGATGCGCATTACACCCTCGACCTGAAGGATGAATTCGTAGCGGACTACCTGTTCCCTTCGATCAAGGCAAACGGGCTCTACGAGGGTTACGTACTTGGAACAGCGCTTGCACGCCCGCTTATTGCAAAGAAGATCGCCGAGATCGCCGAATCCGAGAACGCTGATGCACTTGCGCATGGCTGCACAGGAAAAGGAAACGACCAGCTCCGGTTCGAGGTGGTCTTCAGAGCCACAGACTTCGATGTTGTTGCGCCGATGCGCGACTTAAACCTCTCGCGGGAATGGGAGATCGATTATGCGCGGGATCGGGGCATACCTGTGACGGTCAGCAGGGAGAAGATCTGGAGCGTTGATGAGAACCTGTGGAGCCGGAGCATCGAGGGCGGAGAACTGGAAGATCCGTATTTCATCCCGCCTGAAGAGATCTACGAATGGACCGCGTCACCCGAACTTGGAGATGCGCCTGCCTCGGAGATCGTCGAGCTTTCGTTTGCGGACGGCGTTCCTGTTGCAGTAAACGCAAGCTCGATGGACGGCGTGGCACTGATCAGAAAGCTCAATACAATCGGCGGTGCGCACGGCATCGGGCGGTCAGACAAGGTCGAGGATCGAGTGCTTGGATTAAAGGCGCGGGAGATCTACGAGCATCCTGCCGCAACGATACTCCTGACTGCGCACCGGGATCTCGAATCGCTCGTGCTCACGCGGGATGAACTGCGGTTCAAGGCGATCGTGGATGCTGCGTGGGCTGAACTTGCGTACAAAGGTCTTGTGGACGAGCCGCTTTATGCCGATCTCTGCGCGTTTGTCGATGAGACACAGAAGCGGGTCACTGGGGATGTGAAGGTGCGGCTGTATGCTGGCTCTGCGACGGTGGTTGCGAGGAGATCTGACTTCGCGCTCTATTCAGAAGAACTGGTATCATTTGGCGAGTCTGTTATCGACCAGAGGGATTCTGAGGGGTTCTCGAAGTATCATGGGTTTCAGGCACGGTTAGTTCGAAAGTGAGAGGGTGGCAATGGTCAAAAATATCAGAAGATCGATTCTGTTGTATTTGACCGTTATCACCACCATCGTTTCAATATATTCCCTTATTTTTTTATTTTTGATGTTTAAAGAGGGGCAGCACATACCCTCGCAGATGGAGAATGTGAACCCGGTAACCGCGATCTACTGGGTCATCGCGACGATGACGACTGTCGGGTATGGGGATGTCTATTTTATCGAGGGGACCGGGAGGGTATTCTCTGTCATAGCCGCCATTTCAGGGGTGATCTTCCTGTTCGGAATGCTCTTCCCTCTGGTCCTCACGCCGTGGCTCGACGCACGCGTGAAATCCCTGCTGCCCACGCGCGTGCCATCGAAACTCTCGGATCACCTGATCATCTGCGGATATAGCCCGATGGTCGAGAGTCTGATCGAGGAACTTGCGCATCAGAATACCCCTTTCGTGGTGGTTGAAAGCGACGAAACGATCGTTAAGGATCTGTTTGAGAAAGGCATCCTCTGCATCCACGGAGATTCGAGCGATAAAGATACACTCGATGGAGCGAATATACGGACGGCTAACTGCCTGATAACCAATGAAAGCGATGAAATGGATGCAAACATCATCTTGACCGCAAGAGAGATGAGCGATCTTACGATAATTGCCATTCTTGAGGATCTGTCAAAGAGGGAATATCTGGAGTATGCCGGCGCAAGCAACGTGATCGCTCCGAAGTCGATGCTTGGCTCTTTCATCGGAAGAAAGGCGGTGGATCCGACGGTCAGCCATCTGGTCGGTGCGACCGAATTTTTAAAAGACGTTGAGATAATCGAATTCCCGATCTATCCTAAAAGCGAACTCATAGGAAAGAGTTTGAGGGATGCCGGAATAAGGACGCGGACAGGGTGCAACATCATAGGGATATGGGCAGGCGGCGAACTCTCGTTAAACCCGAGACCTGCAGAGGTGCTCAAATCCAACTCGATTCTGCTGGCGGTCGGAACTGAAGCGCAACTCTTGAAGTTGAAGAAACTGGTTCAGGTGAGGTGATTTTGGAATATGGCGATGGAGCGAGAAGAGCGTCTGGTGGTTGTCGGGTATGGGGACGTCGGCAAGAGCATCGTTGATGAATTAAAGCGCGCTCGTGCGGAATTTGTTGTGGTGGACAGGAACGAAGACGCTCTGTTGGATAAGGGATTTGACTATGTGGTCGGGGACGGTTCGAACGAAGAGATCCTCAAGAGGGCTGGTGTTGCGTCTGCATCAACGATAATAATAGCGTTAAACATCGATACAGACGCAATCTTTGCAACCCTTGTCGCAAGGACTCTGAACCCGAACGCCATCATTCTGACGAGGGCGAACGCACCGATATGCGATAAAATCTACAGGGCGGGCGCCGATTATGTGGCATCGGTCTCCATCGTGGTCGGGCAGATGGTTGCGAAACTCGTAATCTCTGAGCACAAAGAGGATGTCGTGATGCTCTACGAGGGGATCGAGATCGAGAAGTACCATGTCAGGGAAGGATCGCCGTTTGCAGGAAAGACACTTGAAGGACTCGACCTCAGATCAAATGTCGGCTGCACAGTCATCGGGATCGAGAAGGAGGGAAGGACGGTGACCGATATGCACGGAAATACTACCATCGAGGAAGATTCGATACTTGCCATCATAGGAAGCAAGGAACAGATACGAAAATTCGAGGAATATGAAGATATACTGTCAAAGAGTCCGGAAATGGTTATAATCGACAAAATAGGGGAGATTTTCAGATAATGGAATACGAAACAGCTGCACAATTCATAGAACTGCTCGCCGTGGTCATTATGGTGGCTGCATTCTATTATGGGTATTCTCTGATAAAGTTTATACCAAAGGAACTGAAATCACTGCAACTGGTGGTTCTTGCACTCTTCTTCATGATCCTGCGGAGGGTAGCGTCTCTCTTTTCGTTCGAGATTGGGGAAATGGTGGCCCTCGTCTCGGCAATCTCGCTTGTCATAGCAATACTTGCACTGCTCGGGTTCAGGCGGATGTATCAGAACGTGAGAGGGCGATGAGACTGTAGGGTGTGGCAGGGGTTTATGTCGAGAGTACCAAAATACACTATGAGAAACCCCCACACTTACTTCCGGAGACGAGATCAAGTGCTATGAGCTGCCTATCGGGAAGATGGTGAAGATCGTCCACAAAGGACCATATCAGGAATGCGAGCCCACTTGTAACTACTCAGGTACCTAAAACCACTATCGTGGGATTCACTATGCATGGACTATCTGGGACATGGGAGGTACTGTAACCAAACCGGGAATTTAACCGCAGAGTACGCAAAGGGACGCGGAGGGGAAATAAACGGTTAAACGCTCTGCATTCCTCTGCGCCCTCTGCGGTTATCTTTCTTGCCAGAAAGTGCAGAATCGCAATCGGTCGACCAATCAACATACCTGAGTAGTTACGCCCACTTATGAAAAACTCTTTGCGTGGGTCGAAGAGAGTGGGAAGAGGTTGGTGGGTCCAACAAGGGAAGTTTATCTGAATGGCCCGCGAGAGGTCCCCCCAGAAGAGCTTTTGACCGAGGTATATACCCCAATAGAGTAGCATTTGATTTATGCTTTCGTTCGCTTATACTCAAATTCCGCCGCCATCAAAACTTCACAAACCCGAGATCCAGCACCAGCGATAGGATGATAGCTATTACGGAAAATGTAAAGATGACCAGATAATTCAGGCGTTCCTTGGATACCGAGATGCTCCACATGATGTAATTGAGTCCCTCGAAATCCTTTTCTGTCAGGGGTTCCTGCGTCTGTATCTTTCCGAGGAGATTCAGGTCTTTTATCACACCAAACCTGCGTTTGGCGATGTGGTACCTGTGAGCGAAGAACCACATATACCCGATAACTCCGAGGTACCAGAGCGCCCGTGCAATGAAGTCGCTGTAATGGTCGGCAATTAGTATCGCTCGAAGCAGGGTCGCCGAGATGAGCCCTACCCAGAAATATAGTTTGATGACGGTCATGCTGTATCCTTCAGGGATGCGGACATTGGCAGAATCGGATTCGAACTCTTTCATGGGAACTTATGTATGTGTTGATGCACATTAAATATTTAGTGCTGCAACAGTTTTACCGTGTAACCATGTTGATGGCGGTGGCAGCACCCCCATTCACAGCACCGGTCACAAAAGCGGTGCAGTCTTTGCGTGGTAGGCGGTGATACTGCTACATTATCCTGATTTGCATGCCATTGTGATGCGGATAAAAACAATTGGACGCGAATGTGATCGGTGGGCTGTGACGCGCACTCAGAATGGTGAAGTGCCGTGATGTGACCGCACTTGTCGGGCATACCTCAACAGACCTGCCGCAGCCGATGCGGACATCAGCGTCCACAAGGGTGAAGACTAATAAGAAGATCAATCAATTCACAACAGATCATAGATCATCGCCTTCGAATACATTTTTACCTAATTCCTGTAGGAACTCTCTTGGAGTCAGGGTACGGATTAATTCTTGATTGCTGAAATGTCTGTCCTTTGTGATTATCATCTCTGTTTTTGTTTCGATTGCAACGATCAGATGTGGCAGATCTTTTTTGACGATATACTCTTTAAAATGACCTTCTCTGTGCCTATAGTAGTCATATTTCACAATTTTCATGAACGGATTTGATGATACATATTTTATAAACAGGTATACCCTGCGATCAGCTTCCTTGCGCGGGAGCAGCCGTCTGAGTACTCTCTTTAGCTCCTCGATGCTGTAATCGCATATAACCGCGTGAACCTCTCCACTGTTCACCAGTTCAAGTACCTGCCTTGAATTTGATTTATGTCCCAGAATGCCCATAACCAGTACGTTGGTATCCAGGTACGCATGCTTCACTCTACCATCTCAGTGCGGATTTCGTGGATTACCCGGTCCAATTCGTCCTCTGTTATCTCGACATCGCGCTCTGCCGTTAATCTGTTCCAGTAGTATTCGTGCGACTGAACAGGCGCGTGGGTTCGAGCCTCCAACAATATCCGAACCGCATCTGCAACAAGTTCATCCATTGTGTGGTATACACCATCTTCTATCAGAAGTTTCATGTGGTTTCCAAGTCCTTTGGGTATGTTTAACGTTAGTGTCGTCATGATGTTCGCCTTATGCATCTGATATCCGGCTAATATCGTATAAGCATTGCGACTCAATTCGCGTCTTATTGGTCGAAAAAACAAGAACCGGGCGACGACCCGCCTGCCGCCACCCGCGATAACCTAAACTTTCGCGTTCGCGCCTATTCCGCCCGAAGCGGACTTGGGCCCAGCGCCTTGATCTGCTCGACAAACTCGGTGACCGTATCCCTGAACTTCGGTCCCTCGCTTGCAGAGACCCATTCAAGATGCACCCTGCCCTCGAGTCCGAGGTGCTTCATCGCATCGACTACGTTCTCCATCCGCTCCTCGGTGTGGACATTGCCGTCGATGTAGTGGCAGTCGCCGATGTGGCATCCTGTGACCAGAACGCCGTCCGCACCGTCTTTTAATGCCTGCAGGATGAACGTGGGCTGTATCCTGCTTGAGCACATCACGCGTATGACCCGGGTGTTTGTCGGGTACTGGAGCCTGCCGACGCCGGCAAGGTCTGCTCCTGCATACGAACACCAGTTGCAGCAGAACATCACGATTCGTGGTTCGAATTCAGCCATTTACGCCACCTCCTCAATGCTACCATCAGCAAATGCGAATGCGTCGATCACGGCTGATATCTGTTTTGTGGTGAAGTGCCGTGATGTGATCGCACCTGTCGGGCATTCGGCTGCACATGATCCGCAGCCCTTGCAGATCGCAGGGTCGATCTCGCTCTTGCGGGTAATGTAAGTGATCTCCTCGGTCACAACCTCGACCTCTTTTAATTCCGGTGCGCCGTACGGGCATACCTCGATGCACCTGCCGCAGCCGATGCAGACGTCCTCGTCCACGACCGAGATGACACCGCTCGTCTCAAGCTGTTCCTTCGCAAGGATCGAACATGCCCGCGATGCGGCAGCGGATGCTTGTGAGATCGATTCGTCCACGAGCTTTGGTGCCTGTGAACATCCTGCGAGGAATACGCCATCGGTTGCGAAGTCAACTGGTCGCAGCTTGATGTGCGCCTCGAGGAAGAACCTGTTGGAATCAACAGGCACCTTAAAGAGCATTGCAGTGTCCTCCACGCCATCTGGTGCAACAAGCGGTGCACTCAGGACGACTAGGTCTGTTGCAATCTCGAACTTCGTGTCATTCAGGAGTTTGTCCGTGATCGTCACCGTTCCATCCGCAACAACCGGCTCGTCGTCCTCAGTGTAGCGCATGAATAGGACGCCGAGTTCACGTGCGCGGGTGTAGAGTTCCTCCCAGACGCCGTACGTCCTGATGTCACGGTAAAGGACGTAGATATTCCGTTCGGGGTCTTCCTCCTTCAGCCGGATTGCGTTCTTCATCGCTGTGGTGCAGCAGACCCGTGAGCAGTAAGGCCTCTCGTCGTTTCTGCCGCCTGCACACTGGATCATCACAACATTCGTAGCATCAACGGTTCCTTCGTCGAGTTTCACCTCGAGTGCCGACTGCGTGATCACGTTATCGCTTCCGTATCCGAAGTAGCCCTCTGGTTCGAACTCGTTTGCTCCGGTTGCGATTATTGCGCTACCAAACTCGATCTCTGTGCCGTCAGAGAGTTTCCCTTTGAAGCGGCCCATCGCACCCTCGACCTCGTCAAGCGTTGTGCCTGTGTAGACTGAGAGATTCGGATTGCTCTTAACAGCCGCAATCATCGGGTCAAGGATCTCGCTCGTCGTTCTTCCGTCCTGCAGCCTCGTAAACGTCCCGAGAAGACCGCCGAGTTCCGGTTCCCTCTCAATAAGGTGTGTCGTAAAGCCCTTCTCAGCAATATCGAGTGCTGCGGTCATGCCTGCAACACCGCCGCCGATGACGAGCCCTCCGTGGTTGAAGTCGAGTTTCTGGGTGTAGAGGGGATCGAGAAGTGCAACCCGTGCAACGCTCATCCTGATGATGTCTTTTGCCTTCTCGGTAGCCCGATCGGGCTCCTGCTGGTGCACCCACGAACAGTGCTCCCTGATGTTTGCAAGCTCGAATAGGTACGGGTTCAAGCCTGCGTCCCTGCACGTATCCTGGAAGAGCGGTTCGTGCGTTCTCGGGGTACACGAGGCTACAACGACCCTATTTAAGTTGTGTTCCTTGATTACATCCTTTATGTGGTCTAGCGAGTCTGTTGAGCACGCATACGTCTGCTCATAAGCGTGAACCACATGAGGCAGGGTATTTACGTACTCGACGACCGCGGGAACGTCCACAACTGATGCGATGTTGATTCCGCAGTCGCAGACGACGACTCCGATTCTCGGTTCCTCCTCTGTTACGTCCTTCTCAGGCGGATACGTCCGCTCGGTTACGAGCGTTCCACGCTCTGATGCAAGGATCGAGTGTGCCTTCGATGCTGCGCCTGATGCGTCCGCCACCGTGTCAGGTATGTCCTTTGGTGCGGCGATCGTGCCACATGCGAAGATTCCGGGAACGCTCGTCGTCATCGGCGCATCGATTGTGGTTGCGATGTTTCCGTACTCGTCCATGGAAACACCTGCAATCTCCGCAAGCTTCTTGCTCGATTCTGATGGCGTGAGACCGATCGAGAGCACGACCATGTCAAACTCCTCGCACGCTGTTTCGGTCGATCCCTCGACCTCGTATCGCAGGGACAGCTGGTTTGTGACCGGATCGATGTCAACACCTGATGGGCGTGAACGGATGAACCTGGTCCCCTTTTCATTCTTCGCACGCTGGTAGAACTGCTCAAAGCCCTTTCCAAACGCCCGCACATCGATGTTGAAGATCGTGGTCTCGAGTTCTGAGTCATGCTCCATCGCAACCATCGCTTCCTTGGTTGCGTACATGCAGCAGACCGCAGAACAGTTCGGACGCCCGATCTCTGGGTTGCGTGATCCTATGCACTGGAGCCACGCGATCTTCTTCGGAGTTTCGCCGTTCGCCATCTTCACATGACCCACATACGGACCTGATGAGGAGAGGAGCCTCTCGAACTCAAGAGATGTCACGACATCGGGGTGCTCATAATGGTACTGCTCAAGTTCGGTCGGGTCAAACGGCGTAAATCCTGTCGAGAGGATGACTGATCCGACGTTGATCGCCTCATCCCTGTCTTTCATCTCGTAGTCGATCGCGTCGTTCTCACAGACCTTCTTGCAGTTGCCGCACTTGCCCTTTGTCAGATAGAGACAGTGCTCGGCATCGATCGTCATCACCCTTGGCACTGCCTGCGGGAACGGAAGGTAGATCGCCTTTCTCTTGCTCATTCCGGCGTTGTACTCGTCAAGAACCTTTGAGGGGCACTTGGCAAGACAGAGTTCGCACGCGGTACACTTGTCAGGATCAACAAACGTTGCTTTTCTCGTTACCGTGACCTCGAAGTTGCCAGCAGTTCCCGATATCTCCTTGATCTCGCTGTAGGTCAGGAGTTCGATGTTCGGGTGTCTTGACGCCTCCGCAAGCTTTGGCGAGAGCGTACACATCGAACAGTCGAGCGTCGGGAATGTCTTGTCGAGCTGCGCCATCACGCCGCCGATCGACGGGGTCGACTCGATCAGGTAGACCTTAAGCCCGCTGTCAGCAAGGTCGAGCGCTGACTGGATGCCAGCGATGCCGCCTCCAGCAACCGCGACCGCTCCTACTAATTCTGCCATTACTTGCCACCCCCTATCTCCTCAATCTTTGATATGAACTTGTCGTTCTTGACGTAGTTCATGTCGATACCGAGTTCCTGTGGGGTATATCCCATCCCAAGCCCGAGAAGCTGTGAATAGTGAACGATTGGCATATTAAAAACATCTCCGAACTTCTTTGCAATTTCGGTCTGACCAACATCCATCTGGAGGTGGCAGAAGGGACATGCGTCCACGATGCAGTCAACGCCAGCCGCCTTCGCATTTTCGAGTTTCGCTCTGGCAAGCTTGAGTGCGGTCTCAAGGGCTGATGTCCGCACACCGCCGCCTGCGCCGCAGCACGCGTTCTTGTCCTTGTACATCACCGATTCCGCTCCTGTTGCCTCAACAAGCTCGTCAAAGAACGTCGGGTTCTCGATACTGCCGAGATGCCGCTCCTTCGACGGCTTGATCAGGTGGCAGCCGTAATGGACAGCGACCTTCAGGTCAACAGGGTATTTGATCGATTCTTTGACCTTCTCGACACCAACGTCATCGTACAGGTACTCCATGATGTGGCGCACCCGGATCGTACCCTTGAACTCGCGTCCGACCTCTGCAAGCACTTTGTTAACATCGCTTCGGAGTTGCTCATCTTCTTTCAAGAGGTTGTTCGCATCCACAAGCGACCCAAAGCATCCGTTGCAGACCGTCAGGAGGTCTACACCCATCTCTTCGGATAGCACAACGTTTCGAGATGCAAGCGCAAGCCATGTGAGCTTGTCGAATGACCTGAAAACACCGGGCGCGGGACAGCATGACGCCCCTTTCAGTTCCAGAAGATGCACGCCTAATTCTTCCATCACGATCTTTGTGGCTTTCTCGATTCCAGGGTACCTGTTCGGCGCGATACATCCGAGGAAGAATGATAGTTCACTCATGATTTGTCCTCCGTCAGTTTATCAAACTTCGTTGTAGCAACGATCTTGTGCACCTCTTCTAGCGCATCAGGGTAGTTGTGCACGGTCTCAGGGAGCTCATTTAACCCGAGTTTTTTCCGCTTCTCCTTGTTATCATCGTTTATCGGGACTGCGTGCCCGGTCTTTGCCATCAACTGC
Organism: Candidatus Methanogaster sp. UBA203; assembly: GCA_002503595.1. GTDB lineage: Archaea > Halobacteriota > Methanosarcinia > Methanosarcinales > Methanogasteraceae > Methanogaster_A. Next base: position 4,027 of record DASC01000049.1, on the reverse strand, counting down.
GCAACCTTCCTGTGATTGTCGAGCATGATTCCGCTGTGCACAGCCATCGTTCGGATCTTTAAAAGGATGTCCACGTTCGGAACACCCTGCGGGCATCTCTCCTGGCACTTGTAGCAGGTCGTGCAGTTCCAGAGGTACGGATGGTTCAGAAGCTCATCCCGCATTCCGAGATTTGCCATCCTGAGGAGCTGCCTGATGTTGTAGTTTGGCTCGTGCTCCGCCATCGTGCAGCCGGCAGTACAGCCCGTGCAGTTGAAGCACAAAATCAATTTTTCAGCACCGGGTTCGGTCAGCACCTCGTCTTTGAATGCCTTGTCGAGATCGCTTGTCTTGATTGTGTCACTCATCTCCATCGCCTCCATCGCCGCCATTGCCACTACCAAGTTTGCGTGCCAGATACACGGTAAGATCCATCACCTCAAACGGGTAATCATGCCCGTGCTCGGAATCCTCCTCTTCCTTGAGGCAGTTCAGATGTGCAAGACACTTCGGACACGACGTGATCAGCACATCCGCACCCGTCGCTTTCGCCTCATCCATCCGCAGGACCCGGAGTGCTTTTGTGCGGTCGTTGCAGTTCATCATCGAACTGACGCCGCAACAGAGAGCGTTCTCCTTGTTGTGCTGCATCTCGACGATGTTTGCGCCGGTTGCTGCAATCGCCTTTCGTGGGGCCTCATACTCGCCTGTGTGGCGTCCGAGCCTGCACGCGTCATGGATTGCAGCAGTCGCACTGCCATTCGTTATTCCGAGATCAGCATCTGCGAGAACCTGACTGATGTGCTTAACCTCGCAATCTAGGTCGTAATCCATCAGAAATGTCCTGTAGCACTCCGCACAGCTCACAACGAGCGTTTCGATTCCGCTCTCGTTGATGATCTTCGTGTTCGCCTCTTTGAGCTTATCGAACATCTCCTGATTCCCCTGCCAGAGCTCGTCGTGCCCGCAGCATTTGAGCTGCATGATTCTAGGGCTGAGTCCTGCTTTTGCGAGGAGCGTTACAGAGGACGTTGCAATCTCTCCAAAATCCACATCCAGGTCAAAGAACATGTCGTGGAAGTCCACACATCCGGGGAAGTATCCGATTCCGGATGCGCCGTCACCCTCAAGGAGGGTCGTTTTGCTGTTACCAAGCCGCGTCATCAAGTCTGCCAGTTCTGTAAAGACGCCTTTGTGCACGATATCGCTGGGCTTGCCCCCGATTCTCTGATCGAGGAAGAAGTCCAGCAACCGCACACCCTGTGGACACGCCACTTCGCACTGTCCGCAGGTAAGACAATCCCAGACGTCTGTATCTGTGTCGTAGATGTTTGAATCGTAGATTGCGACTCTCGGAGAGAATTTCACAACCCTACGCACAGGACAGATGGCAGTACAGGTGCCGCACTGGTAACACACTTGAGTATTGCTTGAATTATTGGTCACCGATATTCACCTACTGCTCCGTTTGTTAACTTATAACGATCATGAAGTGTTATCCATCTGCTATCTGGAGATGGTTCATGCGAAACAAGGATTTACTCATAGGTAGATATAGTGGATGGCAGGAGAATATTAAAAGGTTTCGGAATGTCAAGGACGTTTCGGATGTCAAGTCTCTCCGGTGCTGAGGATGACGGTGGGCGTGGTGATGTTTTGCCGTGTTTCATCACGAATTGCGCGAATTTAACGGACAATCGCGAACCGATAATCGATGGAAACGTATTCGGATTTTCAGATGGTGCCGTGATCTCGGTCAAATACTCGAGCAAGCACGTCGGCGCACCTTGAATAAATTTTAACAGAGTCATAAATACATTTATCCCCCCTCTGTGCCATCACCGACCATGAAGATCGCAGGAATCGATGAAGCAGGCAAAGGTCCGGTGATCGGTCCGATGTGCGTTGCCGGCGTGCTTGTAGAGGAGGAAAGGATGCGTCTGATCGATGGACTCGGTCTGAAAGACTCCAAGAAACTGACTCCAAAGAGACGCGAGTTTTTTGACGGAGAGATAAAAAAAATAGTTGACGGCTGGTTTGTACTGGAGGTGAGCGCACACCAGATCGACGAACTGCGCACGGTCATGACGATGAACGAGATCATGGTCAAGGCATTTGCAAGAGTGCTTGAGAACCTGAAACCCGAACATGCATTCCTGGATGCTGCCGATGTCAATGAGGCGCGGTTCGGAAGAAACGTGCAGGGGTCCTGCAAGCACCATCTCATGATTACTGCACGGCACAAAGCCGATGCGACCTACCCGATCGTTGCCGCAGCGTCCATTATCGCAAAGGTGCAGAGGGATCACGCAGTCGAGACGCTGCGGCGGGAGGTCGGGGATTTCGGCAGCGGGTATCCGTCCGATCCAAAGACCATCCGGTTCATGCGGGAGTGGTTCCGTGAGCACAAGGGTTTTCCGGAGTGGGTACGGCACTCGTGGAAGACTACGAGAAACGTGTCAGCGGCAGCAGCACAGAGAACGCTGTGACCGGACGCTCAATCGTTGCGCGGTACATTAGTGTAGCAGTCGGGGCGGGGGCACTTATGCCGGGCGCCGACATCATGGTGGGTGTCGGGTTCTTGGATGTTACAGTTGGCGTTGGATCGTCCACTTACGAAATAAACTCTTCCGGATCTGTCTCATGACCCATACTGCCCAATTTATAGCGGCTTTAAGTTTCGATCCGGACGTTGCATATCAGCGCTGCCTGTTCCAGCACGGTCTCTGTCGCC
>DASC01000049.1:0-1216 GCA_002503595.1 Candidatus Methanogaster sp. UBA203 | reverse complement strand
CCCAGAACCGCAACAGCGCTATCATTTACCTCGAGAGCATCGTAAAAAGCAAGCTCCTCCTCACTCAGATTCAGTTCGTCCCCTCTACGCCTTGCTTCGCGCATCTCTTTTGCCAGTTCTATCAGTTCTTCGGGTGACCCGAGCCGTTTCTATACTCTTATTCTGATATCGCTTGATCGTATTTTCCAGCATATCCGCAAAAGACCTACTCTCTATCAGATTCGTTCTTGATCATATCTTTATCTCGTCATTGAGTAGTTTCTTGAGGAGTTCGAGCGCAAGATTCTTATGCGGCATTCCTTTGACTTCTGCCAAAAATTCATCGGAAAGTATCGAGATGTCCGGCTGGGGAAGCCCTGCGGCAGCAAAGATGTCTATAACTTTATCCGAGGCGATAGCTTTTGATATAATCTGTCTGATCGCGATAGTCCAGTTCTTCCGGTGGTCTGTCCGTTGATGCGGTAGTCTTGGCAAGACCTGCCCTTACAGCCTGAAAGAACCCGAGATCATCTCGAATCTTGAGAGCATCCTCATGCGGTACGGCAAGAGCAAACGCCTTTGATAATTCGGTAACATATCTCAAACACCGCTCATTGCCGTCGTCCTGCTTGAGTATGTACTCCATTGCAGCCGGAATAAGAGTCATCCGCTCTTTTGGCGTTCCGGTAAAGAATTTGGAGTGATCAAACCCATGGAAAATCGCAGACACGATCTCGTATTTCTCAAGCATTACCGCAACCGCTTCCTCCTGATCAAACGTTGTTTTGCCGCGTCCCCCGCTTCTGCTATATTCTGATAACGACTCCTTCAACTCGTGCGCTATTCCCAGATAGTCAACAACAACACCACCAGGCTTATCCTTGAAGACGCGGTTGGCTCTTGCGATCGCCTGCATAAGTCCGTGACCGCGCATCGGTTTGTCGATATACATCGTGTGAAGGCTTGGAACATCAAACCCGGTAAGCCACATATCCCTGACGATAACCAGCTTAAGCGAGTCGGATGGGTCTTTCATCCGGTCCCCAAGCACCCTACGCCGCGCTTTGGTTCGAATATGCTCCTGCCATCCCAGCGGATCACCTGCAGAGCCGGTCATGACGACTTTTACAAAACCATTATCATCGTCTTCGTGATACCACTCCGGCATCAACCTGACGATCTCATCATGAAGTTTTACACAGATACGCCTGCTCATGCAGACGATCATGCCTTTGCC
>DASC01000052.1:11594-15653 GCA_002503595.1 Candidatus Methanogaster sp. UBA203 | reverse complement strand
TTCTTCGATGAGATCGATGCCCTTGCCGGAGAGCGATCAGGATCACAGGAGGGGCATGAGCGCAGTCTTGTAAACGAACTCCTCTCGCAGATGGACGGGCTCGAGGCGAAGGGTGCCGAGAAGCGATACCTCGTGCTCGCAGCCACGAACCGACCGTGGGATGTGGATATCGCGCTCCGAAGGGCGGGGAGGTTCGATACGACCGTCTTTATCCCGCATCCTGACCTTCCGGCACGAAAGAAGATATTTGAGATCGGGCTTACGGATAAGCCCTGTAAGGTGGATGTGGCAGAGCTTGCGGCGATGACTGACGGCTACGCCAGCGCCGAGATCATCGATATCTGCGAGAAGGCGGCGAGGATACCGCTTCGGGAGCGGATAAAGGAAGGGAAGCCGAGGCGGGAGATAGTTCTTGCGGATTTCGAGCGGGTGGTTGCGGAGAGGAAGACTGTGCTTTCGGGGTGGTATCCGAAGGCGGTCAGGGAGCTAACGGGTACGGAGGAGGCAGAGATGTTTGGCGAGCTTGTTGAGGCTGGGAAGGGGTATATCTTTCGAGAGGTTGATGGTGGAGAAAGGCAGGAGAAGGATCGATGAAGTGCGGGGCGTCTTGCTGAAAAGAGTGTTTTCGCGATCTGGTGGATGCCGCAGGGTACGGGATGCGGTATGCCGAATGCACCGGAAGTGTGAGGGTGCAATCGCAATATTTATCATCAGGTGACGCGGTGTAGAATCTCAAGAAGATCATGAACCGAATTATTGGAATCGTACTGTTGCTTGTACTCGCGAACGTGATATGTGCTGAAGATGATTCGGCACATTCTATTCAGCAGACCTCCGATGGTGGCTACATCCTTGCAGGGGGAACGAAATCGTATGGTGCTGGTTCCAATGATGTTTGGCTCGCGAAAACTGATTCAGAGGGAAATGAAGAGTGGGATAAGACATTTGGAGGGCCTGACTGGGACGGTGCAGAGTCTGTCCAGCAGACGGCTGGCGGTGGCTACATTACACATATACTGGATCACGCGATAGTGGTGACAGCAATGTTTGGCTAATAAAAACCGATTCCAACGGAAACAAAGAGTGGGATAAGACTTTCGGAGGAATTGACAGAGATGCTGCATATTCCGTCCAGCAGACTACGAATGGCGGTTACATCATTGGAGGATCCACGAGGTCGTACGGTGCTGGTGACAGCGATTTTTGGCTTGTGAAGACCGATTCCAACGGAAATAAACAATGGGATAAGACATTTGGAGGGACTGACTGTGACCGCGCAGAGTCTGTCCAGCAGACGGCTGATGGTGGTTACATCCTCGCAGGAGGTATAGATGTGTTTGGGGGTGATGGTGATTTCTGGATCGTGAAGACTGATTCCAACGGAAAGAAAGAGTGGGATGGGTCATTCAAAGGGACTGCCGATGATTGGATAGAATCTGCCAAACAAACATCAGATGGTGGTTATATCCTTACTGGACGCACGAGGTTGCGCGGTGACGATGATGTTTGGCTTGTGAAGACCTATTCCAACGGAAAGAAAGAGTGGGACAAAACATTTGGAAAAAGAACAGGCACAGCGACGCCAGCTGATACCCCTGCAACTACCACATTGCAACTGCTAAAGAGTATGCATACAAGTGTAATGAAAAGGTCGATGCTGCGGTGAAGGATTTTATGCAGCGAAAAGCAGAACAGGCACGCAAGCAGAGAGAGTTAGAACAGATGCGAAAAGGTACATCTGAACGAATAAAATCCGCAAACATCTCGATAGAAAAGGCAGAGAGGCTTGGAATCACAATAAAACACGCCAAAGAACTAAACGTCGAAGCACAGTCTGCTTTTAACGCAAACGATTGTAGCAGCGCGATAACTTATGCTAATCAGAGTAATGACGCAGTTAAGAAATTGATCGACGAGAGCAAACCTTCGATCAGCATCGAACTACTCCCGAAGATGGAGTACGATGCCTGGAGACATCGAGATTTAACAGTAACAAACAAGGGAACTGCTCATGCCGTAGCCATAGCGATTACTTTCGTAACCGGTCTTGAGGTGCGAGAACTTGGAACTATCAAGAAACTCGATGTTGGCGAGCAAAAAACGCTGAACGTTAACATAAAACCAACTGAAAAAGGTGAAGTTCCGGTTGACTACTCTGTAGAATTCAAAGATCTCATGGATAGAGATTACAAGACCAAAGATACTTTTAATCTCCAAATAGGTGCTGATGCCGAGGTGATAGGGGGTAGAGCAGATTATGAGCGAGATAGAATTTCACCCCCTGAATTTACCACAATCCGCACGGTCTGGGATCCCCTTGATAAAGACTTCGTCTGGGGTGCAGAAAAACCAATGGAATTTGGAGAACTGATAGGAATCAAACAATGGATCAGCGATAAAAACCCGAACATCTACTGGTTTTTGCTGAAAATTGTGAATCGCGCCGACTATCCGGTTACCGAGTGGAATGTTACCCTGTACACCGAGCAGGCTCTCATGATTACCAAAGCCCACCTTGATTACAAACGGGTTCGCATCGTGGACAGCAGTTTCGATACGAATAAAAATAGAAATAAGTACGTGGTGTCAATCCCACCCGAACTCGGTGTGAGCATCCCGGCAAAGGGTGGAACACGTCTGATGTACTTCGAAACAGATATCCGGTGCGAAGATGCACTTAAAATGGAATTTGGAGTTTCCGGAGTTGTTAAACTTGGAACGACACCACAGATAGAAGTGCCGATCAGGGAGAAGCAATTTACCTACGCATGTAAATATGGCGATTTCAAAAAGATGTTCTACGGATCCATCGATGCTCTTGCCTCACAGGTGATGGAGAATCTGCAAGATTCGTATAGGCGTGAGATCGTGCAGAATTTCACCAATTCGTTCAGGCTGATCCGTGATTTCGAGAATTATTGCAAGAATAGATACGCAGAGCCTGAAATCTTGATCGATAAACTTGAAGCGGTATACAGTTCACTTATGGCAGCAGAGCCGATCACGAAAGATGAAATCCTTCCGTTCGTGGAAGAGAATCTGGATGTAATACGAAAGCTGGGCGGCGCTGCGCCGAATGTCGAAGCGCGGAAAGAGCGCGGAATGCGAATGTGTGAAAGACTAATTGGACTACTGCATCAGGTGAAGATGGGGAGATGATGGAGTGACGATGGGGTGGTGTGGGGTAAATTGAATATAAACCAACATAAGATGTGATCATGAAGTACATAATAATCCTTGAAAAGAAGAGTGAGACGCGTATTATGTCTTATGTGATTGGTCAAGGCGAAACAGAGGATTGAAATGTTTGTGGCTGAAAGTGGATACTTGATTTCCAAAGATCAAAATGAAGGTGGACACAATGAAATGTGCATTGGAAGGAATATACCGTAACGGCGTCGTGGAATTATTGGAAGATGTTCCGGTTCATAGAACCATGAAAGTTATCGTTGTTTTCAAAGAAGATATCAACGAGGGTTATGGGAATAAAGACTGGTTAAGATTATCAGAGAGTGCTTTTGAATTCTGGGATAATGAAGAGGACGCCTATTATGACGATTTATGAGCAGGGCGACATTGTATTAGTCCCATTTCCATTCACCGACCTGACCGCAGTTAAAAAGAGACCTGCGTTGGTTGTTTCTGCGAATTGGTACAACAAACGATACAGAGACGTGGTTCTGGTTGCTGTTACATCTCGTATCCCTCATATATTGGATGAACTGGATTACAGGATAACAGAGAGCGATTTCAAGACCGGTAAACTCTATAAAGATTCTGTTGTGAAATTGGGCAAGGTGTTTACGATTGAAAATAGTCTGATACGTAGAAAGGTCTGCGGTCTGCGCAGTCAGACTATAAGAGATACTGGATCGATTGGATGGGGTTTATAGGGAACGTGCGGTATGAAAAATTGGTTTGGCTGGGATTTGTTGGTTGATGGTGGTAGGGGTAAGATGTGGATGGCTGTGTATGTGTTGCTGGTGATGGGGTACTGAAAAAATGTTATACTTGCAGAGACGATTGTATGTTTGCAGGCGGAGTGCGGTGTTTTGAGTG
>DASC01000052.1:0-11459 GCA_002503595.1 Candidatus Methanogaster sp. UBA203 | reverse complement strand
TAGAGCTTGTGGAGACTGTGAAGAGGAGGGTTGCTGCTCGAAAGACCATTACTCTCGAAACGATGAAAGAACTGCTGAGAGCGGGCTTTACAAAGGCGAACGAGGAGGTCTGCTATCAGTCGGAACTTGTGCATGAGCGTCGCGACATGGGAACAACGCTTGTGGCTGCGCTTCTTTTGGATGATGGCACAGGTGTGGTTGCGAATGTTGGCGACAGCAGGGCGTACCTGATAGAATCCGGAGTGGGGGGCAGGGATCGAGGTAGAGATGAGATTGTGCAGGTGACGAGGGATCACTCTTACGTTCAGGCGCTTGTGGATCGAGGGGCCATCACAGAGGAGGAGGCTTTCAGTCACCCTAAGAAGAACATCGTGACAAAGGTGATCGGACAGAAAGGTATCAAGCCAGACCTCTATGATGTAAAACTCGGCAGCGGTATGCTGCTCCTCTCTTCAGATGGTCTCAGTGATACATTAGAGGATGCGGAAATCCAGGCGGAGGTTTCCATTTCCATGTCACGGAGCCGAGATGATGGGTGCAGACGTCTGGTTAAGGCTGCTCTTGCGCGTGGTGCAAAAGATAATGTTACTGTTGTTCTGGCGTCACGCTGAAATAGAACCATATCATTATTTCTCCATTGTGGAGAAAAATTTATATAGGATTGGAATGGAGAATGAGTAGTACCGGTGATTTCAGATGTACCTCATAGTTGCAAAATATACAGATGATGCAGAGCGAAAGAGGATCGACTATGCGATAGAGCGATGGAAAGCTATGGCGGGCGTGGAAAAACCAGACGGAGTCCCGATCTTATTCAAAGGCGAGAACGTAGAGGATTTTGTTGAAGACCTGTATTCGAGATTGTCAAGAGAGAATGTGAGCGTGTATTCCTTAAATGACGTCTCCTTTGAGATCGAAAAAGAGGAGCTATCGATTGAAACCACACTTGAGGGAGATCCGGAGACGGTAAGGAAGTTTCTTGGATTTATAATGGCTAAACAGAAAGGCGTGCTCATAACCGAGACAGAGTTTGAACGGACTTACGAGGTCTCTACAAGGAAGGGAAAGGCGGATGTCTCGATCAATCTAACGGATGGCGGCAGGGTACGGATCCTTATCAGCGGATACGGCGATGCTCTGGGATTGATCCGCGAGAAGATCGAGAGCGAGATAAGATACTTCAAGGAGGTTTGATTATGGCAGAATGGACTGATGAATATGACCGGGTATTGAAAGTGGTGGAACGTGTGCTGAGATACGACCTCGAACGACTCAAGAGGACTCCGGAAATAAAAAGAATCGAGTTATACAACGAGACTTCCGAGAATCTTGAGCGATTCGAGACAGAATGCATAACCATGCCCGTGGATATCTACAACGATGCATCAAGCAGATTTGCGCTTGCAAGACTCCTGCTTGCAACATCCTCGTGGGTGAACCGGGAGGATAATCCGATGACATCCGGGTTTGGGGAGAACGAACTGAAACTCGCCCGGGATTTCGAGAGATACCACATCTTCGATATTCTAACGATTGATGAAGCAGTGGAAAAGATTGCAAGGAAAAAGGAAGGGCTCTACGAACTGATCACGGATTACTATGAGCTGGGGTATGCCAACCTCGATACCCTGCTCGATGATCCAACGATTCTGAAGGACTTGAAGATCGCGTTTAAGAACCGGTACATGACGGTGCAGCACAAAATCGAGAAGATCACATTCGGTTGCATCGAGCGATACGGCTTGTCATGGCTGAAATCAGGAATTCTCGTGAAGGTTGCGGAGTCTGAGGCAATGCGGGAGCGCGTGATTGCGGAGGGCGAGCAGAGGATGCGGGAGCTTGAATCGCGCCTTACCGAGTTTGAATCGATTGATGATGAGAATCTTACGCTTACGAACCGGATATCTCAGCTCGAAGGCGAACTCCTGAAGGAGTCGATTGCGAAGGACGGCGCAGAGAGGACGCTTGAGTCACTAACCGCGGAGCGGGATCGCCTTCTCCAGCGGTTCGCTGCGATGGATCGGGTCTGGGCGGATCAGCTTGACGCGATCGAGGCGCGAAGGCGGGAGATTGAGGCGCAGGAGCAGGAGCTCGAGGCGCGGATGGAGCAGGAGCAGGCAGAGGATCGGAGGCTGCTTGCAAACGAGATCATGGAACTGGACAATCTGAAGAGAAGTCTTGCAGAGAAGGAGAACGCTCTTAATTCCGAGAAGAAGGCGACCCTACTCAAAAAGGGTGAGATCGAGGATCGTCTGAGGGAGATCGGCGAGGTCATCGCAGGAAAACCGCTGCGGCTTGTCACAGGCGAGGATGCGAAGCTCTATGAACTCAATTACATCGCACGGTTCGATGCCAAGATGCACGAGTTTCCCGTACGGATTCACAACCCTATCGAGGACAAGAACTACCGGATAAACACATGGGGCGATGGTCACCTCAGGATGAGCGCAGGAAGCGGGGGCGATGCGGGTCCTCTGAATCCGAGATCTGTGTATGCGGTCGAGGCGCGGAAGTACATGGTGTTTGGTGAGAAGGTGAAGAAAGTCGTTGTCGAGGCGGTCTCGTTCTCGCATCTTGATGAGCATAAGGAGTACGGTTTTGATACGCGGCGGGTTGGGCTTTCTGAGTTTCTAACGCTTCTTGGAGGGTCGATCCCTGATGCCGAAACGGGGCAGTACCTGCATGTGATCGGTGTCGCATCCCCTACTGGGTGGGATGAGCGTGTCGTCTATGAGATTCAGTCGGAGGGGTTTGCGCATAACTATGTGAGCAGGTTCGTTTCTGTCTGTCTGGTTGACTCTGTTGCCGGGGAGGTGTTTTATAATCCTGCGGATGAGCGGATTGCTGAGTTTGTCGAGTTCTTTAAGCCAGAGTTTGATCGAGAGAGGGTTGAGAAGGTCAGGCAGTTTGTGCTGGATGCGTTTAAGGTGAAGGATTATGTGCTCCTTGAGGATGCTGTTTCGGAGAGCGGTGAGGCGAGGGATATTGTGCACCGGGCGTTTGCTGGTCTCGTGGATGCCGGGGGGTACCGGATGCGGTGGATCGAGGACGTGGGGGCGGTGGTGGAGAGGGTGGTGAGGTGAAGCCTCTTATGATGACGAGAGAATCTGTTAGGAGGGAAGAACTATGAGAGACGTAGAATTTCACAATCGTGAAAAGGAGACACGAGAGATACGGGCAATACTGGACAGCCGACCAACCCTGATCACCTTTATCTACGGACCGATAAACAGCGGAAAGACTGAGTTAATCACTCATACGATAGAAGAACTGCCAGATGAGTATGTAGTCTTCTACATCAACCTCAGGACTAAATTCTTAGCGAGTTATGATGAGTTCATCGAGTCGCTATTTGAGATGGAGATGGAGGCTGAGGGGGCGACGAGGAAGAAGAAGGAGACGCTTGCTGAATTAGTTTCGTCTGTCACAAAAGTTGCAGGGATACCGATTACTAAGGAGTTTATGGATTATGTGTTCAAGGACAAGAAGCCGAAGAACGCCTTTTCATATATAATCAAACTCTTTGAAGAGGTGGAGGCAACAGGTAAGCAGCCTGTGTTGATCGTGGATGAGTTGCAGAAGATCGGGGATGTGAACGTGAATAGTTCGCTTATCTATGAACTGTTCAACTTCTTCATAGACCTGACGAAGGAAAGGCACCTGGCACATGTCTTCGTGGCAACTTCGGATTCGCTCTTCATTGAACAGATCTACAGTGAGGCGATGCTATCAGGACGATGCAGGTATCTGCTGGTGGATGACTTCGATCGTGGGACGACTACCGCGTTTCTGGGAGAGTACGGTTTTACGGATGGCGAGACACAAACGGCGTGGGATTATTGCGGCGGAAAGCCGATCTTCCTGCTGGAGTTGATTCGTATCGATGAAAAGGAGAGATTTGCAAAGAAGATACTTGCTACGAGAGTGAACCAGTTAAAGGATCTACTTGACTATCTGGATTATACCAAACCCGGAATAGCGATTGGAGAGACGAGATATCTTGTCGAAAAGGAAGACGTTGTCAATATTCTCAGAAGGTTTGTAGACGCGGAAGATATCGATAGTGATGGATTGAACAGACCTGCAAAGCAGTTCCTGATCGAAGATAACATCCTGTTCCTTGATCTGGATACCGGAATCATCAAACCGCAATCGAGGCTGAATCTGCTTGCGATACGGAAGGTGCTGGAGGAGCGGGTACAATGAGGCTGAGGAGATGATCGAGTATAACAAGATTGACGGAGGGCTAAAGCAATGAGAGAAACAAAAAAATGGTTCACACAGGCAGAAGAAGATCTGAAAGCTGCAAAGGACAGCCTGAAGAGCGGGCATTATAACTGGGCATGTTTTCAGGCACAGCAATCAGCGGAGAAGACCCTCAAGTTTTTCCTTTATTCGCACGGATACACCTCAATCATAACGCATTCCATTAAGGAATTGGTAAGAGAGTGTAAAAAGATTGAAAAGGGTTTTTCCGAGGTAGAATCTTATGCCCGTCATCTGGATATGTTCTATATTCCAACGAGGTACCCTGACGGATTGGCTGGCGAGTTAGCACCTGCCGAGTTCTACGAGATGGAGGATGCAGAACAATGCATAAGCTATGCAGAATTGATATCGGAAAGCGTGAAGAGATCCTCCAAGAGATAAAGAGATTCTCGGAGGAACTGAAAGAACGGTTCAACTACGAGGTTTACCTGTACGGCTCTTTTGCCAGAGGGGACGTTCATGAGGGAAGCGATATCGACCTGATCATCGTTGGAGATTTCAAGGAGCGGTTCTTTGACAGGATCGGAAAGATACTTGATCTGACTGACCTGCCGATAGAACCTCTGGTTTACACAAGAGATGAGTTTGATGCTATGAAGAGGGATAACCTGTTCATAAAGAGCGTTCTTGAACATGCAAGGAGATTGGTTTGATGGGAATAATAAAATCAGTCGATTCAATCAAGGGGGCTAACATGAGCGAATTCGCTAAAAAGATCGTACGGAAAGGAGTTGTGATATATGAACGAGATGGAAGCATACTTACAAATCTTCAGATCATCACACCGAGACTCGGAGATACAACAAGATAACTTCAGGAGAAGACCGCTGGTTTCAGTCTGCAAGAGGTCTTTGATGGCGCAAAGCGTGTGGAGCGAGGGGTTAGTGGAGCGAGGTGACATGGGATGCTGGCTGCGGCGGAACACTTTGTCGATATGATTGAGGTGGTGATCGGGGTGCATGAAAGGATGCGGGAGCTGTTGGGACAGTATACCGGAAAGAGAAACGACACTGACGGAGCGATGAAATGAGTAAGATAAAAGCAACGAATCGCCGTGACACCGTATTGCCATCCACCAGATCACAGTATCGCACCACACTCGTCGCTGTGATGCTTCTTTGCATCCTCGCCCCAAACACTGTAGCCGCAGACGAAAGCACCTCCCTCATAGATTACACGCTCTCAGCCAGCCCATCGCCAGAGACGCCTCTTGTGGTCGATGACGATCTGGAAGTGAAAGTGAACGGAGAAACCGTGTTCATAGACGATGACGGATACGCAACACCTGATGGACGTGCAAGCTGGAAAGGGGATCCGATAACGTTTTCAGCACTGCCCGGCGATGAACTTGAGATAATAGCCACAAATCCCGGAGGCGGAGAGATTGAACTGTCAGCACTGTACCTTCATGCAGATGAGGAGTCGGTGCAGTTGAGTGCTGGTGTGCCAAATGCGCCCGGCGGCGATCTGTATGAGTTCTTCAGGGAACGCTTCACGATCTCGATACCCGCACCATCTCCATCGGTATACATCCTCGGGCGTCCATCATCCGTTTACGGAGGCGAGGATCTGGAGGTTACGGTTGGCTGGAGCAACGTACCGGAGGGCTGGAAACTGGCTGCGAGTCTGGAGAAATCCGAGATAGACAAGGATCGTCTGGCAGATGATGTAGAGAGGATGATTTCCGGCAGTGGGGAGGCTACCTTCAAACTGAACCTCTATCCGGTCAATGAAACATACAATCAGGCGAGGGTGTGGGCATGCCTCCGTGACGAAAGCGATAACTGGGCAAGCGTATTCGCAAACATGAACATGACCGTCCTTCCAGCACAACAAATCCCGGTCACGTCACCAAAACCGCCCGCATATCTCCTCGCCGCCNNCAGTTCACCACACTCCGCACGATCTGGGATCCAAGCAGCAAAGACTTTGTCTGGGATGCAGGAAAACCGGATGAGTACGGAGAACTACCAAGAATTAAACGGTGGATCGAAGATAAAAATACGAATATCTACTGGTTTTTACTGAAAATCGTGAATCACGCAGACCACCCGGTTACAGAATGGAATGTCACGCTCTACACCGAGCAAGCTCTCACGATTACTGAAGCGCACATCGATGAAAAACAGGTTCGCATCGTGAAGAGCGATTTCGATACAGATAGGAATAAAAATATATGCGTAGTCGCAATCCCGCCCGAACTCGGTGTAAGCATCCCGGCAAACGGGAGAAGGCGGTCGATGTACTTCAAGATGGATATCCGGTGCGAAGACGCGCTCAAGATGGAATTTGGGGTTTCCGGGGTCGTTAAACTCGGAAAGTCGCCGCAGGTAGAAGTGCCGATCAAGGAGAAGCGATTTACTTATGCATGCAAGTATGGCGATTTCGAAAACATGTTCCGCGGGTCTCCGGATACCCTCGCCTCACAGGTGATGGAGAATTTGCAAAATCCGGATAATCGTGAGATCATGCAGAATTTCACCAATTCCTTCAGACTGATCCGTGATTTCGAGAAGTATTGCAACGACAGATACGCAGAGTCCGAAGTCCTGATCGAGAAACTTGAGGTGGTGCACAGTTCACTCAAAGCAGCAGAGCCGATCACGAAATACGAAATCTTACCGCTGGTGGAAGAGAATCTGGCTGCGTTGCGGATGATGAGCGGCGTTGAAGCACAGAAAGAACGTGGAATGCGAATGTGCGAGCAACTGATCGAACTGCTGCACATAGCGACGTCTAAAATCAGATAGGGTGTATGTGATTGAAGATAAAGATGGATGCTTCACAGACCATGAAGGTGGCGACATGAGTCGATCGAGATGGATCTGCTGGGTGGCTGCGGCTCTCGTGGTGGCGGTTGCCGGCAGGTGTGGGGGCGGGTGGATAAAGTGGACGTAACGTTTGCAGGACGTTACAATACCGCAGGAGATGTAGACGGTGTTTTTGTGTCTGGTAACTATGCGTACGTAGCCGATGGAAGTAATGGTATTGCGATTCTGTGCAGTGATATGTCAGGAATAGACACCACCTCCACACCATCTGTTCGTATCCTCGGGCTCTCATCTTCGGTTCGTGGAGGTGAGGGTTGGCTGGAGCAATATCCCCGCTGACTGGGAACTGATTGTGGAACTGGCAAGATCCAAGACAGATGAGGGGGATCAAACGCGACTGGCAGACGACGCAAGGAGAACAGTATCTGGCAGTGGCGAGATGATATTCAAACTGGGCGGTGTCTGGAGTGTGGAGAAGTTCGCACCGGTGCAGTTGCTGAGGGGGATGCAGAAAGTCGAGATCGTGGCATAGACGGCGATCAGCGTGATCGAGTCGTGATCATGTCAAACACGTGAAAACAGGATCGATCAGGTTTAAATATCATTGTGGGGTTGACTACACTGCATGAAGCGATATGATCCACGTGGCAGGCTCTTAATAGCCATAGCAATAATCGCAGTGGTTGTGGGGTTTGCGGGATGTGTTGAGGAAGAAACACCAGCACCTGCTCCTTCGCCAACGGCAACTTCTATTCCAAAAACAACGCCTACAGCAGCACCAACAGCATCTGTTACGGTAACACCTACGGCGGCACTCGCGCCCATATCAGAAGATGATCTAACGGCGGCAAGAGATCACTATTTGCATCATGATTATTGTCGTCACACGTGCAATGGGAATAAAGCCTGTTATGATGAATGCATGGAGTACTACGAATCTCAAAATCACTCCAGATGATTCGATAATTACCGTTGCCACTATGACGATATAAGATGGAGAGGGCGGTCACGGGCTCTGTGCAGGAGCGTTGATCTCACCTATCTGAGTAACGCCCACAATATACACAGACCGTTTACCAGAGCAATTTTTAAATCGGTCGGAAATAAAAGCATCGGGAACGATGATTGGCATTAGCGGTGATCATATTACAGACATTTTGGCTATACTCAGCACCGGCATAAACTGCGATTTTTTTTCATTGGCAGAACCAAACCAACAGCACATACAAACGAGGAGATACGCCTTTATCTCACCACGGTTTCAGAGGTTTGAAAAAGCTCAAGTTGTGGCGGTGTGAAGTATACACCCTTACTCGAAAGTTCAGAATTGAGGTGGTGGTTGATACGCCGCATCCGGGACATTTACTTCCTATTTGCGAAATATCGGGCTGTATGATATGACAATTTCCGGTAACAACCATTTCGATGCACCACACTTTATCATCAGGAGCTTTTCTGGTGTGCTTTGCGGTCTTTGGCGCCGGTTCTCCTGTTTCGACATGACCATCGATAGCACCAGTTTCGTGAGTTTAGCATATACATCTTTTAATCCATCATCCCACCACCGATCCCACCACAAACACCCCTACAGAATAGACTTTTAGAGGTGTTAAAGGTAAAACAAAAGGTTTATGTGACATATACGAAGATACACCTATTGCGATTAAAACATAGCACATCAGCCGCATAACCAGAATGAAAGTGGGGAGGAATATCATGACGAAAGATATGTCAGAAATATTTGGAGTTGGTGCTGCCCCGTACGTCCTTGAAAGCTTAAGGCGCTCTGGAAGAACGGGGTGTGTGATCAGCCATATCGACCAGTTGACCGGATGCATACCGGTCAGGACCGGGCTAACAAAGACCAGTACCGGTACATCCGGAATTCAGAAAGCAGGATAAGTATGCCAGAAAAAGCAGTGACATTGGGACTCGTAGACCGGCAGCAGGATGCTGTGAGGCACACCAGCGGTCCGCTTCTGATCTTGGCTGGTGCAGGCACCGGCAAGACCACCACCATCACCGCCAAGATCGCGTATATGGTGCAGGAACACGGGATCGACCCGGAGCAGATACTTGCTCTGACATTCTCCAGAGAAGCCGCAGCCAACATGAGAGCACAGGTCGAGGAGTTGCTCAACGGGACATCTGAGGTGTATATGAGCACATTTCATTCATTCTGCGCAGGAGTCATCCGTGATAATGCGGATAAGTGCGGAGTGCATCAGGAATTCTCGATCCTTGAGGATGTGGATACCGCGGTCATACTGCACAGGGACACGGGCGTGGGCATCAGGGATGCGCTGTTGTATACGTCATCGATCTCAAAGGCGAAGGACTTGAACATCACAATCGAGATGCTCGAAGAGTTTGTGCAGCAGAAGAAAGATGCGATCATCCCGATGGAACCTGATTGTGACCGCTGGGAAGGGATATTCCGCGAGAACAACACAAAGCTCAATACCTTTCACCTGCTGGATAAAGCCGGGAAGAAGTCGCAAAAGGAGGATAAGAATCGCTGGACAGCCTTCAATGACCTGTATCTGGAATATAGCAAATACCGGGACTTCGTGCAGGCATGGGCACAGTACGAGACCCGGAAAAGACAGAGGAACGCTCTGGACTACGGCGACCTGAACGAGAAAGCATTACAGTTCCTAAACGCCTACGGTGCCGAATGGATCGACGAGATGTACCGGTACATCATAATCGACGAGTTCCAGGACACCAATTACGTTCAGTTTGAATTGATCAAGCTGCTGGCAGGGAAGGACAGGAACATAACGGTGGTGGCTGACCCCAACCAGACAATCTACGCCTTTAGAGGCGCATACACCAATAATATCCAGGAATACATACGATACTTCGATATTCATCCGGATGACATAGTAGCCCTCGATGTGAGTTTCAGATCCACGGGCAGGATCCTCAGTGTATCCCACGACCTTATCATGCACAACTATCCGGAAGATGATGCGGGCATGTGTGTCAGGATCCGGAACTTCGAGGACGCAAAAGGCGAAAACGTCAACATCGCCGAGTGCATGGATGAAGATGAGGAAGCAAGGTACATCGCAACCGCAATCGAGGCGTACCTTGAGAGCGGGATGAACAGGTCTGATATCGCCGTGCTGTACCGCACACACGCACAGGGCAGGAAGATCCGGCAGGCACTGGAGCAGAAGGGTCACAGCATCCGTGTGAAGGACGACACCGACTTCCTGAAACAACCCGAGATCAAGACCGCCCTTTCATACCTGTATGTGCTTGACAACATCGCACACCCCAGAGCCAGAGGCACTGAAGGCTGGTGGCGGCTGTTCCACTACAACCATGCCCTCGCTACGGCAGACTCGATCCGTATCGGCGAATATCTCAAAAAGCACAGGATAACCTTCCAGGATGCGATCTACAACCATCCGGAACTTATGGATCTTTCGGCAGGAGGCATACAGATCGTCCGGCAGATGAAGGATCGCATAGACCGCTTGAAGGAGAAACTCGTGCTGGACGTCTCTGATATCGTGCTTGAGGTTCTGGACATTTCAGGTCTATCACGCCAGTTCACGCTTGACAGCACCAGACAGAGCAGGGAAGCCATGATGAACTTAAGAGACCTGTATGAGATGGCTGAACGGTTCGAATCCACTCATGGCAAGGACCTTGGCGAGTTCATCGCATATCTTGAGATACTGGACGAGATGGGGAAGAATCCAGCCAGCGCAAGGATCGTAGAGGATGATGCGATAAGTCTCATGACGATCCACGCCTCGAAAGGTCTGGAATTCAAGGTTGTTTTCATGATCACCATGGCTAAAGACAAGTTCCCGCTATCCAGGGGCGGCGTGGAACCCCTGATACCTGTGGAACTGATGGAACACTACCGCGACATCTTTGAGCAGGACCACGGTTCAAAATCAAAATTGGCAACTGCGATTAAGGATAGGAAGCGGGAGATCAAGCTGGAAGAAGAACGCAGGCTCTGCTACGTTGCTATGACCAGGGCAAGGGAGCACCTCTGGCTGACACTCGCAACCCAGTACAACGGGAGGGAGCGGTCCCCGTCCATGTTCCTTGAGGAGATCGGATACGACAACTGGCGGGCAATGGACGCTTCCCGGCTGGATATTCCGGGCATCACCTACCTGCATGACAGGCAGATCAAATCGATGGAGAACGTGCGGGATAGCGAACTGGAACGAGAGAAAGCACGCAGGAAACGGCTGATCACAGAGTCCCTTGATTCGAGTTCGCTTGAGGAGAGTCTGGGGCATCTGCTGGCGTATCATGCGCTCAGGGGCGGTGGTGGTGGCGGCAGGGGTAGTGGTGAGGGTGATGGTGGTGACGATCCGGGCAATGAGCCGGACTATTTTGAGATCATAACCCGCAACCGGACGGAACTGGACCCATGCCCCCAGG
>DASC01000197.1 GCA_002503595.1 Candidatus Methanogaster sp. UBA203 | reverse complement strand
TTCCAATCACCTCGAGACCGTGACGCTCGTTACCATTCCCGTCGTCATCGGAAGCTTCACATTCGAGAGCACGATGCCCGGAGCCACATCCGAGACCTTGTACTTGACAGCAACCTCGCCCTTATCAGACGTGATCTTCGCAGGAATTCCCTTCAGAAGCGAGTTTGCGGTCACCATATCGAGATTCATCTCGACAAAGTCGTTGTCATCGACGATACCGTTCCAGAAGAACGGACCGCCCGCATACACTAGCGCAGTCTCAACCGCCTCTGCTGTCGGGTTTGCTTCCATTGCCCCGTATTCGGGCTTCTCGTACGCAGGAACGACTCGCTCGTCCACCGCGTCGATGCCGAGGGT
This sequence comes from Candidatus Methanogaster sp. UBA203, assembly GCA_002503595.1. Classification (GTDB taxonomy): domain Archaea; phylum Halobacteriota; class Methanosarcinia; order Methanosarcinales; family Methanogasteraceae; genus Methanogaster_A. Next base: position 5,429 of record DASC01000197.1, on the reverse strand, counting down.
CGCAAGCAAAGCCGCATGTACCTCATCGTACATGCCAACTGGCTGACCCATCATCGTTCCAACCGCATCGATGCCATCGGTGCCATCGCCGCTGCCCACAAGCACCCTGCCTTCGGCGTTCACAACGATTCCCGCCTTCTTGTAGAACGGCTCGGTTGCAACAACGATCTTTGCAACATCAGTGATCGCACTTGCCCGAGATGTGATCACGATCAGGTTGTCCAGTTTCCCGAGTGCCTCTCGCACAGCGGTCTCGTCTGGCATGATCTCGATCAGGTCAGAGTCCAGGCATACAAGCGTCTTGATGCTGCCATCGTTAATCTCTGCGATGATCTGGTCAAGGCTCTTCTGCTCGGTCTTCTTGCTTGCAAGATCGCATCCGACTGCATTTACAAACGGCTTCATGAACATGATCGCTGCCCCTGACGCTTTCGCAAGGTTTAAGAGTACCATCACACGCTCAGGATCGGTGCTCGGGTTTAGTTCTGCGATGATCACCGAATCACTGTCAAGAGCAAGCTCAGACTCGTAGTTGGCAGGATCGATTGTCTTGTTGTCATCAGCAAGACTTACCGCCTTCCAGCCGACCGCTGTTACCGCTGCTCCGTTCTTCTTTGCTGCAAGAATCCGGCGCACGAGCAGAGGATACTGTTCGTACGGATCGATGAAGAGCACAATATTCTTCGCACTTTCGATTGCGTCGAGCGGGACACCCACACCCATCGTTGAGTGGCATTCAGCCGGAATAGATGAGAACGCACCCATTCCAGTGTTCACAACCGTACCCTTGTTCCCTGCAAGCTTCATCAGTGCGAGGTGCTCTTCGCATGTCGTGTTTCCGACAGAGACGAAAGCGGCTCCATCGCCGATCGCTTTCCCTGCCGCTGTGACCGCATCCGAGAACTGGACCTCGTTTCCATCGACTCTGGAGGTTGCATTCTTGAGATTCGCTGACAGCCGCACTCCGAATCTACAGAGTTTGCCTGCGTTAACAATGGCGTCCTTTCGCCAGTCGATATCGATTGTGCCATCGCCCTTTTCGCGAACGTACATCCCGCACGCAATCGAGCAGCCCGAACATACTGTGGTAAATATATTCTCATTCATTTAAATCACCTCGCACCTCAGTGCCCCTCCTCTATCAGGTCAACTCCGAAGAACGGCGGTGTCGTCATGTCCATACCCGGTTTGTACTCGAACTCCTCCTGCATCGGAACTGCAAACCTCTGGTAGATGTGTGTCAGCGGAATATCCGCAGGACAGACATCGGTGCACTGTCCGCATCCGATGCACGAGTCCATCAGGTGCACAAACCGCACAAGGTGGAATAGAGACATCTTGTATGTGTCTGCTGCCGAGCTAAACTCGGTGCACTTTGCAGTCTCGCCACATGCACATACCGGGCAGACCGTCTTGCATGCACCGCAGTGGATGCAATCCTTAAGTGCATTCATGTAGTAGTCGAGATGGCTTCCCTCAATCGGTGCAAGATACTTCTCGTTTGCAGCGGCTGCAACCTTCATCATTGCGCCGTCTACCTTCGCCCTGATCACTTTGCCCTTATCATCAGCTGGTGTTATCTCAACAGCTCCGGCATCGATTGCGTTCTCTAAAATCGCAATTCCCTTCTCGGTGTTGATCTCGACAAACGTCCCTTTTCCTGCAAGGTCGCCAATTACGCCCCAGTTTCCGCAAGCGATGTCTGCCATCGTCGGGATGTTTACTGCGCAGTACTGGCAGGACTCACGTCGTCCGTAGCCCTCTTCTTCGAGCTCATCGATCTTGATTGCGTGTTCCTTGCCGTCCTTTGTCTCGAAGATCAGCTTTCCTTTGTCAATCTCCTCGCCTGCAATCTCTTCGGGGTCAAGCTTGTACACGGTCTCAAGCATCTTTCGGGTCATTGCCGGGTGCATCGTGCCGCCGCAGTTCAGCCCCACGATGTAGGTCGTGTCAATGTCCACCTGCCCTCTCTTCGCCTGCTCGATCGTGCTTCTTGCGTCGCACGGCTTTGCAGGGAGCGCAACCTTTGTTCCGTATTCGAGGTAGCGTGATAAGACGATCGGAACCGAGTGCATCGATCCGGCTGCTGCTTTGACCTCTTCGGGGTCTGATGTCACGACCGGGACCGCCTCGAACTCTCCGAGCTTCTTTAGCACAACCACCGCTTCCACAAGCCCTTTCTCGAGTGCTGCTGCAAGCATTGCAGTAACGAGACCTCCTGATGCGCCGCGGGTTCTGATATCCTCATCTGTCGCCCATCCGACGTAACAGTCTCCTATCTCCATTCAGATCACCCCTTCTGGCTTGAGCGGACTTGGTCCTACCTTCTTGATCTGCTCTGTGAACTCGGTTACAACCTGTGCATACCGCTCGCCCTCTGAGGCTGATATCCAGTCGAGCTTGAGCCGCTCATCCTCGAGTCCGAGCTCGTTCACCATCGCTTTTAAGAATTTGTACTTGATTGTGGCTTTGTAGTTGCCGCTCACATAGTGACAGTCCCCGATGTGGCATCCTGAGAATATTACACCGTCTGCACCCTCAAGGAACGCATTTAAGATGAATACCGGATCCATTCTGCCAGAACACATCACACGTATCACACGTACCGTTGGCGGCATCTGGAATCTACCCATTCCTGCAGAGTCTGCGCCTCCGTACGAACACCAGTTACAGCAGAACATCACAATCTTTGGCTGCCATTCTTCAGTTCCGGTTGTTCCTGTTGCTTCTGCCATATCTCTACTCACCTCCGTACACAAACACGTTTCTCACCTGTGCCAGCACCTGATCGTTCTTGAAGTGACTCTGTTCAAGCGCACCTGTCGGGCAGGCGGTAACACATGTACCGCAGCCCTTGCAGAGAGCCTCGACAACATTGATGTGACGGTCGCCGTTCGTTCCGACGATCTCGAAGACTCCGTACGGACACTTGTCCACACAGACGCCGCAGACCACGCACGCATCCTCGTTGATCTTTGCGGTAATTCCCATGATCGGAGCCTCACCTGTTGAAAGAAGACGCGTTGCACGTCCTGCTGTTGCGCTGCCGTGAGCGGTCGAGTATGTGATATCCCTTGGACCTGCCGCACATCCGGCAACGAATACACCGTCTGTGGTCGTATCCACTGGTGCAAGCTTCGGATGCAGTTCTGTTAAGAAGCCGTCTGCCGATCTTGGCAGCTTGAGGATGCTTCCCATCTCGTTGATACCCTCGTTCGGGACAAGACCGGTTCCGAGCACCAGAAGATCAACCTCCACGTTTGCGATCTCGCCCTTCAGCGTGTCCTCAACCCTGACAACGAGATTTCCATTCTCCTTCTCTGTGATCTCGACAGGCTTACCCCTGATGAACTTCACACCAAGGTCACGTGCACGGTTGTATGCCTCCTCAAAGCCCCTCATCGTAGCACGTATATCCATGTAAAAGATGTAATGGTTCGTTTCCGGTCTCTTCTCCTTTAAGAGCTGTGCATTCTTGATGTTGAACATGCAACAGACGCCTCCGGAACAGTAGATGTTCTCATTCACATCCCTTGATCCGACACAGTTGACGAATCCTACTGTTGTAGGCTCGACAGCATCGGATGGACGCACCACATGCCCGCCCGTCGGTCCTGCGGCATTGAGCAAGCGTTCAAATTCCATCGTGGTGATCACATTGTCGTAAAGCCCGTAACCATAGTTGTTGTGCGGCAGCGGGTCAAACGTATCCATCCCAACCGCGACTATGATCGCACCGACCTTGAGCGTCTCGTAGACCGGCTCCTGGTCGTATCTGATCGCGCCAGGCTCACAGGCTTTCTCGCACGCCTTGCATCCGATGCAGTTCTCCATGTCAAGTACTGCTCGTAGCGGAACCGCCTGTGGGAACGGGATGTAGATTGCCTTCCTTGTCCCAAATCCCTCATTGAACTCCTTTGGCACCTCTACAGGACAGACCTCCTGACATGATGCGCAGCCCGTGCAGATATCAGTGTCGAGATATCTGGGCTTGTGTAGTATAGTCGCCTCGAAGTTGCCGACGAAACCGCCCACATCCGTAACCTCCGAGTACGTCATAATGTTGATGTTCTTGTTCCGTCCCACCTCAACCATCTTCGGTCCGAGAATGCAGATCGAGCAGTCGTTTGTGGGGAAGACCTTGTCAAACCGGCTCATCCTGCCACCGATCGATGGTTCCTTGTCTACGAGATATACGTTGTAGCCCATGTCGCCAAAGTCGATTGCTGCCTGCATTCCTGCAACGCCTGCGCCGATCACAAGCACGTTCTGGTCAACCGGGACTGATGACTCCTCGAGTGGTTCAAGCAACCGAGAGCGGGCGACGCCCATCCTGACGAGGTCCTTTGCCTTGGCTGTTGCGCCTCCCCAATCCCACATGTGAATCCATGAGCACTGGTCACGGATGTTCACGAACTCGAACTGGTATGGGTTGACGCCAGCCTCCTTACAGCATGCCCTGAACGTGGGCTCATGTGTCCGCGGCGTACATGATGCCACAACCACCCTGTTCAGGTTATGCTCCTTTATTCCTGCCTGTATCTCTGCCTGTCCCGAATCTGCGCATGTGAACTTATTGACCTTCGTATGCACGACATTCGGAAGGGTCAGCGCGTAATCAGCTACCGCTTGGGTATCTAGATACCCGCCGATATTGACGCCGCATTCGCAGACAAAGACACCGATACGTGGTTCTTCGTTTTCCATACGATCTCCTTCTTTATTAATTCTTTACTAATTCTAATATCATCCAATGGTCTATTTAAAAAATCGCTATTGATTCCTGTTATCTCTTCCACTGGAAACACCTTTACAGATACCGATCGCGTATTCATAGCGAACACGCAAATCATCAGCATCATTCTACTTAAGTGTAACGATGAAACCGGACTGTCGACTTATCAGGTGTTAACAGGGTTTCAATCAGAATTCTATCCCGATCCACAACTTTCCCGGGTCAACCATGGGATTTAACAGGGAGATGAGGGTTTGTAAGAGTTTGTAAGAGTTCGTAGAGACTGGTAAAATTTCTACACCCCATTCGTTGCGTTCGGGAAGCTCGATGGAAAATAGAAAAGGATAATGATGACACGCTACCTCTGTTTTGGGAGCCGGGATAGCATGGCGGAGTTCATGCTGAAAGGTCTTGAAATCGTAACTATTCAGGTATGTTGATTGACCTCTCGATTGCGATTCTATGCTTTCTGGCAAGAAAATAACCGCCGATTAAGAAGGGGGCGGTTGCCCGCCCCTCCTCATCTCAGAACGGTACGTGAGACTTTCACCTCATACCGCTCAAGCATCTCATAACCCTTTCTGGATCTGGCAGCAATTCCGAAAGTTAAAGTAGTCTTGGTCAATATAGGGATTCTTGTTCAACTTCAGGCCAGCACACCGGACAATCTTCGTGTCCGAGAATAGTTTCAATC
>DASC01000072.1 GCA_002503595.1 Candidatus Methanogaster sp. UBA203 | reverse complement strand
GCGATGTGTTTGACAAGCGGGCTGTTGAAAAGAACCAGGTGGTATTCCATGATGTCTCCTACATCGAGGTCAAGCCGCATGTAAAGAAAAACGCCATTGCTGTGGAGTTGACTGACTTTTCCGTGTTCTACTCGCAGGACACGATCAATCACGCCGCCGAAAGCCTGAAAAATGGCAAAAATAAGATTGTGGTCGAGCAGGGGCAGATCGTTAAGGTTAGCAAGGATAAAAACGGTATTGTGACCCGTGAAGTTCTGACGCAGCACTGGACAGACTGGATTGATTACTGGAGCGTGGACTTTGACTTTGAGAGCAAGCGGGAGATTGTTAGAGTTCCGATAAATCCAGATGAACAAGCGACATTGCCCGGCATGGAACTCCCTCAAAAAAAACTCCAGATGTGGGAAGAACACTGGACAGGTGATTTTATCTTTGAAAACGAGTGGCAGAGCTTTCGCACCAAAAAAGACCGGGAGCTGGAACTGAAAACTCCATATCACGAGTGCAAGCCGGGAAGGTACAGGGTAGCGGTCAAAGTGGTGGACATCTTCGGCAACGACACGATGAAGATTATTGAGGTGAGTGTATGAGGCGGGAAGCGGCGCTGAAAGTTTTGCGGGAGCATAAGCGAGGATTTGAGGAGCGATACGGCGTCACCCGGATTGGGATTTTTGGATCAGTAGCAAGAGATGAGGCTACCGACGATAGCGATGTGGACGTGGTCGTTGAGATGGCGCCTGATCTGTTTGGAAGGGTAAGCCTCAAAGAGGAACTGGAGACGATTCTTGGGGCAAAGGTTGATCTGGTGCGTTACTGGCGACGTATGAATCACTACCTGAAAAGCCGCATCGACAGGGAGGCACACTATGTATGATGAGGCGTTGCTTCTGGAAAAGCTGGAACAGATCGATGAGGTGAGTGTATGATGGAATCAACGGAAGAGATCAACAGAATCAAAGAAATCATCGTGGAAAACTATCATCCTGACAAGATCGTTCTGTTCGGCTCATACGCGAGGGGGGATTTCGATGAACAGAGTGACATTGATGTACTTGTCATATCTGACCGGGAAAAAGATCTGCCGCGATATAGGCGGGGATTGGATGTTCGGATAAAGCTGTCTGAAGTGGAAACGCCAAAAGATATACTTTTTTACACACACGCAGATATTGAACGTTGGAGCGGTGTCAAACATACTTTTGTCAACGAAGTCCTCAAGGAAGGGGTGGTTCTCTATGAATGATAGGGTAAACGAGTATATCCGGGCATGGATCGGAAAAGCTGACAACGACTTAAAAAATGCAGAACTTGTTCTCGCTGCCCGGGACGAGAACTGTCCTTATGACACAGTATGCTTTCACTGTCAGCAAGCAGTGGAAAAATATCTGAAAGCTTTTTTAGTCCGCCATGACATATCGTTCCCGCGGTCGCATAACTTATCCGATCTCGTGGTAAAGTGTTTGCAGGTGGACAGTAGTTTTTTGTCAATACAGAGAGATGCGGAGATATTGACACCTTATGCGGTTGAAATGCGTTATCCTGACGATTCCTATATCCCTTCAAAGGAAGAAGCCGAAGAGGCGTATGAAATAGCATGTAGAATCAGAGATATTGTTCTAGCCAGGATGGGCAAGGGTTTCCAGAGCGAGGGAGGTTAATAATGGCGATACATCCTGATTTTTCGAAATCTCCGCACAGCATATTAAGCCCGGACGTCCGCTGGTTTCCCGCGGATGAGGCGCTCAGGGAATCAAGTTATGGCAAACTGCTGCCGCCTCTGGTGGACATGCTGCGAAAAAAAGTCAAAGAATGGCGGGACAGCGGCTATGATGGAGCGAGTGATACAAGCAAAGCACTCCTTAACTGGTGGTTCAAGACGGAACACCTACTACCCAAAGCAGATGGAACGACCGCCCTGTTCCAGTATTATTTCGCGCAGCGCGAAGCAGTGGAGACGGTTATGTATCTCTACGATGTGGTTCGCATAAAGGATAAATACGACCTGCTGCGCTACGATTCGTCGGGAGCGGTATCTGCCGGGATGTTTGACGAGGAATGGCGGCGGTTTGTAATAAAAATGGCAACCGGCAGTGGTAAGACCAAGGTGCTGAGTCTGGTGCTGGCGTGGTGCTATTTCCATAAACTCTATGAGCCGGATTCGGAACTGGCTCGCAACTTTCTGATAATCGCCCCAAATATCATTGTGCTGGACCGGCTCCGCGCAGACTTCGACGGACTGCGCATCTTTTTCAAAGACCCTGTGCTGCCAGATAATGGCTATGAAGGGCAGAACTGGCAGGACGATTTCCAATTGACGCTGCACATTCAGGATGAGGTCAACATCACCCGCAAGACCGGGAATATCTTTCTGACCAATATTCACCGCGTGTATGCCAGCAACGATGTAGAGCCGAGCTTTGAAGATGATGACTTGAGGGATTATTTCCTCGGCAAGCGACCCACTGGAAAGACCACCGACTCCAAGGTGGATTTGGGAGATATTGTTAGAGAGATTGACGAACTGGTGGTGCTCAACGATGAAGCCCACCACATTCATGACAACCCTCAGGGATGGTTTAAATCCATTGAAGATATTCACAACCGGCTCAAGCAGAAAGACAATTTTCTTTCCCTGCAGGTGGATGTAACGGCGACTCCCAGGCACAACAACGGCGCAATCTTCGTGCAGACCATTTCTGATTATCCGCTGGTGGAAGCTATCACGCAAAATGTGGTCAAACATCCGGTAGTGCCCGATTCTGCCAGCCGGGCAAAACTCTCCGAGCGGCAGAGTGCTATTTTTACGGAAAGGTATGCGGACTATCTCAATCTGGGGGTTGTTGAGTGGCGCAAAGCATACACTGAACATGGAAAATTGGAAAAGAAAGCGATTCTGTTTGTCATGACAGACGACACAAAGAACTGCGATGAAGTGGCGGAGTACCTCGAAGGCAATTTCCCGGAATTAAAGGATTCAGTTCTGGTGATCCACACGAAGAACAATGGTGAAATATCTGAGGCAGGTACCGGCAAGAAAGAAGGAGAGCTTAAAAAACTGAGAAAACAAGCCAATGAAATCGACAGCTGGGAAAGTCCTTACAAGGCTATTGTATCTGTGATGATGCTGAAGGAAGGGTGGGATGTCAGAAATGTAACTACTATCGTGGGTTTGAGGGCGTATTCATCCAAGAGCAATATTTTACCTGAACAGACATTGGGTAGGGGTATTCGCTGTATGTACCCGGGGTCTGGCACAGAAGAATATGTCAGCGTGGTAGGAACAGATGCTTTTATGCGTTTTGTTGATTCCATACAGCGCGAGGGAGTTGAGCTTGAGCGCAAAGCAATGGGCGAGGGAACAAAGCCCAAAACACCACTTATTGTTGAAATAGACAATGAAAACACCAATAAAGACCTCGATGAACTGGATATCCGGGTGCCTGTTCTGACTCCACGTACATTCAGGAATTATAAGAATCTTGAAGACTTAAGTCCAGGCGCATTTGGGAACAAGAAAGTTGAATACAAACAGTTTTCCGAAGAAGAACAGCGTGAGATTGTTTTCAAAGATGTGACCACCGGCGAAATTACACACACGACAATACTCGATTCAGATGCTGTTATGGACTACAGGAGTGTTATTGGATACTTCACTCAGATCATCATGAGAGACCTCCATCTGGTCAGCGGTTATGACGTTCTGTACGGCAAGGTCAAGGAATTCATTCAAAAATTCCTTTTTGATAGGGAAATCGAGATCGACGATTTGAACACGTTGAGAAATCTCTCTGAATTGGAAGCAACAAAGACCGTGATAGAATCTTTCAAGAAAAAGATAAACGAACTGACGGTGCAGGACAAAGGCGACGCAGAAATAAAAGACTACATCAAATTGCGTAAAACGAGACCTTTCACGCCCAAGGAACAAGGATATATAATTCCTAAAAAGAGCGTATTCAATAAAATAATTGGCGACAGCCAACTTGAGTTAGAGTTTGCCCAGTTTCTCGAAGGTTGTGATGATATCATTTCTTATGCTAAAAACTATATGGCAGTAAATTTCCGTATCGACTACGTGAATGCCGATGGCGATATTTCAAATTACCTTCCTGATTTCATTGCCAAAAAATCTGATAAAGAGATTTTCATTATAGAAACTAAGGGACAAGAAGACTTGGATGTGCCATTAAAGATGAACCGTTTAAAACAGTGGTGCGAAGACATCAATAAGTCACAAAAAGAAATAATATTTGATTATGTATTTGTTGATGAGGAAAGCTTTCACAAATACAGCCCATCATCTTTTGAACAACTTGTGAATACATTTGAGGAATACAAAGTTGAATAACAGCTCTCCACTGTCAGTGGTTTTGGCTGTTGAAAGCACCAGATGGATCGAGAGCCCCGGTTCTTCGGGTTCCCTGTGAATGCCGCATTCGCCCATCCTCGATCCAAAGATGCCCACTCCCAGAAACACTTGCGTCACATAAAATCAAGCAGCCCCATCTGCTTTGATTTGTCGCTCTCAAAAAGCGACTTGATCTCAAGACCGATCAGCTCGATCCGCTGCCTCGTATACTCGGATACATCATATTCCGTTGCCACACGCGTGGACGTGTCGAGATACTTCTTGACAGAACCCTCTGTGACCGTCAGTATGACCCTACCGTGACATCTCGGGCAGGTGTCACTCAGAAGCGGTCTCCTAAACTTCGCTCCGCACTTCACACACCTGACCTTCTGCCGGGAGAACGCACGGAGGTTTCCGATCATGTCAGGCAGGAAATGCGAGTTGATCACCCGCTCGGCAACATCATCGGCGTCGACCGCTCTCGTCTTTCGGGCAAGCGCCAATTGTGCGTCCATCTTCTCGACCATCGATCCGAGCGTCTTGTATGCGCTGTTAAGAGGTCCCGCTGCGATATTCGATGTCTGATGCGTGAACCTGCTCACGTACTGCGCCTCGGTCCCGAGATGCTTCGACACCGTGTCCATCAGATCCTCGACATCCTTCGGGTTTGCAAACCTGCTTGCCGATTCATAGAACTTAAGCGGGTACTGTTCCATGATATCGATGTTGTGTGCCTCCTTGTCAATCTCCTTCGGATCGATCCGCGTTGTGAGCACAAGCGGGGCATCCATCCAGCCGCCACGCCTTGCAGGCAGATACGATCGTGAGAAATTGAGTAAGCCGTCCATGAGCAGCATGACGCAGTCTTCGTCACCGTCGCAGTTCGCAGATACCATAAAATCGTTGATCAGGAAGTTGTGATGATCCTCAACCTCTATGTCGTACAGGTAATCTGCCTCCGCTCGGTCGGGTTCTACCGTCTTTATCTCGTCGAGGATCGTATCACCGGATATGGTGGACCGCGGCGTTCCTTCCTTCGAAAGAACCGAGTTTAAGGCTGCCTCTTTCCGTACCGATGTAAACCCGATCTCCTCCGAAAATCTCCGTGCATAAGATGACCGTATCGAGATATAATACAGATCAAAAAGAGGGGATTCTCCCTTCTTATCGTAAAATTCCTTCGCAGCCCCGCAAGCCAGTCTTCTTTCGTGTTTCAGCCGGTAGAAGATGCCGAATCTGAGCAGTTGCAATCCGATATCCTGCAGAAGTCTTCTGCTGACAGAGGAACAGGTGACCTGGAGCCGATCCTCCCGGGCAGAGCCGTCTCCAGAGAAATAAGCACTCATAAGGTGCTTGATCTTATTTAGAGGCAGACTGGCAAATCCGGATGGGATCCGTTTATCCCTTGCACCCTTTCCGGTTCCAAGAACCTCTGTGAACAGGCGATATACCAATCTACTGGATATGGTCAGGACATGATCCGATCGTCCGGGGACGATTTCGAAGACATCTGTGATACACCGTTCCACATCCTCCAAGATATCGTCTTCCATCGATGAAAGACCGATCTGGTAGAAACTCCCCTCTTTAGATCTCGCATACCCTTCTGCAAGATAATATCCGAGCAATCGCATAAAACTCTCGTCTATTTTGATTATTCGTGGAACTGTCGTGTGATCCCGCTTGACACCGAGTTTGCAGCCCATCGGGATCAGATCCCAGCCGTTCCCCGATGAATCGAGCAGCGATTTCAGAGTGTGTAATGGAATGCTATCCCGGTAGAGGTAGTTGGAGAGTGCTTTGCGACCCATACCCATCTTTTGAGCGGCGGATTTCAGCCCTCCAAGATCGTCTATGCACTTTTCAGTACATGATCTGACTTCCCGGACCATAATCTCCCCTGATAATCCGCCGATCCTAAAAAATTCCATGAGCAGGTCTATCTCTTCGGAATCGTATTCGACGATATCGATCCTCTTCGGCAGAAGGAGTCTGTCACCCTCGGAGAGTTCCAGTATCTTCTTAAACCCATGCCCCCCTTCCGAATGCACCATCATCCTGTGCTCTGGTGAGGCAACGAATGTCCGCCCGGACTTTGACGTTATTCGCACCAGATTGAAAGGTGCAGGAGTTTTGATGACTGATTTTACCTTCTTTACCTCGAATCTGCCATTTTCCGGGTTCATCGCGTACGTTTCGACTCCTTTGACCAACTTCTGCACCGTGCCAAAATCATCGATAATCTTCGGAGACTCTGCTGAATCGTAAATGTCCTTAAGTCTCGTAAAAATCGGTTTTTTGGAATTGAGAACCAGAACATCGGTATCAGGGGCGAGGCAGTTCCTCCGTTTCGCGGCATGGAAGAACGGGTGCGCATACCCGACCGATGCCCGCGTAAACCCGATAAGCCGCCCGAGCACGCCCGCAGAGGTGTGCGGGGCAAGCCCGATCACCAGTCTGCCGATGAGATCGTTCCTCTTCGAGGCGTTGTAGTATGCAACGCCTCCGTAATACTTCACGAGAAGATCATCGATGAAACGGGAGACCCTTAGCAGATATTCGCCAGCATCGATTGACAGTATGATATCCTGTACACGGAGGTCCAGTATCTGGCTCTTATCGGTCAGTGGAAGTCCGTTGATATCATATTCATATCCGATACGCTTCAGTGTATCGAGATCCACCCCGATCTCCTCCGCGCTGAAGTGTGTGAGGGGCAGGTCTGTCAGGTCGTATCTCACAGTGCCGTCCTTGAAGACGAATACGCCGTGTTTTGCACGGAGAATCCCTTTCTCAAGCGATTCCGGACTCTTATCCTTCGAGATCATGCCCTGAACTCCCTTGAAACTCGGAAGATTGTCCCGCTCCCCGAGGTTTGCGAACGCTGACGCATACCGCGTCTTCAGATCGAGGTCGATCTTCCGGGCAGACGACGCCTGCAGACCGCATTTTGGGCAGGTCCGGCTCTCGACATGGATGTTGCACCGCGGGCAGAAGAGCACAGGCTCTGTTCTCGCCCCGCATCCGCAACTGTATTCGTAGGTCTCGTTTCCGCAGGATGGGCATCTGCGCATCCCGATCTCGACAGGGATCACGCCGATTCCTGCGTTTAACGATTGGATATAGTTCGATGCCTGTGTAAGCAACCTCGATTTCCCGCCGGCAGTCCCGACAGGGAAGAGAACATGGGGCGCCGGCTTCATCTCCCGTTTATCGGATTTTTCGGGTCGCCCCATCCGTGCACCGATCCTGGTTGGCGCCCTCGGTCTGACACGGATGCCGCTTATCTTAAATATCGCATCAAGAACGTTTTGTTCTTCAAGATCCTGCCATCCGCCGTCCCCGATCCCGGTGCCGACGCACCGCATCAGTGGAAGCGGATCAGGTATCGCTAACACCTCCGGCGTCGACGCCCGGGACGGAGAATTTTTCACGGGCGTTATCTCGCCATCCACGACCCTGTGCGGAACAAGGATCGTCTCGAGAATCCCTTTCACTCCCGCATCGTTTGGGATCAGGAGAATCCCGTCATCAACCCTGCCGTGCAGGGAGATCTGTTCGGATAGGTTTCTGAAATCCTTAATCGAGATATCGTGCCAGAGGTATGTGAATTTGGGATGGAGCGGGACACCGTAGCGGTCGCAGAGTTCGAGCGCAAGTTCCTGATCCGGATCCTTGAGATCGGCATCCGCCATTTCGTCCACAGTCTCAGTGCCTGCCAGCTCTTTAAGTTCTGATATCCACCACTCAAACGAGTACGAAGGCGGCATCAGCGGATGGTTGTTCTCAAGGAAATCGCCGTAATTGATGAGAATCTCGCCGACATCAAGAATCTCCTCGACCCGGTCATGCAGCCGCACCGCCTCTTTTTCATCGTCGATGCGCACCACATCCCCGCCAAATAGGCGCACGGTCGGACCCTCGATGCCGGTTACAGGAGAGATGCCTGCCGCCTTTCCCGGGCGTTCGACACGCGTCTGGGTTCCAGTGGCAAGAAAGCTATCGGTTATGATCATCGTCGCAGGAGAGATGCCCGCGGCAGCAAATCCGGTGTTTCTCGCCCTTCCGTACCTGAGCCGGAACCCGCCGGGTCTCGATGGATGCGAAAATACCGGCCTTCCCGCAATAAGGTCATTTAGGTACTTGCTCTTCGGTTCGATTACCGTGATGCCGTCGTCGTCACTTGCACCTTTCGTGACGAGCCGGTTTAAGAAATCCCAGCCATCGAGATGCAGTTTCGCCACATGTTTCAGAATCTTTGGCGCTTTGAGTGCCATGCCTTCTGCGATGACGAGAGCCATTCCGCCGCGAACGCGGTTCGTCTCGATCCGTGCCAGATTCCGGTAGCCCTCGACCTCCTCTTCCTCGGTCGGCTCGCCATCGATGCAGATTGGGCAGTTTGTCGTGATCAACCTGACCTCCTCGTCGCTTGGCGTGTACTGCAGGTTTGCGACCGTCCGGTACTTCGTTATCTCTTCCACGCACCGCTCGATCTCTTCAGTTCTCGGGATGTACCTGTTGATCCCGAGTTCCCGCCGCACATAGTCTGCAACCAGCACGGATAGCGCCTGCGCAGTGCCGCCAGCACTCCTGATCGGTCCTGCGTAGAAGATGCGGATAAATTCGGTGCCGTCGTCATTTTTTTCTATAGTAATCTTCGCAATCCCTTCTATCGGTGCCGCAACGACTCCTTCGGTCAGGAGCGCAACAGCGGCTCGTATCGCCATCTCCACAGCCTCATCCCTGCTCTCGAAGGCGTGGATGCGCATACCTGCGAGGTCAGCACCGAGCTGCATCGCAGACTCCTCCCTGCTCATCTTAAGATCGTAAGCCAGTTCACGAATCCGGGTAGCAACCGGGATGCCGATTAAGTTCTCGACCCGATCCGCAAGGTCTTTCGCCATCGGAATTTCAGGGTATGTCTCAGGGTCGTAACCGCGCAAACGTGCCTCTGATGCAATCTCGACGGCGCGCTCCAAATCGCTTTCAAGAGCGTCAAAATATGAGTGCGTACTGTCAGGTGTCACGGTGTAGATGTTGGTGGTTATGCGATGTAAATGTGTTGATCGGGATCGTGTACAATAGGGCGCTTATTGGAATCGTTATCGGGACTTCAGATGACATCGATCTCCATCCGGCAGATGCGTACCAGCCAAAGGATTGACGATACTGGATTCTGGGGACGCTTCCCTATTTTTTGTTTATCTGTTATGGTTCAGCACCATCATGCTGCGGCATCGGTCTGCGGTTCGATGGAATGTAGGTCACCCTAATTTTTGTAGGGCAGGTTATTTGCACACCTAACGATACATCACAGAAGTAAATCCCAAAAGGAGGTATATAAGATGAAATCATTGAAAGATGTGGAACCTGAAACCACTGTGGTTGTTAAAGAGATCACAGGGGGTATGGATGTTAAAGAGCACCTTGGGGAACTCGGCGTAACCGAGGGAACCAGGCTCGAGGTGGTAGCGACCGAGCCGGTGCATGTGCACTGGGGACCGATCGCGCTCAGAACAAAGGATCAGGATGAATTGATCATAGCCCGTGGATGGGCTGATAAGATCTATGTAGAGATGGAAGGAGAGACAACTCCACTGCTGGTACTGGAAGAAGGAGATAAGGGAACCGTCAGGTCGATTGAAGGCGGAAAGGATTTCGAAGGTTTTCTTTCTGAATACGGGATCATAGAGGGAAGCGAACTTACATTCCTGCGTCACGTCCCGGATTGTACCATGGTCTTTTCGTCCGGAGGCGCGGAGATGCGGATGGGTGAAGGTCAGTCATCAAAGATCTTTGTGACACAAGATGGGAAATCCATCCAGCTCAATCATCTGAAAGAGGGCGAAAGTTCCACTGTGGAAAAGATCGTTGGCGGAACCCATGTCAAGGGAAAGTTTGAGCAGATTGGACTCGAAGAAGGTTCTGAGATAACCCTGCTCAGGAGAGAGACAGCAGCACCGGTGTCTGATAAGGGTACGTACATACGTGCAAACGTAGGCGGGCAGCACATCACCATCGGTCACGGTCTGGCTGAAAAGGTGCTTGTAAGTTGAATAAACGAGAAGCCCGGTCCATGAATCATTAATCATGGACCGGCCTTTCCTATTTTGGGGGTATCAATGCCGGAAAGGAAGATATGGGAACTTAAGAATCAAACGGTCTGTTCAATCCTCGGATTGACATACAATGACAGGGAACTGGGCGATCTCTTCAAGAGACTGAAACTTGACTGTGACCCGGTCACGGCTTATGGGATGCATGGCGGACTCGTTCAGGCGTGTAGCAGCCAGAACAAGGCATCCAAACAACTGGACCGGATATTAAAGGACCGGTTCGAGCAATACAGGAAGGATATCGCATGCATCCCGCAGGAAGAAATTTACAGATATATCGAGGATAAAAGTAACGGGAACGGTACGGATATCCCGATTCCTGCTCTCATCTGGTTTGCTGTGCGGAACCAGCGTGAAGATATCGATGTAATTGAGGCAGCGGTCTTTGCTGCCACTCACATGCATGAGCATCGAGCATCGAGGTTCTATGGCGAGCTTCGCAGAGCACTTCCCTGCGGCGTTCCTGAGAACATCCTGATAGGGGTGAAGGATGCTTCAAAAACGAACGAAAAACTCCGGACAAAGTGCAATAGACTGGAGCGGAAGAGAGAGCAGCTAAAATCAGAGATCGAATCCGTCAGAGAGGATCGGTTAAGGATCGGCGCAGCACTGGAAGAAGAGAAGCGGTTGAACAGACAGTTGGTGAGTGATTTAGAGGGACTTGGTGGCGAAGATACACTCAATCAAACCGGGAATCTGAAAAAGGAGATCGATTTCCTCACCAGTGAAGTGAAGCGGCTGACTGATGAACTGCTATCGCGAGATCGGAGCGATGATGTAAAATCCGGAGAGTTGGTGGAGATCGAACATCGTCCGGAACCAGATATCGCGGGCGAAGGTGCGAGTGCCGATTTAAATGGGGCGAGGGTGGCTTATATCGGTGGCGTGGAATCGCTCATGCCGTATTACAGGGATGCGATCGAATCCGTTGGCGGCACGTTCTGCTACCACTGCGGGCGGTGCATCCAGGGGAGAAAGGAGATAGAGACCATTGTGGATGGGATAGACATGGTATTCTGCCCGGTTGACATAAACAGCCACAATGCATGTAAATACGTCAAGAAGGCGTGTAAGATGAGAGACAAACCGTGCCATTTCCTTCGCAGCTCGAGTCTCAGTATGCTTATCCGGGAACTGGGGAATCGTGCCGGGAAATAAGGTATATTCGATATCGTGGGGGGTCTTGGATGGATTCAGCGGTACAAACGGCATTAATCCGTGTTCGTCTATGTTGATGGCTGATAGCTGCGCCGCATGTTTTCGCAGAATGCGATCTGCGCAGCAAAGGCGTTGCCAGCATCGCCGGAGGCACTGTGGCTGATAAAAGCTTTTAGCCACGGATTAACGCGGATTACACAGATTTCATCCGCAACGCCATAAAGCATGATAGTTTCTGTGACATAAAAGATACTTATGGGCGTATAGCGTATGTGGAATGTAACATAGCGGAGTTGATTGTTATGGTAAGATATTCCCCCCTGCTCGAAACTCGTATTGTTTTGCGAACAATTCTCAGCGTGGGCGTGCTCGCGGTGCTGGCGCTTGTGTGCGCAGGCACCGCGGCGGGTGTGGGCGCTGGTGCGACGTAGGATATGTATCCGGGCGATTCGATTCAGGATGCAATTGGCGGCGAGGGGATAGTACGAAAATGTTTATGTGAATGTCGGTTGGTTGTATGAATAGCAGACAGCGTCTGGACGTGATGCTTATGATGCAGAAAAATAAGTTGATGGAACTGACCCCAGATAAATGGGGGCTGCTCGTTTATCTGAACGAGCATGATGCAGTGGATTTATCCACGATAAAACGATTTATGAATGATATCGCAAAGTCCAGATTGGTGCTTGCAGAGGATAACCTCGCTGTGGCAGAAAAATTGCTTGAAACTGGTTTAAGCAACCGAACCGTGATTCACAAGTCGTATTATTCGATGTACCATGCGGCAAGGTCTGCGGTGTATGTGCAGATGCAGCTTGATGTCACGAGGCATAGATCACTGGTGGATAAGTTCAAGAAACTGCTTTTAAGGAACTTTGGAGATGAAACGCTTGCCAAGCAGATGAATAAATGGAGATCGATGCGTATAAAGTGTGATTACGATCTGGGCGTAGAAGTTGCGGAAGATATGTGTGGATATGCGATATCAGATGCTGTCAGGATCGTTGATACCTGTAAAAGTCTTGTGGAGGGATTTTAGATGGATAAAGAAGAAATCATAAGGATAATCAGGGATGAAGTTTCAAAGGAATTTGGAGCTGAAAGGATTAAGGATATTGAATATTTCGGACCTTATGAAGGCGAGGATCTTGATGTGATCGTTTATGTTGAGGGGATCGATGAGCGTAAGGATGGATTGGACGTGGGCATGCGACTGTCTGATAAGTTCTATGAGATGAATCTCGATGTTCCGATTGCCATAATGCGGGATAGGGGTGAAATGGGTGAAGAGGCGGCGGCATGACCCGACTGCTGCTGGTAGCTGCGGCGCTCGTGGCGGTGCTTGCGGCGGCGGGTGTGGGGGCGGGCGCTGAGGTAAATGTGACGTTTGCAGGGCACTTCGGCGGTGTAACGTGTGCAGTTGCAGTAGCCGGCGATTATGCGTATATCGGACAGGGGCAGGATCTTGTTGTGCTCGACATAAGCAATCCTGCTTCACCAACGGAATTGGGGAGATTGAGTACTGCGGGTTTTGTACGTAATGTTGTCGTATCAGGCAACTATGCGTACGTAGCCGATGATACTAATGGTCTTGTGATCGTGGATGTCGACAATAAGACCGCACCAACGCTTGCAGGAAGTTACGATACTGCAGGAGAGGTACGTGATGTTGCAGTATCAGGCAACTATGCGTACATAGCTGAGTGTAATGGTCTTGTGATTGTGGACATCAGTGACCCGACAGCACCAACGCTTGCAGGAAGTTGCGAAACCGCAGGATATGATGCACTTGGCATTGTGGTATTAGGCAACTATGCGTACATAGCCCATTTGTATCACGGTCTTGTGATTGTGGATGTTAGCAACCCTGCAGCACCCACGCTTGCAGGAAGTTGCGACACTGCAGGATATGCATATAGTGTTGCAGTATCAGGCAACTATGCGTACTTAGCCGATGAGAGGAATGGTCTTGTGATTGTGGATGTTAGCAACCCTGCAGCACCAACGCTTGCAGGAAGTTGCGAAACCGACGGATTCGCATATAGTGTTGCGGTGTCAGGCAACTATGCGTACGTAGCCGATGGGTGCTATGGTCTTGTAATTGTGGACATCAGTGACCCGGCAACACCAACGCTTGCAGGAAGTTATGATACCGCAGGATATGCATATAGTGTTGCAGTCTCAGGCAATTATGCGTACGTAGCTGATTATGGTAATGGTCTTGTGATTGTGGACATCAGTGACCCGACAGCAGCAACACCAACGCTTGAGGGGAGTTGCGACACTGCGGAATATACACTTGGTGTTACAGTCTCAGGCAACTATGCATACTTAGCCGATGAGGGCAATGGTCTTGTGATTGTGGATGTAAGCAACAAGGCAGCACCCACGCTTGCAGGAAGTTACGATACCGCAGGACTTGCACGTGGTGTTACGGTATCAGGCAACTATACGTACGTAGCCGAGGGGTGTGATGGTCTTGTGATTGTGGACATCAGTGACCCGACAACACCAACGCTTGCAGGAAGTTACGATACCGCGGGATGGACTGGGGATGTTGCTGCGTCAGGCAGTTATGCGTACATAGCTGATTATGTTGATGGTCTTGTGATTGTGGATGTTAGCAACAAGGTAGCACCCACACTTGCAGGAAGTTGCGATACCGCAGGAGATGCACTTGGTGTTGCAGTCTCAGGCAATTATGCGTACGTAGCCGATAGGGGCAATGGTCTTGTGATTGTGGACATCAGTGACCCGACAGCACCAATGATTGCAGGAAGTTATGATATCGCAGGAGAGGTATATGATGTTGCAGTATCAGGCAACTATGCGTACGTAGCCAATTGGTACAATGGTCTTGTGATTGTGGATGTAAGCAACCCGATAACACCTACGCTTGTAGGAAGTTGCGACACCGGAGTTGCATGTGGTGGTGTTGCGGTATCAGGCAACTATGCGTACGTAGTTGACAATGGTCTTGTGATTGTGGATGTCAGCGACACGACAGCACCCACGCTTGCAGGAAGTTATGATACCGCCGGAGCTGCATATGCTGTTGCTGTGTCCGGCAACTATGCGTACGTAGCCGATGGTCGAAATGGTCTTATCATCCTGCGCACTGATGTATCGG
>DASC01000177.1 GCA_002503595.1 Candidatus Methanogaster sp. UBA203 | reverse complement strand
CATATAGCCGAAAGTCATGTATAAGGGATCTCGTCGATGAGGCGGATGAACGGATAAAAAAGAGAACACCCCCCAGAAAACGGGGACCCGGCAGACTGCCAACTGATCCAGCCGACGTCGCCAAAGTCCTACTGTTACAAACGTACGTGAACTCATCAAATAGGTTGGCTGAGGGGTTTTTGCTTCTATTCCGGGAGAAATTGGACATAAGCCTCCATTTTTCATACAAAACGATAGAACGCGGGTACGATCGAGAAGCAATAAATAAAATTCTGGATGAAACCGTAGTAATAACCAATGAAAGTGTAGCGGGTGAAGAGGAGACTTTTTCGTTCGATGGCACTGGATTTAGTTCCTCAAATAAGGAGAATTACGCCGATAAATGACAAAAACAGAATTCTAAGAAGGGCAGTAAGAAATCAAAGTCTGCGAGCAAGGAGCAGGCAGATGACAGATTCCCTGAATCGAACTCTGCTGCAAAGAAGGGGTTCTCATACTCAGTTATGGGCATAGGGGTTCAATATAAGCTTATTTCGGGCATATCCATAAGTCCGGACCACTCCATTGGGGAAACTACGATGTTTCCGGAGGCTTTTAACCAGACACTCAATTGCCATCCCAATCTGGATGGCGTTCTCGGGGATGGTATTTACGCGTGTCGATGGATTACCAATCTGGTTTCGGAAAATAACTCCACACCACATTTTCTACCACGCAGTAACGTGACTTTCAAGAGCAAGGGGGCTATGGGATGGTATGATATGCTTTATTTACTCTGGGAAGATCCTCAGGAGTGGTTAGAACATTATCATATGCGTTCGCTATGCCTTCGGCGATGCTTCGCATTCGGAAACAGTTAATTCGATGGTTAAATGCCGATTTGGCGCAGCCGCTCGAGGAAACGGCTTGAATCACGGAAGGAGACTGAGACGCGCTTGAAGCTTGTGGGGCCTAATATTCGGAGAGTTGGGTACTTGGAGATCATGGGCGACGTGATACCGCACTGGCGCAGATATGCAGGTTCATGAATTTTGTCCCAAAGCCATTGTGCCCGAAGCAGTTAATATGGATGTGGGAGGAGAATCCAGCATGTACCGATTCACTGAGATGCTGTTCGAACTCGGTGGTTTCTCTGGGAAACTGGGGCGATATTATGCGCTGCTTGACGTGATTCTCATCTTTATGGCTTCGTACGCTCTTGTCATCTTCACCGGCGTCCACCAGATCTGCGCAGAGATGGCAGACACCGACATTATCACGTTCTCAGAGATCGGCATGGAGATTGCGGCACCTGCAGTGTGTGCGATCCTGCTTGCCATTGCGGCTATGGTGCCGATCTCGATCATGCTTGCAATGTTTACACGCAGAAGGCGCGATGGCGTCTGCGCATCCGTCGGTGCAGCATATCCCGGACTGGATGAGCCCTTGAGAACCGCGTATGACAACCGCGGGATTGAGAATGTGGTGGTTGATGATCTGGCAGAGATGGTCACAGCGGAGATGGATGAGATCGCATATTCGTCGTTTTTGAACCGGAAACGGATCACATCGAGAGTTGTCTTGATTATCCTGCTTGCGCTCTTCATCGTATCGCTTGCGGTTGCGAATTTTTCTGTGGTCGAATCTGTCGATGGTGTAAAACTGCCTGTGTTTGACAAGATGGGTGGCGATGGCGGCACCGGTGGCGGTGGTGACATGATCGGTGGAGCAGGCACGGGCAGCAGCGGTGATATCTATGGCGCGCCATCGGTTGCGTCCATCGAGGGCACGAACCTTGACCTCACGATGTATACCGGCATCGGATCCGAGTTTTCGATTCGTGAAGTATCGGAAACCGCGGCTCAGGAGTTTACAGAGTCCCCCACGTTTCCGGTAGAGGCGGCTGGTTCAGGAACATCACAGGAGCGAATTGCTGACGCTGATCTGGTCGGAAGATACTTTGAGGAACTTGCCGCGGCGGGATGATATGTACGACGTAATCATCGTCGGCGGCGGTCCTGCAGGATCGATTGCCGCACAGAGAGCTGCAAAAGACGGACTTGATGTGCTGGTGCTTGAGAAGGCAGTATATCCGAGAAGCAAGATATGCGGCGGAGGAGTCTCCCAGAAAGCGCTGGATGTCATCGGAGGGATCGATAAGGAACTGATCGAGCGCGAAGCATTCGGTGCACGCATCTTTCTCCCGGATTACCAAAACTTCGCAGGGACGCTTAATGACCGGGTCGCGGTGATGACGCGGCGGGAGAATCTTGATCACTGGCTTGCCCGCAGAGCCGAGGACGTGGGCGCAGTGGTTCAGGATGGCGAAGCGGTTAAAGACGTTGTTTTCACTAAAGATTGTGTGGAAGTGGTGACATCCAAAAACCGGTACCGTTCGAGGATGGTTATCGGATCTGACGGGGTGAACAGCATGGTAGCGAGAAGATCCGGCATACGAACGCGCTGGGGTGATGATATCGGTCGGTGTCTGGAAGCAGAGGTAAAACTTGGAGAAAACGTGGTCGATGAGTGTGTCGGCGATAGATTGGTTGAATTTTATTTTACCGGAGACCGGGGTTACGGATGGATATTTCCGAAGCGGGATCGCATCTCGATAGGCATCGGCGAATTTGCCCCACGAGTGAATGACCTGAAGGGATCGTTCAGCAGGTTTGTCAGGGACGTCTCGGTCCGGAAGAATATCGATATCGAAGGCAAAATAACCAGAATAAACAGCTATAGAATTCCTGCTGGCGGCTTCCCGCGGAGAGTACATGGCGATCGTGTGCTGCTAACAGGCGATGCTGCCGGTTTTGTCGATCCGTTTCTTGGCGAGGGGATATATTATGCTATGAAGAGCGGCGAGATAGCAGCAGACGTTGCGGCAGGGGCTGTCGAGAGCGGCGATTTCTCAGATAGATTTTTACATGAATATGTGATGAGGTGTGAAAAGGAGTTTAATTATGATCTGAAATCTGCACTTAAGTTTGCAAACTTTGCTTATGGTCATCGGGACCTGTTTTTAAAGGCGTTATGGCGGGACAAAAGGTTGTTTATGGAGTATCTGAGAACCGTGAGAGGTGATATGACTTATACCGATTTTAACAGGTGGTGTGTCCTACGATCTCCTGTAACGCTTGCAAAACTGATCATTGGTAGATAGGGCGGATAGAGTGGATGGGGGTCCAGTTGTGCGTTTTACTTAAGAGCGATCACACTTCCGGCAATCCCAACATTTATAACCACAAAACCGCTATGTATAGAGAAAAAGGAGCATATAAATGGTAACCAAACCCGCGAAAATGTACCGCAAGTTTAAGCGCCCGTACACACGCCGTGAATACATGGGCGGGGTACCCGGCAGCCACATCGTAAGTTTTGACATGGGAAACCTCACAGAGGAGTTTCCAGTTTCCATATCTTTAATCGCAAAGGAACAGTGTCAGGTGAGGCACAACGCGCTTGAAGCTGCACGGATCACTGCAAACCGATATCTGCTCAGGGAAGCCGGACGTGCGAATTTCCACATGAAACTGCGCGTATACCCGCACCAGGTGCTTCGGGAGAACAAACAGGCGACTGGCGCAGGCGCTGACCGTGTGTCAAGCGGCATGCGACATGCGTTTGGGAAACTGGTCGGGACTGCCGCACGGGTGCATGCAGGGCAGCGCGTCTTTACGGTATCGGTGCGACCACAGCAGTTCCAGCACGCAAAGGAGTCGATGAGGCGTGCCGGGTATAAACTGCCAACGCCGGTCAGCATCGTGATCGATAAGGGGCAGGAACTGGTTCAATGACCGATTATGCAGGAAACCTGGACCGGGCATTCGAACAGATGCCGGATTATCTGACGACTGATGTGCGTTTTTCAGTTCCGGAAGCAGACGTGATCATAGAAGGGAAAACCACCGTTTTAAGAAACTTTCTTGAGATCACCGATACCATCAATCGAGACCCGACCCACCTGCTGAAGTATCTCCTGAGGGAACTTGGAACCGCTGGCAAATTCGACGGGACTCGTGTGATCTTTCAGGGAAAGTTCACCACCGAGACCATCCAGTCCCAGATCCAGGCTTATGTCGATGAGTTTGTGATATGCTCTGAGTGCGGACGCCCTGACACCACACTGGTGCGCACCGACCGTGTGCTGATGTTGAAATGCGATGCATGTGGCGCGCACCGACCGATCAGGAAACGCAAGGTTCGTGCTGTACAGGCAAAGGAGCCGATAGAAGAAGGCGGGGAATACGATGTCAAGATCACCGGAGTCGGTCGAAAAGGCGACGGCTTTACCCAGATCGACAAATACACCATCTATGTCCCGAAGACTATCAAAGGTGAGATCGTAAGCATAAAAATCAAGAGCATCTCCGGTACACTCGCATTCGCTGAACTGCTCGAACGGAAATCATAGCGATAGAAATGGGGGAATGATGGGAATAAGTGAAGATGATCTCTTCTTTGAGAACAGGTGCAGGGTTATGTTCGTCGTCAATGTGCTTGCAGACAACGATGCGTATGCCGAATACGTGAAACCCATAGGGTTAAGCGGCGTCCAGGTACATGACATCATCGATCTGTTCAAGAGCGTCTTTGGGGAGATCGATGATAAAGAGATTGTGCAGACAGCCGACCAGCTGATGCACGAAGGGTTACTGGTCTCAAAAGGCGGCGGAACCGTGATGAATCCGAATCCCCCCATCTCTGTGGATTCGGAAGGCATCAAGATCGAGGTTGAGACGTTGGATACGAAGAGGTAGATCCACCGGCAATGCCGTGATATCACATATCATATCACAGC
>DASC01000045.1:17203-34391 GCA_002503595.1 Candidatus Methanogaster sp. UBA203 | reverse complement strand
TGGTTAGCGGGAGCTTTCTGTTATGGGCAGGATTTTTCTGGGAAACGCGATGGAATTTTGGTGGAATTCGATTATTTTGCTGGCGGGTGGTGTGTCTTTGCGCTATTTGAGTGGATTCGGGATGGTTTCGGTGGATGTTCGTGAGGTGATTGTGGCTGGATGGTGGCGTGGCTGGGAATTGTGTTCGGAACTCGGTAGTTTCGGAAGTACTGGATCGATAGAAACCTATTTAATGACTGGATAAAACCGATTAAAGTTAAGTGAGAGTGATGCCATGCAAACAAAATCACTGTGCCCGGAATGCAAAAAAGTGATCGATACAACCGTGTACGAAGAGAACGGACAGGTGCTTTTGAAGAAGACCTGCCCGGAACACGGCACATTTAAGGATGTGTACTGGTCTGATGCCGCGCTCTACAAAAAATTCGCACAATTCCAGCACGATGGAACCGGTGTCGATAATCCCATGACCGAGAGGGATAAGGGCTGCCCTTACGACTGCGGACTCTGCCCTGAACATAAGACCACAACGGTTCTATCACTGATCGATGTCACGAACCGGTGCAACCAGAAGTGCCCGGTCTGTTTTGCGAATGCTGCTGCAACAGGTTATGTCTACGAGCCATCCATAGAGCAGATCAGGGAGATGATGCAACTCCTGGTCAATGAGAAGCCGGTGCGCAACTGGGCGATACAGTTTTCAGGCGGCGAGCCCACGGTCAGAGATGATCTACCAGCTATCATCGGGATGGCGCGCGATTTTGATTTTATACAGATTCAGATCGCAACAAACGGTCTCCATCTCGCACACAGCGTCGAGTACTGTAGAGAACTCCGGGAGGCTGGGCTGCATACCGTATATCTCCAGTTCGATAGTATGACTCCGGAGCCATACTTTCAGATCCGTGGATTCAACGCGCTTCCGGTAAAGATGCGCGTGATTGAGAACTGTAGAAAATCCGGGCTTACGAGTGTAACGCTTGTTCCAACACTGATGAAAGGCGTGAACGACGATCAGATCGGTGACATCATACGGTTCGCATCACAGAATCTCGATGTGGTCAAGGGTGTTAATATGCAGCCGGTCTCTTTTGCAGGGAGAATTGACCAGGAAGATCGTGAAAAATGGAGAATCACGATCCCTGGTGCGCTCAAATGCATCGAAGAGCAGACCGATTTCGAGATCGCGGTAGATGATTTCTATCCTGTCCCATTCGTGGTTCCGATATCGAACTTTGGCGAGGTCAAGAAAGGAGAGCCGCAGGTGAAGTTCACGATGCATCCGCACTGCGGTGCAGGGACTTATGTCTATGTGGAGGGTGGTCATTTTATTCCGATCACGCGGTTCATCGATGTCGAGGGGTTGCTCGAATATCTGGGCGAGGTTGCTGAAACGTATGATCATAAGATGATCAACAAACTGCATGTCACTGCAGGTATTATATCACACATCACGCAGTTTATTGATGCAAAAAAAGCACCAAAGAGCGTGGATGTGAAAAAATTACTCATCAACGCACTCACTAAAGGAACCGAAGATGTCATAAAGCAGTTCCACCGGAAAACCCTGTTTCTGGGAATGATGCACTTTCAGGATCTGTACAATATCGATCTTGAGCGGGTGCAGCGGTGCGGCATCCATTATGCAACTCCGGATGGCAGGGCGATATCGTTTTGCAGTTACAACAATGTGCATAGAGAAATCGTTGAGCAGAAGTTCTCGGTACCGCTCGAGGAATGGGAGCGGGCACATACTGATCGGTGATTTGATATGGATATCATTGATGTATTTCTGATAAGCATAACTCCCATGGAGGCATGGGTAAGCGTTCCTGCAGGGATTGTCGCCGGTATCAATCCCGTGACCGTGATTCTTGTCTCATCCATAGGGAACCTACTGCCAGTATTCCTCTTTTACGGCATGATCGATGCGATCAAGGGCTTTAAAAGAATTTCACGGTACTTAGAGAGAGCACACGAAAAGACCGGGAGATACACAGCAAAATATGGAAGCGCCGGGATCATTCTGGTAACGCCGATACTTGGCGGATACTGTACAGGAATTGGTGTTGCCCTCATCGGTATATCGCTCTATAGGGGGATACTTCCGCTCTTCATCGGGCTTTTGCTCAAGTGTACCATACTTGCATGGCTGACATACTCTGGCATTGATGTCTGGGAGTATCTTGTGTAAATTGTCAGTATTATAAAAACAACACATAAGTCAATCCCATCAAAACATATTTAAAGCAGTACAGTAGATACTGCTACTATGAAGAGCGCTGTCGAATCCCTCCGCGACCTCGGGCTCACCGAGTACGAGGCGAAGACGTACGTGGCACTTGTGAAGATCAAAACCGGGAGTGCATCTGACATTCATCTGGTGTCAGGAATTCCGCGTTCTGCGGTCTATGGTGCGCTGACCAGGCTCGAAGAGCGGGGGACGATCGAAATCCAGTCCGCAAAACCGATGCGCTACAGGGCGAATCCTCCGGAGACTGCTCTTGAAAAACTCAAAGATAATTTTATAGCCGAGAGCGAAGACGCGCTTCGCTTGCTCGAAGAGATCTATCAAACACGGAAGATAGAGGCGCGAGAAGAGGCGGTATGGACGATAAGCGGAGTTAAAAACGTAAGCGACAAAATCATCGAGATGATCAGGAGTGCACAGAAGGATATCATCTTTGCTGCATCTTATCCATCGTTTCACGAGGTTGCAAAGACATACCCGATTTTTAAGAACATGAAGGATGCGATAATTAATAAAACCGAACAGGGCATCTCAGTTCGGGTAACTGGCTCGCTAAACGAAGGACTCGAAGAGATTGCAAAGGAGATACCAGGGGCACAGATCAGAGCATTTCCTGCCGATAAATCGATGGCAAGTGGCGGCTTACTGATAACTGATGGAAACGAAACACTGATCACGATCGTGAGCGAGAACGTGAATACCGGTATATGTGATCTCATGGCAATCTATACGGAGGGGGTCGGGGCTGCATCGATATTCAAACACTTCGTCGAGACTGAATGGGATGCATCGGTGGCAATATGAAGGAGAAATAGGGGGCGGCTTACATCTCGATCAAGGACATATTTGAGAGACTCGGGGTATTTATCGAGAAGAACACGATTCCGATACTCGCAATTGCGTTTATTCTCATCCTCTTGTCATTTACCGGTGCTCAACAGATCGAGATGGGCACCGGTACCGACATGTTTGTCGCGAAGGAGTCCCGCCTTTATCAGGATTTTGATCTCCTGTACCGGCAGTATTTTGGTACAGCAGCGATCGTGATCATGGTCGAAGGCGGAGATGTGACTACGCCGGAGGTATTATGCGCAATCGACCGTCTAAATACCGGTGTTTCCGGAACAAAGGATGTTGTCGAGGTTATAGATATCGCAAGCATGGTGAAACAGGCAAACCTCGGCGTATCAGGGCGCAGCCGAATCCCGGGTGACGGGAGCGCGATCCGGGCACTCATCGATACGCTGCCTGAAAAGCAGCGCGGGATGGTGCTGCCTGACGCGCGGCATACCGCTGTATTCGTAACCATGCCTGCACGAGCAACCGATGCTGAGATGGAGGATGTGCTTGCCGTTGTTGAGGATATGGTGGAATGGGCAGCGTTCCCGGCAGGGTATAATGTCATCGTCACAGGCGATCCTGCATTCGGTATCGCTATGCAGCACGAGATGACCTCGAGCATGGGTCCGCTCCTTCTGATTGCATCGCTTCTAATGGTGGTTGTGCTCTTTATCGCGTTCAGACATGCGCGGTGGCAACTCCTCCCGCTTCCAACCGTTCTTGTCGGGATTATCTGGACGTTCGGTGCGATGGGATTTCTCGGGATACCGCTCTCGATGGTCTCGATGTCTGCTTTTCCGATCCTGATAGGGCTTGGAATCGACTATGCGATCCAGTTCCACAACAGAATCGAAGAGGAGTTCGCAAGAAGCGAGGATGCGAAGAGAGCGGTATCAGAGACGGTACGGCATACCGCACCCGCTGTTGTGATCGCGCTGATCATCACCGGGCTTGGTTTCGTGAGTTTGTTTACATCAACGGTGCCGATGATTCAGGATTTCGGACTTCTGTGTCTGGTCGGCATCATCTGCTGCTTCTTTTCTGCTCTATTCATTGGAATTACGGCGATCTACGCGCTACATCACAGAAACGGCGGGAAGAACCACAAACAGCGGAATAGCCGGGCCAAGAATTATGGGACCGACAGTGCCGCCGAACGGTTTTTCGGCAGTCTTGCGGTCTGGGCTGCAAAGAATCCTGTGCTGGTTCTCGGTGTCGCGGGATTGCTCTGTCTCGGAGGACTGTATGCTGACACCTGTGTTGGCATCCAGACCGATGTAAAGAAGTTCGTGCCCTCTGACATGCCTTCGCTTGTTGATATGCACCACATGGTCAGTGTACTTGGCGGCACTGACCAGTTAAACGTGATCGTCAAGGCAGATGACGTGACCGATCCTGCTGTGATCGAGTGGATGGACCGGTTCGCAGCACGCGAGGTTGAACTGCACCCCTATATTTCCAGTGGAGAAAGCATAGCGGGTCCGATAAAGGCAGCGAATCATGGAGAGCTTCCGGAGGATAGGGCGGGAATGGACGCTATTATGCAAACGATTCCCGATAGCACGAGAGATCGTTATATCTATGGACGCGGTACCACGCTTCTCAATCTCAACATCGGGGATGCGATATCAGGGCTCGGGCTTCCCAGAATCGATCGGCTGATCGGACTTGTGGAGGATGATATCCGGTGGATGCCGCCACCGCCTGGTGTTACCGTCACAATCACAGGAAATTCGGTTACGATGACGACGGTGATTGCTGCACTCACGACGGGCAGACGGTTGATGACGGTTGTGGGGCTCGTTCTGATTCTTGGCGGTCTCTTCCTGCTCTACCGCGACTGGCTGAAAGCGATAGTGCCCGTGCTCACGATGACCCTTGTCATCGGCTGGTCCGGAGGCGTGATGTACGCGCTTGGCATGGACTACACGCCGATGACCGCAACGCTCGGCGCACTGATTCTCGGCATCGGATCTGAGTACGCTGTGATGATGATGGAGCGGTACTTCGAGGAGCGGGAGAACGGACTTGTCCCGATCGATGCAATCAGGGAGTCCACTGGCAAGATCGGAGTCGCGATCCTGGCATCCGGGTGCACGACTCTTGCAGGGTTCTCAGCGCTGATTGCGTCGCCGTTCTCGATGAACCGGAACTTCGGAATCGTAACCGTTATCGATGTGCTGCTCGCGCTCCTGGCAAGTTTCTTCGTGTTTCCCGTGCTTATCGTGTGGCTGGATAGGATGCGGGAGAAGGGAAGGGCGCGAAAGGTTGCGAAGATACAGGAACCTGATCGGACGAAACAGCCAAACCGAACAGGAAAAGGAATTACGGGATGAAACGAAACAAAGAAGGATATGATATGAACATAACTAAAACGACGCTATTCGCACTACTAATAATAGTGACACTCACATCACTCGCAGCAGCGATACCTGCCGACGAGCTGCGGGTTAGCCGGGATCCCAACACCACTAACGTATCGCCTGCAGCATCAATACACACAACAACCGCCGCCGGCTTGCCAGATGACCTCTCGCCGGGCTTCACGTTCTCGGAGAACTTCTATGACGTCTATGGACAGCCAAACCTGGTAGCGTCGATCGTCGGAGACGAAAAGTTCGATCGCGGCGACGAGGTCACACTTACAATCGATCTGATCAACCGTGGAGTTGTTCTCGGATTCGAATCCGACCGCATGCCCGATGATGACGAAGAGATCGATCTTGCCAGGATGGAACTCGGATACGAACTCCAGCAGGTGAATGCGATCGGGATCACTGCAATGCTCGCAGCGCCAGAGGATAGCCCGATCGAGGTAAAATCGGGACCGCAGCAGGCAGGATCGATCAACGGGGATGAGGGAGCACGCAAGACTGTTAGATTCAACATCGAGATCGATGAGAACGCTCCTGCCGGTACCTACCCGCTGATACTTGCCACAAGCTACATGTACCAGAAGAACGCGCAGGTAGATCAGAATAGCGTGTATGTAGACGGCAACGTCTCCGGACAGATGCCGGAAGTGAACCTCTGGTACGACACACTCGACCAGACACAGGTGCTTTACATAACCGTTAAGAAACTGGCTGACTTTGAAATTGTCAACGTATCCTCCGATCTCCGTGCGGGCGAGGATGACAGGGTGCTTTCCATAACCTACTTAAATACCGGTGAGGAGATCGCAACCGAGGCGGTAGCACGGATCAGCGTGACCGATCCGTTCAGCAGCACCGATGATCAGGCATATCTTGGAACGCTTGCCCCGGGCGAGAGCGTGACCGGTACATTCGTACTCGATACGGATTCCAACGCCGCAATAAAGCCGTATGGAATCGATACCGAGATCAGGTTTACGGATTCGACCGGCGAGTCAGAAATATCAGAGTCCATGACCGCAGCGGTTACGATTGCACCCCTGATGCCGACATCCGAGAAGGTAAAGCCATACATTCTTCCGGCTGTGTTGCTCGTACTTCTCGTGCTCGTGGCAACCGGGGTGCGGTACTATCTCACGAACTTTGCCGGGAACAGGAACGTCCCAAGAACGGATGAACCGGACGATTGAGCAGGTGATCTCTGGTGCGAACGAAGATTGTTGCCATAATTGCCATCGTCGCAACCGCTCTATTGCTCGCGGTTCCGGTTGCGGTCGGGAGCGAGTATATCCCTGAGAGCTACACACGATCCACAAATTACTATGATGTCACAGGCGAGCCATACCTGCTTGCGACGCTTGTCGGGGATTGCGAGTTTTATCGCGGCGAGGATGCGGTACTCGAAATAACGCTCCAGAATTACGGGGCGATCTACCGAATCAAGGGTGATAAATATCTCGATTCCAGTGAGGAGAACTACGACGACGAAATTCTACTTGCTGCAACCGAACTTGCGACGGAGATCGAAAAATCGTGCGCAGACCATGTTGACGTCGTGCTCTCTGCAGACGGTGCGCCGGTCGAGGTTATGGTAGATGTACAGGAGATCGAGTCCATCGGAGCTGGCAAAACCGGAACGGCACGGTTTCCGATCCATATCGATGATGATGCACCCGCCGGCACATATCCCCTGCATATAAAGACCTGTTACGACCACATCCGGAATGTGCAGGTGAGCGGCACCCCTGATAAGCCGGATATCAATTACTGGAATACGACCGGGACGCAGAACCATACTATAGTGATCATAGTCGAGAAAGAGTCTGATTTCGAGGTCACCGGCGTTGTATCCGGTATGCAGGTCGGAGGGACCGGATTTCTAAACGTCACATACCAGAATACCGGTGAAGAGATCGCAACAGATGCGATCGCTCGCGTAAGCGACATGCTGCCATTTACTGCGGTTACGAATCAGGAGCGCCTCGGCACGATTGTGCCTGGCGAGTCTGTGACCGCGCACTTCCGCGTCAGCACCGACCGGAGCGCGGTTCCAAAGGTGTATGACCTGAGCACAGGGATCCGGTTCAAGGACGAGGATGGTGATATTCAGATCTCGGACCCGGTGCAGATCGGGGTTTCTGTAGCGCCGAAGGTGCCGTTTTCAGAGAAGCTCCTGGCGAATAAGCTGTGGATCGTGGCGGCTGCGATAGTGCTTCTGGTATTAGGGGGATGGTGGGCGCTTAAGCGATGAGGAATAGAGGGGTGCAGGTTCACCCCATTTCATTTCTTGAAATACCTGCTCAAAAACACAAGATCGACCGCGTCAGCGATCTCCCGCCCCTCAAGCACAGCATACCCCTCGCGGGCTTCATTGCGCAACTGTTTCCCAAGCGCGCGGGAATGAAGTTCAGACTCAAGCAGGTCTTTTGCTGATCGATACGTCCGGTAACTATCGACAACATACCGCCCGTCCTCGATGTACACATTAGAAAACGTATCTTCGTCCGCAAGCTTCATCTTGAACCGTTCTGCGTGTTTCCGCATATACGCGGGCGGACCTGCATGTTTCCGGAGATGCGGGAGCTTCCCGGACATAAGTTCGATTAACAGCACCACGGTATCTGTGGTCTTGCTCGCAGGCAGAACGCTTGCGGCACTCCCGAGCACCGTGAATTCGTGCTCTGATAGCAGAGCAAGCACCGACTCTTGCATCTTGTACAACTGCGGATATACGATGTCTTCGACCATATCAGGGATCTCGAAGACGATTGCAAGCAGATCAGTCCCCCTCGCCTCCATTGCTGCCACCATCTCCGGTTTATCGATGCGGGGGACAGGTTCTGCAAAGAAGCGTTCGATCGACGGCTCTGCCAGAAACCCGCGTGCCGCATCCACAAAGACATAGAACTGGTCGAGCGAGAGCGCGGCTGCGACGTTGCGGTTCGGGTCGGTCGGATCGATCATGCAGAGCGGCTCCCAGACCCCGCCGTGGCCGACCCCGGCATCCGGAGAACGCTGTGATGTGTCACCTCCTGGCTCGATCAGCAGACCGTCCCTCCAGTCGCAGGCAGCATCGAGCACCTCGAGAAACGAGCCGTAGCGGAGGATTAATAACTCACAAAGGAAGCCTGAGAATCCGCATACCCGAAGTTCGGATCCGTAAACGTTAGCACACTTCATAAATTGCTTGAGCAGCAGCACCTCGTCCTCCAATCCGCCAATCTTAGATAAGATGTACTTATTGTGAAAAGGAGTCCTATCCACCGCTGATTTAAGTTCGCTTGCACTGGATAACCGATAACACGGCACAAGATCGACCCGACACCCATCAAATCGAGCATGAACGTAAGGATGCTCCGCATACCGTATTTCATAACTGTCTGCACGCTCCGCGACCGATTTTGCGATACGCAGACCCTCGTCCTCCAGTTCCTCCCTATTTAACGTGGTAGGGAACATTATGAAGAGATCCAGATCGTGTTCTCCGGAAACCCATGTATTTCGTGCCCCAGATCCGACCAATTCACAGGGAACTCCCTCTTCCTCGACATATCCCGCGATCCTGCCTGCGAGTTTCGCAAGTTCATTGCGCTCTACAGGAGTCGGTTTGATCCTGTCAAGGACTGTAGCACGGATTGTCCGGATTTTACTTTGCATGATTTTGCGCCATTCCCGTACGTTGTTATGGGTCTCATTGGTGTTTATGATTCTTTAATGCTTCATCACGACGGAATTGGGGTGCCTCTTGCATTGGTTGGATTTATTGTAACTCCGGTCAACACTCATCTTGTAACATGAAAAACACTGCTGGGATGCACCACGGGATCGCGATCGTCTCCATGATCATGATCGCTCTTGGAGAATTGCTCCTATTCTCAGGAAATGTCACTCTTGGCGTGGCGGTTCATATCCTCAATCTGCAGATGATTATCGTCTCGATGTTCATAAGGGCTGAGGAAACCTCTCGGACTGTGCTGGACAAGCAGATTCTCCAATCGCTACTGCTGCTGTTGCTACTCAGGATCATCAATGTCTCGATGCCGTTCTTCTTCACGATGACGCTGTACTGGTATCCCCTGATCTACAGCCCGATGTTCATATCGATTTACTTGATTTTCCGGTACCAGAATGCTTCGTTTGATGATATCGGTATGAATACGAGGCATCTACGCTATTACATCCCTCTCGCACTAATTATTGGTGCAATACTGGCATGGGTCGAGTACCGGATCATCCATCCGGAACCTCTGATACCGGAGCTTGGAATCGCAAACATGCTGACGCTTGTAATCATCATGTTCGTATTCGTGGGGCTGGTTGAGGAACTGATCTTCAGGTCGATACTCCAGACGAAACTTCAACAGTTAATGGAACCATGGGAAGGGCTTCTTGTGGCAAGCATCTTATTCGGAATCATGCATTCCGGATATGGATCGGTGTCTGAACTGATGTTCGCAACTGCTGCAGGGCTTCTCATAGGATATATATACCAGAAAACGGGAAGTCTGCCATTTGTAACGGTGATACACGGCACAACCAATGTTCTTCTCTTCGGAGTGCTGCCTCACATACTATAATACTATAGTGCCTATAGTTATAGCACAAGCAGTACCTTAAACGCAACAATCGCCGCGAAGACCACGAGCAGCGGGGTATTACAGATCTCAAGCGTGTTCGATGCCCATCTGTTCCACCATTTCGATTCGACAAGGACTTCAGCCATGGACAGCGATATGATCAGGGAGATCGTTGCGAGCATCCCACCTGTCACTACCTGCTCGACTGAAAACGTGTCCTGGACGTTTGTGAGGGCGGTTACTGTTAACATGGTCGTTTTCGTGTGATTTTAGTTCTACTCGTTCTTCAACTTCTTAAAACTGGCGATGCAGACAAGCATCACCGCAGCCAAAATCATCTGCAATCCTGCGCATTCATACACAATCAATGACAGAACTACTACTTAAACCTTGTGGCAATTCGCTTCAATTGTTCGGAAAATATCAGGCAAATCGGCACCAGAAGGAGAATAAGCATGGCAACAATGCCGAGGATCCCGTGCTCTTTGATGAGCCGTTCCGCAACGGTCACCTCCTCTGCCTCGCTTTCATACATCGCAGCAAAGAGTTCGTCCTCAAGAAATCCCTTCATCATCGCAAAGGTCGCCTCCGGATTGTCCCTCACTGGCGCAGAGAGCCGTATCATCGTCACGCCTTCGTCGCTGAACCGCTTGAACATGAACCAGTAGAGCACGACCTGCCGCTCGTTCGGATCCTTCTTATTCTCTATGTCCAGCCGGTTCGCATGCATCTCGCCAAATATCAGGTGCGTCCGGTTCCCGGTCACATGGAACGTCTCGATGCTCTCGTTCACGATGTTCCAGCTACCGCCGTAGCAGATCTTCGGGTCATGAAAACTCTCGCCCTTCTTGCTGTTGATGATGTCCATCCATATCAGCTCCCCGTGCGCAGAGTACGACCTGCTCAGGATGATGCTCGCATTCAGCATCTCATAGACACTCTCGGAATACCTGAAGTCGTACCCCCTCCAGTCGCCAAGCGCGGTTGGGAAGTTCTTGATCTCCTCTATGTTGTTGTAGTTATAAGCGGTCTTTAAGAGCAACCTGTCCCTGGTCTCATGCCAGTACGATGTCCCAACAACCGTATAATCTGCGATGCCGGATGGTGCCAGAAGGTAGATCAGAATGCCTGCAAGCAGGATGATGCCAAAGAGTGTCAGGATATTCTTTTGAATCTCAGCGATCCGAAACACCTCCCCACGATCAGTAGACCTATCAGTGATATGCTGAAGAGCAGCAGACTCGAAAAATCATGGAAGAATCTCATCGCAGCATCGCCCCCATAGACGTTTGCTACGAGCAGTATGGAGGTTATCCGCAGCACGTTTGCAGCGATTGCGATCGGTAGTGCTGATACGAACACCGCCGCCTTCATAAAAATGGAACCCTCCAGCAGGTACGCATAGAGCGCGGCGAGCGTCAGAAGCGATATAATCGACCGGAGCCCGCTGCAGGGCGCTCCCACATCAAACGCGCACTCTGTAAGATGGATCTCTGCGCCTGCGACGGTTGCAGGTATTCCAAGAGCGCTCACGAGCGTTGCTGCAAGTCCTGCAGAGGGTGCCTGCAGGGCTGCGCCGATTACCGGAGTGAACGGTATCGGCGCCATGAAGACGAGGAAAGAGACCGGGAAGAGCAGTGATTTCATGACGCCGGTGCCGTAGATAAAGAGAATTATTCCGGCAATAACGATCACGATTGAGATCGCAGATGCGAACCGGATCGTCCGGAAGAGCCCGACGCCGTGGATCAGAAGCCCTGCTACGATGACCGGGATTCCGAGACCGGATGGTTCTTTCGGAAGTTCTGATAACAGAGCGCGTTTGCTCCATATCAGGTAGCCCGAGATAAGCGGCACAAGAACGCCGTGGGAGTAGTACGGGTCGCTCCACCATGCAGTAAACAGCCAGATCAGGGTGTTTGAGTAGATGACTACTATCAAGCCGATCGTTGCGGCAAGAATTGCCAATGTTCTGTATCTGGAGCCTTCCATGATCTCGATCTGATGCGCTCGGTGTAGATAAATGCTTGCATCGCTTGGCGCAATTCTTTAAAAAAAATAAAAATTGCGAGGCAGGGTTGCTGCTGCTCGCAATCTCAGCCTACTCCCGCCGTCTCAGTCCAATTCCGAAGATGCCGAGTATGCCGACGCCGACCAGCGCAATGGTCGCTGCTTCCGGGATGCATGGCCATGCGCCACCTTGACCACATTGATCCACTACCGATTCATTGAAGTCTAAGCAGCATTCGCACTGGTGATCTTGGAAGTCCCATCCGTATGGTCCGCCATCACTGTCGTATCGGCCATCCTTATCGTTGTCGATTCCATCGCAGCAATCCGGGCATGTTGTATTCCAGCACAGCGACTCATCGCATGGACATGGGCAGAAATCAGTGCAGTAAATGCTCGTCCAGGATTTGCCCTGTGGATCAGCACTATCAGGTCCTTTGCCAAGGCACTGCCAGCAGGGCATTACGCCTAGCATATCGCCTTCGCAGCCAGCCTCTGTGTAGCACTCGCCGAGGCACATCTTTCTCACGTCGATATCGATCTTCACTTCCAGCACATCAAGCTCTTTTGATGACTTCGTGCTTACATTCTCCAAGGTAATGATATCGCCAGCAGTAAGTTCCTCAGCCTTGTCCGTCACACTCTCCGTCCATTTCGTTAAGCTATAGTTTTCGGAACCCGGGTAAATCTCGCGCCAGAGACCGATCGGGTCTTTGAGCACCGCTTCTATCGATATCTTTGTCGGAGCCTCGCCCACGTAATCGAAGTACCTCTTCGGTACGTCGGCCCGCTTGTCTCCTTTGTCGGTCGCAATGATGGTAACGGTCACAGTGTCCACATGCCAGTACGTCTTCACTCCCGTGTCGTTATGTGTGATATCGATCACATCGCCGGGGCTGAGCGCACTATCCTTGTTGTTGTCGTACCAACTGCTCAGATTGTAATCGTTGCAGTAGTTCGGGCTCAGTTCATGCAAGTCTGCGCCGAGCGGATTCTTGAGATCACCCGGGGTGTACGGGTCGAGCGAAGTGTCTAAGTTCTTCTCATTCGGATCTGCTGTTGCAGACATCACAAACATCGCAGCAACCACGATTGCCACGACCAGTATTGTTGTTGGTTTCACTTGGATCACCTATCTCGGAATGTCATCCACAGCTAACTGCCATAACGACTAATAACACCTAAGTGTACACAACATTCCGCGCTACTCCGTTAGGAGCCACAATACATAAAACTTGCGGTGACGACAGTATCTCCGAATCCACAGGAATCTACAAAAAGATTGAGAGCGCCCAAGCTTGAACCCCTATCTTTTTTGAGAAGAAACCCTGTCCTGGTGGACATACTACCATTGAACTCCTGATGTTTCAATGGCCTGACAACGCGATAGCTCCCTGTCGTCTATCTGTTCGCCCTCGCTGATTTCCTCTCTGTCTACGCAATTCTTTCGCTGCTCATCTTGTGCATCGCTATGACAAACGCTTTGAAGCTCAGCACCATATAAATTTTGTTTCGGAGATACTGGACGAGTTGTGGCGGTCACGCAACCACCGGCAGTGTTGCGGAGAAAATATGTTCCGGATTGCTTAAATCTTCCATATCCTGAAGGGTTTTGGATATGCTTCGAATGATCAGATCCAACAGTCAGCAGGCAAGTACAACAATCATATTTATACCCCCGAGATTACATAATACGTCACGATGATCGATACCGAGTTCTTCAATCAACTGAATCGATTCTCGCTTATGGTGCGCAAGCGTGTATCGAGCGTGTACGCGGGCAGCAGGCGGGCTGTGTTGCAGGGGAAGGGAATTGAGATCGTAGGGTATCGCGAGTACATGCCCGGTGACGATATCAGGACTATCGACTGGCGGGTGTACGGAAGGACAGAGAAACTCTACATCCGCAAATTCGAGGAAGAGAAGAACGTAACCACGCACATACTCCTCGATTCGAGCAAGAGCATGGATTATTCGAGCAATGGGATGACGAAGTTCGATTATGCAGCGATGCTTGCGTGCGGATTCGGTTATCTGGTGACGAGAGAGAACGAGAAGTTCGCAATATCGACGTTTGGAGAGACTATCGACATCACACCTCCGAAACGAGGGCGCGGGTACCTGCTTCACACGATCGACAGACTGAACCGGATGCCGCTATCCGGAGAAACGAAATTCGACCACTGCACCCAGCAGTACGGGAAGATGATCCGGTCAAAATCGCTTGTCATAGTCATATCAGACTTCTTAACCGATCTCGACTCGATACGTGCTGGATTATACCGGCTTGCACCGAATGATCTGATCGCGATCTCGGTCTTCGATCCTGCCGAATACGACCTTACCATCGCAGGAGACGTGAAATTACATGATATGGAGACGAATGCGGTAAGAAAGACCTACATCAGTCCGAAAATGAAAGAAGAGTACAGGAAGCTGCTTGACGATCATTTCGGAGGTGTTAGAGAGACTTGCATGCACATCGGGGCAAATTACTTCTCTTTCGGGACGAACGTTCCGATATTTGATGCGTTCTTTGAGGCAGTGAGGGCGAGATAGGACAGATAAGAGATATGGGGGGATTGGGACGGCATTTGCAAATCCACTGGCACTTCTTGGTTTTCTGAGTCTTATACCGATTGTGATCCTGTATCTGATCAAACCAAAGCCCCGTGACATAAAGATCCCGTCGCTGATGTTCATCCTGGATGCGGAGCGAAAAGAGCATCGATACGAGACGATGCTCAGGAAGATCATCAGGGATCCGCTGATGCTCATGCAACTGCTCTTCCTGATCCTGCTGACGCTTGCGATGGCGGCTCCGTTCTACAGCGCAAACGAGACCGTGCGTGCTGACCACACCGTGATCATCATCGACGCATCCGCATCGATGCAGGCTGAGAACCCGAGCAGATTCGATCGTGCAAGGGACGCCGCAGAGAAGTTCGTCAGCGGAAGGACGAGTATCATTCTGGCAAAGAATATCCCGGGCGTTGTGCTCCAGCGCGGGGGCAGATCGGGTGCCAAGGATACGCTGAACCGCATTGCACCGGGCGCGACCACTGCGAGCATAGGGGATGCGATCATCCTTGCAACTAACATGATTGAAGACGAGAAGGGCGCAATCGTTGTGATCTCTGACTTCTCGAATACCGATAGCGACTCGATAGCAGCCTCAAAGATGCTTGCGAATGCAGATGGTATCGATGTGACATACAAGCAGGTTGGAAACGATGCCGGGAACATCGGGATCACGTATGGCAAACTGGAACGGATTGGGGATTCGTATGAATATATTTGCAATATCAAAAATTACTTGGACGATAAAAAAACGGTGCCGATCGAGATATTCCGAAACGGCAAAAAGACCCTCACAGATAGCGTAACCGTACCCGCTCACTCAAGCGAACTCTTCGCGCTCACCGATGTCGAGCCAGGAGCTACGATCATCTCCTTAAAGCAGAAGGACTCGCTGAAGATCGATGACCGCGCCTACATCGCAATCCCTGTGGTGGCGAAACGGAAGATCCTTGTTGTAAGCGAGACTAAAAACCCTCCCGCGAAGATTGCACTTAATTCGCTTCCCGATACCGAATGTTCAATCGTAAAACCACCGGTTCTCCCGTCTTTCGATGATTATGATCTCGTTGTTATCGGAAACATCACAAAGACTTCGCTTCTTCCGGGGACGTTTAAGGATCTCGCGTCGTTCGTGCAGTCAGGGGGAAGTCTCGTGATCCTTGCATCGAGCGACCTCGACGGTATCGAGACCGAAGGACTGCTGCCTGTGCAGATATCCGGAAAAGCAGGGGCTGCCGCGCTGGAAACCAGGATGCCCACCGAATTTACAAAGGATATCGCATTCGAGGACGTTTCAGTCACCACGCATCTCAGATCCGAACCGGCAGATGGATCGATCGTGACCGTGATCGCAGATGACGACTCGCCTATGCTTGCATACCAGAAACGCGGGTCTGGCACCGTATTTTATTCAGGATTCGGCGAAGGCGACTCGACATGGAACGATTTCCACACGAGGGTCGATTATCCGATATTCTGGAGGCAGATCGTGGACTGGATGAGCGGGGTTCATGGAATCGAGGAATATAATGTCAGAACAGGGAGGATGTTGCCGCTTGGCGGGGTTCAGAAGGTAACCACGCCTTCTGGAACTGTGGAGACTGATAACCTGCTCTTTGACGAGGTCGGCGGGTACCGGATCGGGGATGATGATATTGCTTCGAACCTGTACGATCCTCTGGAGTCCGATCTCTCAATCCATCCGATGTCAGAGGAGGCGCGCACACTGACGCCCGATCTTGTCAAAGCAGAGGTCGAAAAGGAGTTGTGGACTTATCTGATCATTCTTGTGATGTTTATTGCAGGCTTCGAGCTGTATTATCTCCGGGCGAGGGGCGAGTTGTGAGATGGCCGATGATGGAATCGAGGATAAACGGAAGATTATCGATGAATACAACACTAAAGCCACAGAAGAGATAGTAAAGGCAGTTGGAGATATCACAAGGAGTGAGGAGGGTCTTGT
The DNA here is from genome assembly GCA_002503595.1 of Candidatus Methanogaster sp. UBA203. Lineage (GTDB taxonomy): Archaea > Halobacteriota > Methanosarcinia > Methanosarcinales > Methanogasteraceae > Methanogaster_A. Next base: position 17,795 of record DASC01000045.1, on the reverse strand, counting down.
ATTATTCTTGATTCCAAAAAGGTTGAAGGATGGATACAAGAGGATGTACATGGATCGGGTGAAAGAAGAGACCCTGAAAGTGGAGAGATACATCCTGAATATAGCAGAGAGCGTGATACGCAAGGAAAATGAGATCTCGGATTATGTAGGGGATATTAGTGACGCAGCAAAGAAGGTTGTGAGGACGATGCTCCTCTTTCTATCCCGGAATGATTTCGATCGGGTGTATAACGAAGAGATGGGGGGCGTGGCTCTGGAAGGTGTCCGGGAGAATGTGAGATTTTATCTGAAACTTTTGAGGGCATCCGGAAACAGCTATGAGGAACTGGTCAGGGACGGATTTGATGCAGAAGAGTACTATGATTCGCTGGAAAACATTTCAAGGACCAACTGGCTGGTCTTGATGAGATCGAAGGATGTAATACGTGAAAGTTCCCTCGAATACCGGGTGTTGCAGGGTACTGTTGTATATATAAGATCGATGCATGAGAGCGAGGTGAAGAGATTCTTTGCTGATGAGGGCACTGTCTAAAAATCCAGTGATTTATCACCGCAGAGCACGCAGAGTTTTAAGACCGTTTCAATCCTCGCT
>DASC01000045.1:10158-17191 GCA_002503595.1 Candidatus Methanogaster sp. UBA203 | reverse complement strand
TCACTGGAATTTTCGATTGTGCCGCTGATGAGTTGAGATGAATCCAAGAAAATTCCATGCGGTATCCGGCCGCATCCGACATGAGGGACTGTCACAAAATAACCCGGGTCAGATTGAACCTTCTTAAACTATAGCCGCGATATCGAATAACGTTCGTGTAATTCGTACAATTCGTATCATTCATGTTTTATTGGTAGGCATTTCCGTAAAAATGTATTACATCACGAACTCACGCGTCTGAGACGAATGTCACCAATCCAAATAGTGCTATTGTGGCACGGACACCGTGTGACCTGACAGCCCCAACAGAAACTCTTAACTAAAACCCCATGACATTACCACACCAAGAGGTTACAGCCATGAAGAAAGCAATTATCGAGACCAAAAAGGGCGAGATCGTCCTCGAACTATTCGAAGACGACGCACCGAACACCGTAGCGAATTTCGTGAAACTGATCAACAAGGGGTTCTACAACGGGCTTACATTCCACCGGGTCATCCCGAACTTTATGATACAGGGTGGATGTCCGAAAGGCGACGGCACAGGTGGACCCGGATACAGCATAAAATGCGAGATAAACCCGCGAAAGCACACGAAGGGCGCGCTCTCGATGGCGCACGCCGGAAAGAACACAGGTGGCAGCCAGTTCTTTATCACGCACTCGCCGCAGCCCCATCTTGACGGCGTGCACACGGTCTTTGGCCAGGTGGTCGAGGGCATGGATGTGGTGAACAAGATCAAGCAGGGCGATGTTATGGAGCAGGTGAGGGTGGTTTGAGGGGTGAAAGCCCCGCCCCTGTCATTCATCTTTTCCGCGGATCTCCCTCAGTCTTGTGATAAATTATGCTGCCGCAGTGCTTGCAGTGTGTGGCATCGATATCGTGCTGACTGAGACCGCATTTCTCGCACGTTATATTTCTTTTTTTGGAAGTCGAAAGCATAAACTCCTTTATCAATAAACCCAACTGCCATGGCACCAAAGCAATGCTGACAAGTATCATAAGAACGGTTATAAGGCGTCCAAGAGGGGTTACAGGAACGATATCACCAAAGCCAACTGTAGTAAGTGTTACTATCGAAAAATACATCGCAGAACCCAGATCGTTGATGTCCGGATTCGCAACTTTCTCAGCCTCGTAGATAAAGGATGAAGATACAAAGATGATCGAGATAATTGTAAATATAATTTTTATAATTCTTATTTCATGCATCTTTAAATCTTCAGACAGAAACGCACCGGTATCTACAAATCTCATAAACCTGAAAATACGAAATACCCTGAGGATGCGCACAAACCGGAGGTCAAGGAACGTTACGAATGTGGGTATTATCGCAACGAGGTCTATTATGCTGTAGACTTCAAGAACATGTTTTATCTTTTTTTCGGAAACCCAGAACCGCAGGATGTACTCCAATATAAAGATAGAGACTGTGACGACCTCGACAGTCCAGAAAAGACTGGGATTTGCGTCGTGGAAATAACTCTCTGCGATGAAGACGAGTACTGTAAAAAGATTGAGACATATTATGAATAAATCGATAAACCTACCTGTAACTGTCGTGGTGTCGTTGAGATAGAATGCGACCTCTTCTTTGACGGTTCCACGCAGAGAGTGCATAAAATAAATATTGGTGGATATGTTAATATAAACCCGCCTGAAATAGTATAGGCGGTAAAGTTGAAGACCTCTAACAAAAGACGCGGCACAAAGACAAGTTCTTTTGGGACATCAGGCAGAATAAGCCATGATTCCACAGCATTCTACACAAGCAAGTTATACGAAGACCTGCCAAACGAAAAGAAAGTAAAATACACGGAAAACATAGTGCCTCCTGAATCCCTGAACAAAATCCTCCGAAAATCCTCTGAATCGATGGACGAACTGCCAGATAGCAGCGTTCACCTGATGGTAACCTCGCCGCCGTACAATGTCGGAAAGGAATACGACGAAGACTTAACTCTCGAAAAATACAGGGAATTCCTGAAGCAAGTATGGCGTGAGGTTCATAGAGTCCTTGTGCCGGGTGGACGCGCCTGTATAAACGTTGCAAACCTCGGCAGGAAGCCATACATCCCGCTTCACGCAATGATTGCCGAGGACATGATCGAACTTGGATTTCTGATGCGAGGCGAGGTCATCTGGGATAAGGCGTCCAGCGCAGGTTCCTCCACCGCATGGGGAAGCTGGCAGTCCGCTTCCAACCCGACGCTCCGGGATGTGCACGAATACATCCTGATCTTCTCCAAAAACGCATTCGGGAGGCAGAACCCTCTGAAACGGGAGAACACGATATCGAGGGATGAATTCCTCGAGCTTACAAAGAGCATCTGGACCTTCCCGTCGGAATCTGCAAAGAAAATCGGGCATCCGGCACCGTTTCCGGTGGAACTGCCGTACCGGACGATCCAGCTCTATACGTTTGAGGGCGAGGTCGTTCTCGACCCGTTCATGGGAAGCGGGCAGACCGCAATCGCAGCGATAAAGTCGAACCGTCAATATGTTGGCTACGAGATTGATTGCGAGTATGCGAAGCTCGCAGATAAGCGGGCTAAGGAGTTTCGAGTGGAATTTGACTCTCCGAAGCTCTCTGATTTTACAGATACTTAAGAACCCCGCGGATCAGCGATCTCTCCTGCAAGCGCAGTCACCGCAGCGGTCTCAGGCGACGCAAGATAGATGAACCCGCCAGTACCCATCCGCCCTTTGAAGTTGCGGTTGGCTGTCGAGAGGCAGACCTCGCCCTCGCCGAGCACGCCCTGATGCGCACCAAGACACGGTCCGCATCCGGGCGGGAGTATCACTGCGCCTGCCGAAAGAAGCGTTTCCACAACTCCGGCGTGAACTGCCTGCAGGAGCACCGATCTGGATGCGGGCGCAACGACCGTACGCACGCAAACCTTCTTTCCGTCAAGGATATCTGCCGCCGCCTTAAGATCCTCAAACCTGCCGTTCGTACACGATCCGATAAAGACCTGATCAATATGCGTCCCCTCGACCTCGTCTACCGGCTGCACGTTATCGACAGCGTGAGGCGTTGCTACCTGCGGGGAAAGATCAGACACATCGAAGAATAACTCATCAGCATAAGCTGCATCAGGGTCCGCGTAAACAGATGAATAACCCCTCCCATCGCCTTCGTTTTCACCGTTGCGTTCGCTTCCGCGCCTTCCAATGAAATCGAATGTCACATCATCAGGGGGTACGATGCTCGCCTTTGCACCCATCTCAACGCCCATGTTACAGAGCGTCATCCTGCCCGAGACTGAGAGACCTGCGATCGTTTCACCGTAGTACTCGATCGCTTTGTATGTTGCGCCCCCTGCACCGATTCTGCCGATGATGTGCAGTGTCATGTCCTTTGCGCTCACCATATCCGGGAGCGCGCCGTCCACCGCGATCCTGATCGACTGCGGCACCTTGAACCAGAGCTTTCCTGATGCAAATACCTCAGCCATCTCGGTTGCGCCGATTCCTGTCCCGAACGCTCCGAGCGCGCCGTACGTACAGGAGTGCGAGTCTGCGCCGACGATTAGCATCCCCGGGCGTGCAAACCGTTCCGAGACGATCTGATGACAGATTCCATCGCCGATATCGAAGAAATTTTTGATGCCCTGCCTTCGCACCCATTCCCGTATCTTACGGTGAAGTTCTGATGTGGTCTCCTTGTTCGACGGGATGATGTGATCGAAAGGGATCACGATCCTGTCCGGATCCCAGACCCGGTCTGCGCCCATCTCTGTAAACGCTTTAACCGCAAGCACGCTCGTTCCGTCGTGCGCCATCGCACAGTCGATATTTGCAAGCACGAAGTCGCCAGCCCGCGCATCGGTGCCTGCTGCCCTGCCCATTATCTTCTCGCTTATTGTCAGCATTTTCAGTCCTCCGGGTCTAAACGACCTCTCCATCCTGCATCCGGATGGTCCGCTCAGTTTTCTGGGCGAGACTTTGGTCGTGCGTGATCAGCACAACCGTTTTCCCCTGATCATGCAGGTCATTTAGGATATCAAAGACCATCGCTCCTGATTTCGTATCGAGGTTGCCTGTAGGCTCGTCGGCAAGTATGATCTCGGGATCGTTTGCGAGCGCTCTTGCAATCGCAACCCGCTGCTGCTGACCGCCAGAGAGTTGGCTCGGGTAATAATTGAGCCTGTGTCCGAGTTCAAGCGAATCAAGGATCGATCCTGCCTTCTCTCTTCGCTCATCCATCTCCACCTCCCGAAGTACCATCGGTACCTCAACATTTTCAAGCACGGTGAACGTTGGTATCAGGTTGAACTGCTGAAAGACGAATCCGAGCTCCTCTCTTCTGACTCTTGCCCGCTCATTCTCGCTCATATCAGAAACCTTGTGATGTTTGATGAAAACATCGCCTTTCGTCGGCGTATCAAGGATTCCGATCTGGTTCATGAGCGTCGATTTGCCGGATCCGGATGCACCCATGATCGCTACGAATTCACCGTTCTCAACTACCAAACTCACATCACGAACCGCAGCAGTCTTTGCCTCGCCCTCTCCAAAGATCTTCCAGACGTGCACAAGTTCGATTAATGCTTCGGTCATCGGTATCTCCTACGTATTCGATTATAACACGATGTATTCGTGATGGTAGTAGCTCGATCTGTTATTTGAGGTCATATCTCTGCCAAATTTTTAAGTTCTTCCATTGGTGTCAATGCTTCTATACATTCCGAAGCTCTTTTTCGTTGCTGGTTGTCTAAACTAACCAGTTTGGCATTAAAAAGCGATGCCACTGCGACATAGATGGAATCGCAACCCCTCTGTTTGTATATGGCTGCAAGTTTCGAGGACGAATCAGCTAAACTGCTATCGATGGGAATGAAAATAAAATTCGGCAACTGTCTGAGTTTGCTGGTAAATGCGATTGCACTATACGGATCGCCAGTACCCCGGGATATCGCTGAAGCAATTTCCGGCAAAACGATTTCCGGGACAACTACCATGATTTCGCGTTCTTTGATGGCTGTGAGTAATCCTTTACTGTACTCGTGAAACTCTTCATTCACTATTGCCGGGTTCGTCAACACACTGGCATCGATGCAATACATATTATCGTCTGGACTCTGATATTAGCTGCCAGCTTGGTTTTTCGCTCTTCCACAGTTTACTGATCTCTGCACCGATCGTCTCCAGTTGATCCCATGCACTTAAGTCTTTTCTCTCCGTTTCTGCACCTGAACTTCTTTTTATTGTTAATAGCTCTGCTTCCAGAACGTTTACTTTCTTTTCAAGTGCCTCCATTGTGGTCGCGCTCATAACTTTCGCCTCGTGTCTACAATACCAGATGGGCAGATGTTATAGTGAATCTATCGCTCCTGCCGCCGCCTGCAAGATCATCATAGCGTCGAGCGAGGTGACTGCCCCGTTGCCACTGACATCCGCATCCGGGCAGCATTCGCCGCTGACAGCCATCTGAAGTGCGATCACGGCGTCCACAGGTGAGAGCGCACCGTCGAAATCAATGTCGCCGCACAGTGCGGATTTGCTCCACAGAACGCTACCATCCTCGCCTCTTACTGCGGATACGATGGTCAGGATATGCTGATCACTGATAGAGTTGTAAATATATGTGCAAACTAAAACATCGTCTGTGCCATCGGCATCGAGATCCCCTGTGTCTCCTACATACCATGCGTCTATCCAGGTATTCTCTCGACACGACTTACTCCATAAAGCAGATCCATTGCTGCCATTTACTGCTGAGATGGCATCAACATAGAACTCGGCAAGACCGGGGTCATAACTGCCATAATTTACATTGTATACCACCACGTCCTCTCCACCATCTCCGTTGAGATCGCCCGCCGGAAGCGCATCGATATAGTTTCCGCCACTTCTGGTCTTTGTCCAGAGAGTGGAGCCGTTCTGACCGTTTACTGCGGATACAGCGGTTGGAAGATACGTATCGGCATACGCATCATAACTACGTTCGTAAAACAACAGATCATCCGCACTATCTCTGTTTAGATCGCCTGCTTGCATGTAGTCCATGTCAGTGCCTGTTTTAGTCCAGAGCAGTTGATTGTCGCACCCACCCTTTGCATATACGATGTCGCTGTAGTATCGCTCAGTGGAGGGATCATACTTCCATGGATACAATAGCACATCGTCTTTACTATCCCCATTAAGATCGCCTGCCGGATAGGCGTTCATCCAACTGTCCTGAGCAGTGCTCGCATCACTCCAGATTGTAGATCCACTGTTCCCATGCAATGCGTATATGGTGGTGGTGTAGTCACCAGGGGATGGGTTCCATCGTTCATACTGCATCATCACATCATCCTTACCATCGTTGTTGAGATCGCCTGCCGGATCGGCAGGATATAACCAGACGCGATCTTTGTTGCTTGCTGTTTTGCTCCAGAGCGTGTTTCCATTGCTGCCCCGCACTGCAAATATTTTAGCAGTCCAGTAGGTATCGAAATTTTGTTCACTATACACCAGCAGATCCTCTCCACCATTTCCATCGAGATCGCCTGCCGGATATGCATATACCCAATTGCCTGGGGTTTTCCGCCACAACGGAGAACCATCGCCATTTAATATATAAATCTTATCAATACAATCAGTCTCTACCGATGATTCATAACTTGCGTGCTGCACCATTATGTCATCCATACCGTCGCCATTGAAATCGAATTCTGTCCACACACCCCACAGATCAGTATTGATATCCTTACTCCAGAGCATCGCACCGTCTTTTCCACTCAACGCAGATATGCTCTCTAATGTATCGGTATCGGTACCGGAATCATACCTTATCGTGAACGTCAGCACATCATCTTTGTCATCTCCATTCAGATTTCCAGCTCCGGCAGCGTAGATATGCCGGTTTACATCGTATGTTATGCTCCAGAGTACCGCGCCGTTGCTTCCGCTTACCGCATCTATCCTATCGAGAAGGAGACGTTTGGATGCATCATAACTCCCGAAACCAACCAGCACGTCATCCGCACCATCCCCATCGAGATCGCCTGCTGGTTCGGGTTGTATGAAAGCGCCGGAGGATGTT
>DASC01000045.1:9148-10145 GCA_002503595.1 Candidatus Methanogaster sp. UBA203 | reverse complement strand
TGAGTGTATACATTCCTGCCGGTGTCGCGCGAGGCGCCGCCCAAAAAACGCACAGCTGGTTGATCTGATCGGTACCAGACCTCGTCCGTGCCTGCGTTTGCAGCGGGTGTAGCAACCGCGCTCATACCTGCACACACCGGCACTGCTGATAGTAACAACATGCACACGCACATACATAGTGGGATGTTCATCGGACCCGCGTGGTTATCTGCATTTAATTCCATGATTCCGTACCTCCCTTTCGAGAATCACTAACGTTTCCTCCCCTAATATGCTTTGCGCCCCGTGGGTTGCAAAGTTGCTCCGGTGATGGCGTTGCAAAGGCAATCGCTCTACCACTCAGCGGGTTTCGTAGTGTGATTACCTCGAATGGAATGAGTAGCCCGTAACAGGTAATCCGTGATGCGGCCTCTTATCATGCAACATCCGCCAGGTTAACATCCCCCGGATAGATTAACTATATGATGGATGCTTCTGCTAATTATGAAAAGTAACCATCAGCGCTTGATCCAACGATGACTCAAAACTACAAAGACTGGTTTCCGTATCCATCCTTCCGCCCGCATCAGGACACGATGCTTGACCGGGTGCAGGAGGTCGTATGTACCGGCGAGCACCGGGTCCTGATGATCGATGCGCCGACCGGGAGTGGAAAGACGAGCATCATCGCGTCACTGCTCGCAAACCGCGGCGGAAACAAGATCGTTGTCGCGCTCCGGACCGTAAGCCAGATCGGGGTCTACTTAGGCGAGATCAAAAAGATCAGGGAGCACACGGATCACGTCCCAAAGGTCGCATACCTCGTTGGGAAGCACAAGATGTGCAAACTCGCCGGCGAATTCGAGAACGTCTATGCAGGATGCGATCTCTTGAAGGTGTTCACGATGGACTTTCTCGAGGCGAAACTGGACGAGAAGATCAGAAGGAACAACCGGACAGCGCAGGAGTACAATGTCTACGATCCGGGTACCGATCCATCGATTGAAGCAGCCATAAG
>DASC01000045.1:6848-9087 GCA_002503595.1 Candidatus Methanogaster sp. UBA203 | reverse complement strand
CTGTATCCTGAAGAACTGCACAAGCGGTGCACGCACACATGCCCGTACGAGGTGATGGCGATCGGTGCGAAGAATGCCGATGTCATCATCTTGAATTACAACCACGTATTCGACGACACGATGCGGGATGCTCTCTTCGACTGGCTTGAGATAAACCCGGAAAACACGATTCTCCTCGTAGACGAGGCGCACAATCTCGGAGACACCGTCAGGAACATCAACAGCGACATCATCACCACGTACATCGTCGATAAGGCGATCACTGAAGTGAACCAGTTTCCAGGAGATCGAGGTGAAGTCCGGTCTGCAAAAGAGGTTCTTTTTCGAATACAGACGTATATGGGGAGAACGCTTGACCGCTGGCAGAACAAAACCCAGGCTGAGGCGTGGTTCGATCCGGGGATGTTTGCGGACTTCGTATACGCGGGCGGCGGACTGGCGCGGGATGATGAACAGACGATGGCTGACCTCTTGAAGCTTGCGCAGAAGATCAAAAAGCGAAAACAGAAGTCTTCTGAGTCGGCAGAGGGTTTTCTTGAGCGTGTCGCCGAATTCTTGTTCATGGCTCATTTCTCGAAGAGCGATTCCGCATATCTCCCTGTAAAATCGATAAGGGATGGTCAGTGGTTGTCGCTTGAGATCCGCAGTCTCGATCCGAGTCCGGTCATATCCGGACTTGCCGATACAGTCCACGCCACCATACTGATCTCAGGAACACTCTCGCCTGCGGATGCTTATGAACTGTACTATTTCGGGCAGAACGGGAGGGTGGAGATGCTGATGATCCCGAACCAGTTCCCGAAAGAGAAACGGCTCGTGCTCGGGGCAAAGGACGCAACCACACGGTCTGCATACCGAAACGATGCCAACAATCGAAGAGAGATCGAACTGCATATATCCGCACTGATAAACGGTGTGCCTGGCAACGTTGCTATTTATTTCACATCCTATTTCATGATGGAACAGTATCTTGAGTACTGCGAGCAAGTAACTTATGATTCCGGGAAGAAAATATATATCGAGCCGAAAGAAGCGAGAGATGTTCCGTATATTTTAGGTGAGTTCTTTGAATCCGGAAGCAGCGAGCAGAAAGGGGTTTTGCTGGCGGTTTGCGGCGGAAAGATGAGTGAAGGGATTGATTATTACGGAGAATCACTTAAAGGTGCTATCGTTGTCGGGTTTCCATTAGCCGCGTTTTCAGAGGTGCAGAAACTGGTTAATTCGTATTATCAGAGAAAATACGGGAAAGAGAAAGGAATGTTCATCGCATACACGCTTCCAGCGATCAATAAGGCGCTTCAGGCACTCGGCAGGGTGCACAGGTCGGCAGAAGAGACCGGGGTTCTGGTGCTCTGCGATTCGAGGTTCTCGCATTCGAAGGGGCTTGGTGTGCGCCGGTATCTGCCAGAGTGGATGCAGGACGAGATGATCGTCTGCGATGGCGCGTGGTCAGAGGAACTGGTGCGTGGGTGGGGTGGGGAGAGTTCACACTGATCTATCCGGCTCTCGCTATTTCGTATATGTAACTGGAAATCGAGGCGACCCAACCGGAGATCGAGTTATCGTTTCAACGGACTTCCGGCGCTGCCCGAACTCACATCATACTTTCGCAGTGCGTATGGCTTCGCAGATCGCAGAATGCGAAGCATCTTCGGAGGCATTGTGGCTAAAACCCTTATAGTGCAGCCATTAACACGGATTACGCGGATTAAAGGCGACAACGGCTTTATATGCCAACACTGGCTTATTCTCAGCAGTTGTGTTCACCTGAGAAGATCCGGTGTAACTGGAAATCAACAAAGAGTCCCCGAACAAACAGAACCGTTCCGGACATTTTAACATTATCGAAGGGCTATTTATGGTCAGGTGGCAGTTATGCTGCAGTCTGGCAGGTTGACGGCGGTTGCACACTCGAAAGGTTTATAGTATCCCTTATTATAGTAATTCGCAACCATTCGACCAATTGGTCACTGACCTGATCATACGTGATACAGGTCAAAACAAAACATAGGAGGAATTGAATGGAACCCGCAATGGGTATGGGCCTTGTAGCCCTCATGGGTGCGGCAGCTACCGTCGCAGGATGCAGCGAAGACCTTGAATCAGATATCGGATCGCAGAGTAATCCGAATTCGCAGGTTCAGCTGGCTGCACAGGTTGGCTATCCGCACAGAATATTTAACAAAGCTATTTCTGGTGAACCACCATCCAATGCGATGTACTGTGCCGTAGGCGCAGG
>DASC01000045.1:0-6791 GCA_002503595.1 Candidatus Methanogaster sp. UBA203 | reverse complement strand
CATATATGGGAAGGAGCGCGAGTCAGACCCGGTTTAACCAGTACGTGTACCTTGATGTATTGCGTAACCAGATCCTTTCGCTGATGGGGCACGCATACATAACGACGTTCTGCATCGTTGGTCTGTCGTACGTCATGTGGAATCAGGACCTGATCGGACACCCGTTCCCGTTTCCAGTAATTGCGCTGATCTGGGGACTCTGTGTCGGTGCGATCGGATCATCCACTGGTGACGTACACTACGGTGCGGAGAGAGAGTTCCAGGACTTCAAGTTTGGAGCTGGACTGAACGCTGCTGACTCCGGCAATATCACCCGGTTTGCAGAGGCAGGAATCAGGTCATCGATGGACAACGCATGGTTCTGCTCGAAGTTTGGAGGACCTGTAACAGGCATTGCTTTCGGAATGACCGTTTTCCTGGACAACTGGCGATCAACAGCATTTTCAGGCTGGACTGCCGTTGTTGCAGGACTGGTGATCGTTATTCTGCTGATCATCTACAACCGGCAGATCGAGACCTACGCCCGGAAGAAATACGGAGCGTATCCGGAATATACAGGAGATATAGAAGCATGACTGATATTGTAACAATGCTCGCGACGAACTGGATCTCGATCATCGGGATCGTCATCGGTGGTATCTGTATCGCAGTCGGTGTTCACTTCGTTCCGGTAGGAGGCGCTCCTGCTGCTATGGCACAGGCAACCGGTATCGGAACAGGAACCGTGCAGCTTGCTGCCGGTTCAGGACTCACAGGACTGCTTGCTGCAGGATATATGTATATGACCCTGTCAGCAGCAGGCACACCCGGAATATCAGAGATCGTCCTGATATGCGCAACTGGCGCTGTTGGTGCGATGATCATGATCTCTGTCACGATGCTTGTCGGAAACTGGGTCTACATCTATGGTGTGGGCGTGCCACCGGCATCAGCGAAGAAAGACTACGACCCTATCACAGGAGACGCACAGGCGCCGTATGTTGCGCCGGGAACAGTCGGGCAGGGCATGCCAACGGTATGCTTTGTGAGCGGCGCAATGGGAGGTCTTCTCGGAGGTCTCGGAGGATCACTCGTATACTGCATGTTGATGTGGGTAAACGGCGATCCCGCAATCTCAAGCATATTCGCGATAGGTGTCTTTCTGGTGAACGCGGTGTTACCGTCGTACAACATACAGGGAACAATCGAGGGATTCCATGATCCGAAGTTCAAGCGAGTGCCAAAGGCTATTCTTGCGTGCTTAATTGCATCGCTTCTCTGCGGAATCATCGCAGTAATGATCCCGGGAATGGCAGCATTTGGGGGTGCCTAAAATGTCGGCAACTGCTGAAACTGCAAACCAGGTTGATGCAAAGGGAATCGTTGTAGGACTCGTCGGAATCTACATAGCAGGCATCTCAGGAATACCGTATCTCGCGTTTCTCGCGGGAATCGGTGCGATATTTGCAACCAAGATGGGTGCTGATGCTGTGCGCAGGGTGTGCAGCTATGGTATCGGTACCGGTGTCCCGTCGATCGGAATGCTTGCTCTTGGAATGGGTATCATCTCAGCGATGTTCGGGCTCGCAATCGGAAAGATGTATGATGTAGTCTTCATCGGACCGATCGTCGGTCTGGTGGTTGCGCTTGTGATCGGATTCGTCGTAGGAACGCTTGCAAACAAGATCATCAAATTAAACATTCCGGTTATGGAGCGGTGCTTAACAGAGATTGCAGGCGCTGGAGTGCTCGTAATGACCGGGCTTTCTGTCATGATTGCAGGAAGCATGGACTTTGTGGTGATCAGTGAGAAGGTCATTACGACCGGGTACATCGCACCAGTCTTCATTCTTGGTGCGCTTGGCATTCTGCACCCGTTCAACGCCAGTCTCGGACCTGACGAAACGCAGGACCGGACGCTGGTACACGCATACTCAGTAGGTGCGATCGCGATGACGATCGGAGGAGTCTGCTCGATAGCGGTCATTGACCCGATCGCGGGAATAATCTCAACCGTCGTAGGACTTGCCATCTGGTATGTGACCTTCATGGGATTCGTAAAACTCGTGAAGCGCGACGCAGGCGCAGGCTATGTCGGAACAGGACTGCTTCCACCGGGGGCGATGTAGATGGATGTCGCACGAATAGTACCTGAATTCCACATACTCCTTGACCCGATGTCAGGAGTCGTTGCTGAGGAGAGGGAGGATTTAATCATGTTCTCGCTCGTTCCGATTCAGGCTCAACTGGACATACTCGAAGACGTTGCCGACGATCTGATGAACTCACTCGAACCGGATAAAGAACTGTTGAGTACATATCCTGGGCGAGAGGAGACCTCTCGGATTGCAGGAGTGTATGCGAACCTGTTCTACGGGCTGGTCATCGGACTCATAATCGCATTCATGGCAGCGATGGCAATAGTTGTAATGGGGGGGATCTAAATGGCAAAAGTAGCAACATCCGAACCATGGCCCCTGCTTCCGGGTGAGTTTGATGTTGGAAACCCTGAAGATTGTGTTGCAGTCACAACCTGCGGATCACATCTGAGCGATTTCCCGCTTGCAGCAGGAGCAGCGCTCACAGGACCAACCAAGACCGAGAACATCGGAATCGAGAAGCTGGTTGCAAACATCATATCGAACCCGAACATCAGGTTCCTGATCGTTACCGGAATGGAGGTCAAGGGTCATATCACAGGACAGGCGTTAGTATCGTTTCATAAGAACGGAATCGACCAGGACGGACGTGTCATCGGAGCGGTAGGAGCGATCCCGTTCATCCAGAATCTGGATGCGGACGCGATAGCGAGGTTCCAGGAGCAGATCGTCGAGTGCGTCGACTTAATCGATACCGAGGACGAGGGCAAGATATCGGCAGCAGTAAAGGCGTGCGTTGCAAAGGATCCTGGTGCTCTTGATGTTGAGCCGATGGTACTCAAGATGGAGGAAGGCGGCGGCGAAGAAGAGATCGAAGGGTTTCGACCGATGGCTGCCGAGGTTGCAACGGTCCGCGCACGGATCAAAGAGATTGAAACGGTGACGATTGCCACAGGCAACATGAACAAGTTTGCAGCAGGTGTCTACGCAGCCAAGATCGAGGGAATCATGATCGGCCTTACAATAACGCTGATCCTCCTCGGACTCGTGGTGATGGCACAAGGAGCTCTCAGCTTCCTTGTAGGAGGTGCATGATATGCCAGAAGAGGAAAAGATCGAAGAAACCGTTGAAACCGAAGAAGATGCCTCCGAGGAAGTTTCCGAAGAGGCAACTGAAGAGGCTCCCGCGGAAGAAGCAGCCGGAGAGGCGATCACGTACGGAGTCGGAACCCCGATGGTGATTGAGCCATTCATGGAACCATTCGAGACCGCTGTCGAGAGCATACGGCGCCGTGGACAACTGATTGCGCGTAACCAGAAACTGGATTCCGGTTTCACAGCCGGCGCACCGCTCGGTGTCGCAGCAGGCATATTGTTCGCGCTCATACTGGCTCTGGCACCGATGCTGTGGATGTAGGAGGTGATTAAGTATGGCAGAAGAAGGACAGATCATCGTTCCACACGTCGTCGTTGACAGGGCTGAGTACAGCGAGGTTCTACGAAGGCTGGACGAGATCGACGAGAAGATTGAGTTCGTAAATTCCGAGGTATATCAGCGGATTGGAAAGAAGGTTGGTAGAGATATTGGCATACTCTACGGAATAGCGACAGGGCTGGTGATAGCGTTGTCTTATGTAATCCTGACAGGGATAACAATATAAGTGAGGTATTGATATGTTCAGATTTGATAAAGAACAGAAGGTCTTCGATTTAGGAGGCACAACGATAGGCGGTCAGCCAGGAGAATATCCTACCGTGCTCTTCGGTTCGATGTTTTATAACAGGCACAAGATCGTAACGGATGAGGACAAAGGAGTATTCGACAAGAGCGCTGCCGACAATCTATGGACCGCAGCAGAAGAGATCAGTGACACAACAGGCAACCCGCACTGCAACCAGATCGTTGCAGAGACGAATGAGGCGATGAAGAATTACATCGACTGGTTTGTGAATGGGTATGATGAGCCGTTCTTAATCGACTCTTCAGCAGGCGATGTTCGGGCGTATGGTGTTAAGTATGTAACCGAGATCGGTGTCGCAGACCGCGCCATACACAACTCGATCAATGCGAGCATCCACGAGGATGAGGTTGCAGCATTAACGGAGTCTGATGTCTCATCTGCTATCATTCTCGCATTCAATGCAACCGAGCCGGGTGTCAAAGGAAAGATCGAGATTCTTGAGATCGGTGCTGCAGGCATTGAGTCGGGCATGCTCGATATTGCCGAAGGATGCGGCATCACAAAGCCACTCGTGGATATCGCTGCGATGCCACTTGGATCAGGCGCAGGCGCAAACGTGCGTGCAGGTGTTGCCGTAAAGGCAAGATTCGGGCTGCCGGTTGGTGGAGGCTATCACAACTCAGCGTCCGCATGGGACTGGATGAAGAAGTTCAAGAAGGAGCACCGCGATGTATGGCCTCCTGTTGACATCGGAAACAACCTGATCGCAGGAATTGCTGGAGCTGACTACTACCTGTACGGTCCGATTGAGAATTCGACGATGATCGCGCCAGCAGCTGCGATGATCGACATCATGGTTGCCGAGAACGCAGAGGAACTCGGGCTCACCGTGCAGGATCCGAACCATCCGTTCAAGAAGCTGATTTGAAGCGCGTGAAAATCCTCCCGCCTGTGCGGCAGGGGGATCTCTTTTTTTATTTTTCTAACCCTGACAGGGAAATAGAGCGGGTTTGTTTGGAGGCATGATTTTGCGCTCATTTTTACGAGATATCCCCCCAGAGTGAGGATGAGGACTTCCCGGATGAAGATTAATGAGACTTTTTGGTAACTACTCACCTACACCGCCGGATGGAATGAACGGATCCCCTCTAAGCGCATCTTGAATCGCATCGAGAACATGATGCCCGTTCTTCCGCACTGTAGATATATATCCNNGTCCTCTGTGGTTAATCTTCTTCGCTATAATCAGAGTCCACCCAGAAGAAATTAAAAAGCCACCGATTAATCGAACTCTTCCAGCCGGAGCTGCCTGAGCACACACCGTTCACCCGGTATCTCGACAGGATACCCGCCTGTGAGGCATCCGAGACAGAGGTCGCTTGCAGGAATGCCTATCGCTTCGACCAGCCCATCGATGCTCAGATAGCCGAGCGTATCTGCATGGATCGCGGCTTCGATCTCTGATACGCTCTTCTGCGACGCGATCAACTCCTTCCTCGTAGGCATATCGATTCCAAGATAGCACGGAGATATGATCGGCGGGCTTCCGATCCTGACATGCACCTCGGATGCGCCTGCTCTCTGCACCAGGTCAACGATCCTCTGCGACGTGTTACCGCGCACGATACTGTCGTCGAGCAGAACGACCTTTCTTCCCTTAACATTCGGCTTGATCACATTCAGTTTCAGTTGAACCGCTTTCTTCCGCACTGCATCAGACGGCATG
The DNA here is from genome assembly GCA_002503595.1 of Candidatus Methanogaster sp. UBA203. GTDB lineage: Archaea > Halobacteriota > Methanosarcinia > Methanosarcinales > Methanogasteraceae > Methanogaster_A. The sequence goes on along the minus strand of DASC01000045.1, from coordinate 1,305 downwards.
ATGAATGTGCGCCCGACATACCGGTTCTTCATCAGAGCCTCGATATACTCGGTGCCGGATTTCTTGGAATATCCGATTGCGGAAGTGATGCCGGAATCCGGTACCGGTGATATCATGTCCGCATCCACAGGGTGCTCGCCTGCCAGACACTCCCCGATCTTTAATCGGACATCGTAGACGAGTCTGCCATCGATCACAGAATCAGGGCGCGCAAAATAGACGTACTCGAAGACGCAGTGTGCCGTGTTCTCAGGTTTGCATATCTGGTGGCTCTCGATCTGGTCACCATCGATCACCAGCACCTCTCCCGGACGCACGTCCCTCATGAACTCGCCGTCATGCACATCGATCGCCACGCTCTCGCTCGCCACGATATACCCATTCCAACCCCCTGATTCGACCTTTCCGAGACAGAGCGGCTTGAAGCCGAGCGGATCCCTGACAGCAACCAGTGTCTCATTGATCAGCATCACGAATGAGTACGATCCGACGATGCGCCGCATCAATCTGCGTATCGATTCTACGATATCGTTCCGCATCAATTCCTTCACAAGGAGATGCGCGATCACCTCGGTATCCGAGTCAGAGATGAAGATGTGACCCAACCGCCCCAGTTCAAGGCGCAGTTCTTCCGAATTGACGAGATTTCCGTTGTGCGCAATCGCAATCGTCCCGCCCTTGAAGTTGATCGTCAGTGGCTGCGCGTTCTCGATATCTGATCCGCCACTGGTCGAGTACCTGACATGCCCGACCCCGACGCTGCCATCGATCGATAGGAGATCGTTCTTCTTAAAAACCCACGGCACGATGCCCATGCCCTTGATCGACTGGGTCTCGCCATTATGCGCTATCGCAATGCCGGCAGACTCCTGCCCGCGGTGCTGGAGCGCGTACAGGGAATAGTAGATAGGAAGCGCTGCTTTCGACCCAGGGAATGCCGCGCCGACCACCCCACATGCTTCCTTCAAGTATGATCACCTGATTATTGCCTTCTGGCAGTTCATAGCACCCTGATAATCCATTTTGTGGATAACAATGCACCCCCGTGTGCCACTACCTCAGTACCGGATCATCCCTTCTCTTTCCACTTGTAATCCCGCATCTTTCTCGATTTCCCGAATCCGCATGAGACGCAGACCTTCTTTGTCTTGTGATACGAGATACTGCCGCACCGCCTGCACCGTATGTGCGTCTTCTTCTGGCGTTTGCCCATCGATGGAGTTCCTTTCGACATTTTACATCACCTAAAATCTTTATGGAGAAACATACACCACATTGTCACCGCGCACGACAACAGTTCCGATC
>DASC01000119.1:21134-30094 GCA_002503595.1 Candidatus Methanogaster sp. UBA203 | reverse complement strand
GTGCTCTGCGGTAAAATCCAAGGGCATGACGATTCCACTTGAAAAGCGACAGTGCCCTGCTAATCGTCATCGCAGCCGGATCGGTGTTACTTCCTTGTCGATGACATAGATGCTGTCGATCAAGCGGACAATCCCGGAGCCAGAGCCCATCACGACCGACCGCAGTCTTGCACCATCGTTCTCAAAGAAGTTGACACCATGGAAGAGATCGCTCTCTGTTACGCCTGTTGCCGAAAATATGATGTCCTTCCCGGGAGCCAAGTCTTCGGTGTAGAGAATCTTATCGAGATCGGTGATACCCATATCAAGCAATCTCGGCGCGAATTCATCGGATTCCTTCTTTATCTCTTCCTCGCTCTTCCGGTTCGCCTTTGCCGGCAGGATGAATCTGCCGATGATCTTTCCGCCGGTAGTCCTGAGCGCGGCTGCGGTCAGCACGCCCTCTGGTGCTGCCCCGATGCCCATGCCGACATGGACGTTGGTGCCGCGGATGCCTGCTGCTACGCCTGGCATCAGATCGCCGTCCGTGACAAGCCGCACCTTCGCGCCGACGTCGCGCAGTTCTTTTATCAGTTCCTTGTGCCTGGGCCTGTCGAGTACCACCACGATCAGGTCCTCGACATTGCGGTGCAGCGCCTCCGCAACGATACCGAGGTTGTATTCGGGAGGGGCATCGATATCAAGCCATTTCCCGCTCGTCTTCTCGTACCGCACCACCTCAGGACCGACGATCAGTTTATCCAGGTAGATGTCGGGCGCGTACCTGAGACCGCCTGCTTCAGACATCGCCATCACCGCAACCGCTCCGAACTGGTTCTCTGCTGCAAGATTCGTGCCCTCGAGCGGATCGACCGCGATATCGACCTTGGGACCCTTTCCGGTTCCGACCTTCTCGCCGATATAGAGCATCGGCGCCTCATCCCGCTCGCCCTCACCGATGACGATCTCACCATCGATATCGAACCGTGCCAGCACCCTGCGCATCGCCTCGACCGCGGCATCGTCCGCGGCACGTCGATCCCCAAGACCGATCCATCGCGCGGCAGCGACCGCTCCAGCCTCGGTCACCTTCAAGAGCTTCAGGAACAGGTCCTTTTCGAGCTCCCCCATATGCGCGATCATCGTTTCAGGAACGCCAACGCTTCCATTCGCATCTCCGGTTGTTATTGGCATGGGTGGCATTCTGTTTCTGCGGACTATAAATTTGCCGATTTTATCACGAATTTCAACGGGTTATTTTCTGGCAAACCCTAAGAATGTGCTCGGGTAACTTGTGGATAAAATCCGTGGAATCCGTGTTCATCTGTGGCTAAAATTTATATCAGCCACAGATGAACACGGATTACATAGATTGAGGGTTACCTGTTTGCCACACGTTACGCGAGCATATTCAAAAATAAAACCACAGAGGGACACAGAGAGATGTAACAGGTTTTAAGATGGTATTTGTGGGTAATGATCGATAAAAAAACTCTGTGATCCTCTGTGGTTAATCATCTACAAAAAATAATAAAGGATTTCATCGCAATGGCTTGATCCCCGGTTGGGTCGCCTTGTTCCGATTCAGCATCGCTACGCGCTAATTCCTGAATCCATCTCCTGCGCAACCTTTAATAATCTCCCGACCATATTATATTTCACGATGATGGGGCGTGGTGGAGTTAAAGGTATGCAATCAGATAACCGTGCACAGGTTAGTCTTGATTTTCTTGCCGCTATTTCTATATTTCTACTCACCTTCGCATACCTCATGATGCAGATCCCCTCGATATTCGCGCCGTTCCAGACCCAGAGTACCGATCTCCAGCCGGTAGCGTACCGGACAGGCATGATTCTTGCAGAGGATACCGGATGGTGGAGCAATGGCACACCCGGTCAGGACGGTATCAACTGGGAGGATGCGCCGGATGATGCCTGCCGGATCGGGCTTGCAACAAACAAACGAAACCCCACCAACTTTTCAGAACTGTTAAATCGCGGCAGAGCCGGCATTTTGAACGAAAATAAGATAAAGAAATTAAACTCGACATACCACGACAATGCAACACGGGTCAGATACCTGCTCGGGCTGGACATCATCAGAACGTACAGGTACAATGTCTCGCTTCAGTATCTGAACAGCACGACCGCAGATCCGGAATACATCCCGAACAACCCACATCCAGCGCTCTGTATCGGAAACCAGATTCCTGAAACGGCGGAAGTTGAGAAGATGGAACGCCTGGTGACGATCGAAGGCGACTCCGAAGTCGGATATTTAAACATCGATGCTACCAACACATCAAACGTCACCATGCGCCTTCCGAAACTGGATTCGTTCACTGTCAAGCTTGAGGGCTTTGCCGAGAAAAACCGGACAGCAGATGCCCGGTTGGAGGTGCGTCTGAACAACACGAATGCGAATTATAGTTGTGCTCCGGTCATCAACGAATCAGGTCTCCTGATCGGTGGCTGGCATTCATTCAACAAGACCGTGATCGAGGATCTCTGCGAGTCCAATGAGGTCAGGATTGACACCTCATGGTGCAATGTATCATATATGTGGGTCAACCGGTCTGACTGGGGTGACTGTGTCGGGGATATGTCGATGCCGACTGCAAAACTGGTGGTGTATATATGGTGATATCGGTAGCATCAGATAACAGCGCCCAGCTCCATACACTCGAAGGGTTTGCGGCAGCCATGCTGATGGTCGGCACGGTCTATCTCGTGGTCAGTGCGGTGACGCTTTCGGTGCCCCAGACCGAACTGCATGTGGATGCACAATTAAAGGCGTACGGGCAGGACGCGCTTAATGTACTGGACACGTCGCTCCCGCCAGAGAACAACAGGAGTTATTACAGCAGCGTACTCAAGAACTCGGTGGTCGGCTGGATGAACGGGGTGGAGGGCGCGACAAGCTTTGAGACTGATACGTTGTGTAGAGGGATTTTTCCGGGAACATATATGCTGTATACATCATATAAATTTAAATTTAGAGAATCTTCTGGCTGCAACGACTACGACACTTTCGATGTTCTCATCCCGAGCAACACAAGCATCAGCTATGCATACCTCACGCTTACCGGGATGCCGAGATTGAATGATTCGTGCAGTGATATGCCACTGGAACTGTCAGATACGCCACTGGCAAACATATCGTTCCCTGATCATTTCGGATGCGCAATCGCACACGGCGACGTGAATGATGACGGAATATCCGACATGATCGTTGGCGCTTATAATTCCAGTTCCGGCGCGGTGTACGTATATTACGGTAACAACAGAAGCATCGGGACATGGGAAGACGACGGACCAAACATCACGATCGCAAATCCGGGCGCACCCGGCGACCATTTCGGCTGGGCTGTGGCGTGCGGGGATGTGAATGGCGACGGCGTGGATGACGTTATTGTCGGCGCGCCAGAGAACGGCACAACCGATACCGGGGCAGTGTACGTGTATAACGGACCGATACTGGCAGACGCTCCAGACGCCACCATGTTTAAGCCAATGGTTACTGGACAACCTGGTGGACGGTTTGGGCACTCACTTGCATGTGGGGACCTGAATGATGACGGCGAAACAGACCTTCTCGTAGGTGCGCCGACTATGCCCAACAGTGGTGGAGGCGCATTCATATATTATGGGGCTATATCAGGAGTTTATTCTGATTCCAGCTGGAATGTCAGACTGTACGCCAACGACGGCAATGAATTCTTCGGCATCTCTGTCGCATCGGTTGATATCAACGGAGATGATGTATCAGACATCGTAATAGGCGCAAACGAGACCAACCGGACTTATATCAGATATGGGAGCACATCGCTCCCCTCGCCGATCCGTACAACTGACGGGATGAATCTCACGCTTTATGGAGAATCCGGCTCCGACTTCGGGATCTCGGTATCTGCTGCCGGCGATGTGAACAAGGACGGCGTATGCGATCTCATCGTCGGCGCGTCAGAAAATAGTAGCGCGCACATATTCTACGGTGGCGCTCATCCGGACAACACGTCCGACATCAACCTGACCGGAGAATCCGACTCTGACTTCGGTATCTCGGTATCTGCTGCCGGCGATGTAGATTCCGACGGATATGCAGGCGTGATCGTTGGAAGATCTGATAGTACGGCAGAGGTCTTCTATGATGTTGATCTCGGCGTCGATCCGATCGGGATATCAGGCGACTCGAATTTCGGCAGCGTCGTCTCATACATCGGCGATGTGAACGATGACGGTGTCCCTGATGTCGCGGTCGGCGCGCCCGGTGCAGGGAAGGTGTATGCCTACACACCGAAATTCCCTGAAGAGCCGTGGCTTGCTATCGGAGATGTGACCGATCCGAACAACATGACAAAGGTCTGGGAGTACACGACCGTGATAAAGACTGATGACGGCAACTGGACCGGCTATATGCCGGTTTCTGCTGGCAACTCCACTGACAAGACGCTCCGGATCTACCGGGAGATTACGACCGATGCCATTCTTTCGATGTATGTCCGCACCGCTTCAAACAAGAGCGCGGACGCCAGAATATCGGTAAACGGGGTCGAGGTCAATGCGAGCAGCCCTGCCATCGACACAAATGGTACAGGGATGTGGCACAACATCACGCTACCCGGGGATATCACCGAGTGGAGAATCGGAAATAACACGATCACGATCAACGTCACTCCCACTTCTGAGACTCTGAAGATCGGGGGTGCCAGCGGAGCTAAAATGATCCGCGTCATCCTCCCGATCACCCAGCCATTCAAGACGACCGAGAGAACCTCCGATTTTGCCGATGCGATCAACAGATGGACTGCGAGTCATCCGCTCAGTGGCGCCACCAATGTGAGCGAACATGCGGACTGGCAGTGGGTCGATCCATCAACCAATGAGACCGGATGGGCTGTGCCATTCACACTCCACTCAAACTCATCCGGCGCAATCGATGCGACAAACCTTCACGTCAAGGCAGCCCCGTCGCTTGACGAGTATCTCGATATGCTGCTTCCGGATTTTGTCAATTACAATGTGCTCTTTGCGTTTCTGGATACGCTGCTGAAAGGGCACCTGTACACATTCTCGGATGGAAGTTACGAAAAGACTCTGAACTTTACCGGGAACGAAAATCTCACGGTTCACATCGTGCTTCCTGAAAACACAACAGCCGTGTATAAGGCGAACATGGATGTGACCGGACTTCCGAACGAGTCGGTCGGCATCGAGGAGCTGACACTGAACTTTGCAAAGGATGCCGATGCCGCAATCGTGGTGGACTCGGAAGGAAATGTGCATATCAGCTACAGCAAAAACAACCCCCAACTGTGGTATATAAGTAATGAAGGTGGGGCATGGGGTGAAGATGATATCAACAAAGGTGGCAAAGATACCAATAATCTCAGCATGACCGGTGACAGCAGCGATGAACTTCATGCAGCATTCATAAAAAAAGATACTGTCTATTACTCGAGAACCAATGGCGGGATATGGGTGGATAAACAAGACATGCAAGTGGTGAACAACAGCATCAATCCGCCACCATCGCAACCATGCATCGCTGTCGATACCGTAAATGTCCCGCACATCGTCTGGGTCGAGAACGCTTCTGTCTATTATTCCAATAACACCGCAGGCACATGGTCTCCTGCCGCGCGGGTGAACAACACCAACAATGCAACAAGCCCGCTTCTTAACATCGACTCCAACCATACCAAACATCTCGTCTTCCTTGCAAACAGGACTGTGTACTACATGAACACGACAGGTGGCAACTGGAGTGTGCCTGTGCATGTGGATGATAGTACCAATGTCTCACAGGTCTCCAGGTCATCCGACTATAATGATTATTTGTATCTCGCATGGGTCGAGAACGGCAGCACGCTGTACTATTCAAACAACACTGCCGGTTTCTGGTCCCAAAAAGATCCGGTGTACACTGGAACGTCCGTATCGGATCCTTCAATTGATAACGACTATTATAGCGGCACCTCACATATCGTGTGGACTAACGCTGGCGACATATACTACTCCAACAATGCAGGCGGATCATGGAGTTCACCGCAGCTTCTTGGTAGCAACGGATATGAGCCATGCATAGCTGTGGACGCCGATGGGAACATCCACGTTATCTGGGGCGAGGGCAATACGCTTTACTACTATGGTTATGTTCTGAATTACCCGACCAGACCCTACATCGTCATCCACAACAGCACGGTATGGAACTACAACATCGAGGAGGTTAACCACAACGATGCAATGATCGGCAGCATCGCGCTTGGGGATAGTGGCATGGACGCTATATACAAAGAGTTTGACATAGACACGACAGTTGAAGGAAAATCCTACCTATCCATCTACACGAAAGGGAATAATGGCAGCATCAACATCTATGTCAAGGACAAGTGGATCAGATCCGTGTTCATACCACCAAACAGCAGTTTTGTGTGGTACAACATCACCCTGCCTCCCGGCGCATGGGACCGCGGCATAAACGAACTCCGCATCAACGGTTCTGGCATCGATAACAAATATGGCTATGCAAATAGCACCAATGGCGTGAACGACTGGTACTGTGATAATGGGACCATGGAGAGTCTTGATTACACATGGATGATCCGTCTGTATGCCACAGAGTATCGCGGCACCCAGACGACTTGCGATTTCTCAGAACTCTTAACTGCGTACATATCCTCAAATAATGCATCAGACGGAAACTATAACATCACATTTACTGTGCACTCTGATACCGAGGGCAGAATTAGACTCTCGCGTCTGCGCGTATACTACTACATCCGCGGAAACGAGACGCAGGTCGTGCAGAAGCGGATCATAACAAATGGCGTACCCCCGTACAATTCGGTGACGGCAACGAGACTGGTCACGATCCAGTACACCGATATTCCAAACTCGACAGAGGCACGGAATTATGCTGAGACACGGATACCGGACGCAAGTATGGCGCCAGCACCGATCATCGATCTCTGGAACATCGTCGAAGTAAGACTGGAGCTGTGGTATAAATGATACGGAATGAGGACGGGCAGTGGATCATTCTTGCAGGATTTGCGATAAGCATATCCCTTGCAGTACTGATCGTGCTCCTGAACCTGTCCTTCATGGCAGGGCTCCAGTCATCACAGGCTGAGATCGATTTTCCGATATACGAACTCCGCGAACTCTACGATGAGACCTACAGGGAGATGAATACCGCTGCCATCCAGAAGAATGAGACCGATGTGATCAATGATACGATGGTGAACTTCGGGAATCTTCTTTCCCAGTTGTACCGCTATCACGGGCAGCTGGTGACCGTATCCGTGAACACGACGACGAACTACTCCAAGATCGAGTACTTAAACACCACCACCGTGACGGCTGCTCTTGCATTCGATGATGGTGTCACCGAGTACACAGAGCACCTGAATAGCACATCCACGACGACTTAGGGGGTTACATGAACACGATAGGATCTGAAAATACAATGATTCGCCACCGCGAAGAGTGCAGAAAGTGCGGAGTTCCGGGACTGCGTAAGTCCCTGGGTTTCGTGATGTCTCTGCGTGCTGCCTTCGGCGATACTTCGTATTCCGCGTACCCTGCGGTAACGGCTCTGCCGTCGACGCTTGCGTTAAAATCCAGACACATGAATCCGGCAGTATCTGTGAACCTGAAGGATTGCCGTGCAGTCTCGTACCCGCTCGAATATGTCATAATTTCAGGCATAGCGATCCTCTTCTTCGCAGTCGTGATGATGACCGCGGGCGCGATGCTCACCGCGGCTCCGCTCGATGTGGCTGCAACCCAGCAGTTCAACGATGTCGGAAACGACATCAGTAACAAGCTGATCATGTTCTACCTGATCGTGCCTGAGCACGGTACGATGAGCACAACGCTTGAGATGCCGCAGACCATCGGCGGACACGCATACACGGTCAGGATGTCCACCAATAACACCACCGACCAGAGCGTGATTATCAGTGCGGATGACCTGAGCGTCAACATATCATACACTCTAAACGGCATCGGCGCATCCATACCGATCGACGGGGAGACGCACAGCGCCAGTGGAACGCACAGATTGTGGTTCATCAGTACAGATTAACAGGAGGCGACATGAAGAGAAATTCTTCCAAAAAAGAATCGAAAAACGTCCGGCATCTTAGACGTCCGTTTCGTTCGGTTGGGCTGACGATTGAATCGAACAGAGCAGTTTCTGAGGTAATCGGATACGTAATCATATTTGGAATCGTTATGCTTGCGATCGGGACGATATATGCGGTCGGTTTCCCGTTACTACAGTCATCGAAGGACGCGACCCAATTCCAGAGCATTGAACAGGGGTTCCTGATCCTCCAGACCGACCTATTCAAAGTCGCTCTTGATCAGGCACCTGTCAGGACAACGAAACTTGGCACCGCTGAAGGTGGCTCGCTCCGGTCCGATCCTGATGCGTGCAACCTGACAATCGAGATCATCCATAGCGGAACAGTGGACAATCATACAATTGTGATGGGTAATATCGAATTTAACAGCAGGGTCGGGTCTGTGGCATGTGAAAACGGCGCAGTGGTCGTGAAGTATCAGTCCGGCTCGATCATGCGCTCTAAGCCGCGAATGTTCAATTCCACAGATCAGGGAGATATACTGTTCTCACTGGTCAAGATCAATGACTCGTTCTCATCTCGCGGAGGCGGGATTGCGCAGGTCACGATCAGCAATCCCCGGTTTAATGAGAGCGTCTTCAATACGCCAGCGGTCTATCAGAACGGGAAACTGCGCCTCAAGGTCGATAGTGTATACTCTGATGCGTGGGAGCGGTTCATCAGCGACGAATTCAATACAATGTTTGATCCAACAACTGGATGGAGCGTGGATATACCATTCAAAAAACTGGTGATCGTCGAGTACATCGTCAGCGTGGATGTGGGGTGATCTATTTTCGGACACTGTCTAAAAACCCAAGTGTTTTATCACCGCGGTCTGCGAAGCAG
>DASC01000119.1:0-21114 GCA_002503595.1 Candidatus Methanogaster sp. UBA203 | reverse complement strand
TGGCTCTGCGCACTCTGCGGTAAAACTTAAGGATATAGTGGTTTCACTGGGAAAGTCGACAGTGCCCTCTTTTCGTTAACCGCTTCTGCGCCGCATCTTCACGCTCACGGGTGTTCCCACGGGTCGCGGGGGTCTTAAGAAGTAACACCGTTCATCTGTATATCCAAGTTGTATAATCATGCATTTCAACGCATTCACTGTTCCTGATATCCCGCTTGTCGAGGCGGGGGATGACCTTGCAGAGCTCATTTGCAAGAAAACCCGCCTCTGCGACCGCGACATCGTAGTCATCGCGTCCACAGTCGTTGCAAAGGCAGAGGGCAGGGTCACCGGACTTGCGGCTATCGCGCCGTCCAACCGTGCTATCGCAATCGCAGAGCAAAACGAGAGCGATTCCAGATTCGTTCAGGCGGTTCTCGATGAGAGCGAGGAGATCCTTCTGGAGTCGCCGTTCCTCCTTGTGAAGACCCGAAACGGTAACATCTGTGTGAATGCCGGCATCGATGGATCGAATATCGATTCCGGCCGGATCATACTGCTGCCAGAGGATTCTGACCGGAGTGCAAAAAATATCAGGAAAGATATATTCTCGATGACAAATAAGATCGTCAGCGTGATCATCACAGACACCAACGGACGTGCGTTCCGTGACGGGCAGATCGGGGTTGCAATCGGCATCTCAGGGATCACACCGACCAGGGACTGGCGCGGATCGTGCGATCTCTTTGGTAACGTCCTCGAAGTGGCAAACGAGGCGGTCGTGGACGAGATCGCTGCCGCAGCAAACCTGCTCTTTGGCGAGGGGTCTGACGGCACGCCGGTCGTTGTGATCCGCGGGCTTGACTTCCATGCGGAAGCAGAGGGGATCGGGGGCATCTACTTCCCTGACTCCGAAGATGTGATCAGGAATGTGCTTGTGCGTGGCTGATAGTGGAGAATTTTGCGGATCAAGGGATTACGATTCGTCCGGGTTGGCAGCCCATCCGCCGCGTAACATATAAATATCACGCATCAGTAACATGGCATTATGCACCTGATCATCACAGAGAAACACAATACTGCAAAGAGAATTGCAGGTATCCTCTTCGGCAGTGCCTCAAAGATGGTCCGGGTGAACGGGGTGAACACGTACGGGTCAGGGGACGAAGTGGTGATCGGACTGAGCGGGCATGTGGTCGGCGTCGATTTTCCAGAGGAATACAATAGCTGGCAGAAGACCGATGCACGCGATCTCGTCCATGCAGAGATTGTAACAGTCCCTGACAGGAGAAATGCCAAGATCGTGTCCGCACTCAAGACGCTCGGAAAAAAAGCAGATACTGTAACGATAGCGACCGATTACGATCGGGAAGGGGAATTGATCGGTGTGGAGGCTCTAAACATAGTAAAGGGGGTACATCCAAAGATCAAAGCAGACAGGGCAAGATACAGCGCGATCACGCCCGTTGAGATCAAGAATACATTTAAGAATCTCACAGAGATCGATTTCAACCTCGCAGCGGCAGGGGAGTCGCGCCAGATCATCGATCTGGTCTGGGGTGCCGCACTGACAAGATACCTCTCTGTCACCTCAAAGCGGCTCGGAAAGCGATTCCTGTCCGTAGGAAGGGTTCAATCCCCGACCCTTGCACTGATCGTGGATCGGGAGAAGGAGCGGGAAGCGTTCGTCCCGGAACCGTACTGGGAACTCTACGCAGTCCACAAGGAGGGCTTTACGTCGAAGCACAGGAAGGATCGCTTCTGGGAGAAGGAGGAGTTTGATCAGGTACTTTCAAGGGTCAAAGATGCGAAAGAATGTACGGTTTCCGATGTGAAGAAGGGGAAACGGACAGAAAAGCCGCCGACGCCGTTTAACACCACCGAATTCATAAGAGCCGCGAGCAGAATCGGACTCAGTCCCGCGAATGCGATGCGGATCGCAGAGAACCTGTACACAAACGGATTCATATCATACCCCCGGACAGACAACACCGTTTATCCGGAGAGTCTTGACCTGAAAGCTCTTGTATCGATGTTTCTTAAAAGCGAATTCGGAGAGTACGCATCGAAATTGCTTAAGAAACCACTCAAGCCGACTGCCGGAAAGAAAGAGAGCACAGACCACCCTCCGATACATCCTGCATCGCTTGCAAGCAGAAAACAGCTGAAGGACGATGAGTGGAAGGTTTACGAACTCGTTGTCCGCAGATTCTTTGCTACATTCGCAGATGCAACTCTCTGGAAGACGCTTCGGGTCATCATCGATATAAAAGGAGAGGATTTTGTCGCAAACGGCGCAGTCCTCGTTGAACCCGGATGGAGATACTACTACCCGTATCACGAATCAGAGGACCGGATACTGCCTGATCTGAAAGTAGGGCAGGTGCTCGGCATCGAGAAGTTCGAGACCGAGAGCAAGACGACGAAACCGCCTGGAAGATACGGTCAGGCAAGGCTTATCAAAGTGATGGAGGATCTGGGGCTCGGAACGAAATCGACCCGGCACGAGATCATCCAGAAGTTGTACGATAGGGCGTACGTTCACGGAACTCCGATCCAGCCGACGAAGACTGCCTATTCGGTGGTTGACACGCTTGAGAAGTATGCAAAGATGGTTGTCGTCCCTGATATGACGAGTAAACTCGAAGGAGACATGTCTAACATCGCAGACGGGAAGATAACAGAAGACGCGGTGATAACAGAGTCTAAAGAGATGCTCGATTCCATTTTTGACGATCTGGTGACGAACAAGGAGAAGATCGCCGAGGGCTTGCGCGACGGGCTCTACACCGACACCGTGGTCGGCCCCTGCCCTGAGTGCGGCGCTGATATGGTGGTGCGCCCGTCACGGTTCGGCATGTTCATCGGATGCACCGGCTATCCCGACTGCAAGTTCGCGCTCTCGATCCCGTCCTCGAAGTACGGGATGGTGATCGTCACTGACAAGGTCTGCGAGAAGCATAATCTGCACCTCCTGATGATCGCAAGAGCTGGAAAACGACCGATCGATGTGGGATGCCCGTATTGCAACCAGCTAAAGTGGGAAGAAGCCGAAAAAGCCGGAAACGATCCGGTGGTCGGTCCCTGCCCCGAATGCGGATCCGATCTCGTCGCCAAGATGTCGAGAAGCGGCGGCAGGTTCATCAAGTGCACGAATTCGGATGAGAGTTGCAAGTTCACGCTGCCGCTCCCGCCGCCGCGGTACGGGGAACTGGTCATAACCGAGACGACCTGCGAGATGCATAAGGGCTTGCACCACGTCCGCATCGAGCGGGAGGGAGCCCGCCCGTGGGAGATCGGATGCCCGTACTGTAGTTTCATCGAGTTACAGAAGAATAAAGAGAATTCCAAGGGCAAAGGTAAAGGCGGCAAAACGAGCAGGAAAACCGGTGCTAAAAGTAAAAGTAAAAAGGCAGCGGCAGGGAATCGGAAGAAAGGGGGCTTGACCGATGTCGCAGGTATCGGGGATGCGATCGCAAAGCAACTGCAATCTGCCGGCATAAAGACGCAATCGGATCTGGCTGCGGCTGATGCCGAAGAATTATCTGGTAAACTCGCTAAAGTCAGCAAGAAGAGAATTATTGGCTGGCAAAGTATTGTTTAGTCCCGAATCATCCTTGTAGAATAGACTTGGAGTTGTATTGGTATTCCAGTATACTCTCGGGGATCCATCAGGCGGATCCACAACCAGTTTTTCTACGGTTATCCCAAAATCGTGTGGGTTATGGAAATAATATTCATTATCGTAGTGTGAAACATTCTTTACAACCACGACCGCCTGTTCATAATCCAGTCTCTCTATCGTAACATCATCCTCATCGAATGATGCGAACTGTGCCTCGATCTCGGGCACTATCTTTGCGCTGCCGAAAGCTATGATATAGATCTTTGCGAGGAGCTCGATATCGTAATCTACTGTGAACATGGCATCTTCCTTCTGAAACTCCATCAGCGTCTGGGTGACATGGACGCAGCCTGCGCTTACCGCGGGCATGGTTAGCAGGAGCGTTAGCACGAGTAATATCGATATTCGCTGTTTCATCTGGCTGTTGCTCTGTTCCTTTTAAGGGATATAGTTTTCGATGCGGGGGATGTAGAAATTAAACGGAAGTATATTGAGTAATGTATCGAATTAAGTAGAGCAGATGGATTTGTGATTACCGCCTTTTTAACGAGGCGGAGAAGACAGCTTGAAAGGAGAACAGGTCTCTGGAACCAGTTTTTGAAACTGATGGCGATCGCAATTATTTTATGACGATTCTGGCTGCCCACCCAGAGACGCGGGTCAGTGAGCAAGTCAGTGAGCAAGTTATTCAGATACTTGAGTTCTGCAGAACAGAACGGAAGAAGCAGGAGATCCTGAATTACCTCAATCTTTCGCCTGCTTACAGGAATTACAAGAGACACATTCTGCCACTCTTACAAAATGGTTTGCTGTCTTTTACCATTCCGGATAAGCCAAGAAGCAGCCTACAAAAGTACAGAACCACTGGATCAGGGCTCGCTGTTCTGAAACATCATGCTAAGAATGGTGAAGATGAGAACCATCTTCTTAACGAGGCAGAGATGACAACTTGAGAGGAGATGAAATATATGGAAGCGGTAGAAGTAAGGAAGGCATTGAATCTCGTACCTGAACTGTTGGATGTGCCATATTCGAGGATCTGGACGGTTTATGATAAAGAGGCTGATGTTCTGTACCACAATTTCAAAAAGCCAAGCCACACAGACGATTCAGAACTTACGGGCGATGATCTCATAATCAGATACGGGAGGGGGTCTGTCGTGGGGATCACTGTGCTCAATGCGAGCAGAAAGAGGGGTGGAGATGGGCGCGGGGTGTGACCGGGTCTATGTGGTTTTGCAGTGCGTTCAGGAGTTGTTTGGGCTAAAGTTCAAAGACGGCAGAGATATATACTCATGAGTGTAACAAGAATGTGGGGGATATTAAAAGTTGGATAGCTTGCAGACAAAACGAAGAGGTTTGATGCGATCATGATTGAAGAATGCGAAGATATACTGGAATGCGAAAATAAGTTATCTCCAATAATCCAAGAAATAAGTTTACTGGGAGAAATTCCTCTATCTGTCGAAGAAGTAGATAAATTAGGTACTTTCATAAAAGAGCAAATTTCAGATGATATCCAAAAGGGAACGAAATTTCTGAAAACTGAGACGCCTACATGCGTAGCATGTTTTCTTGTTTGGAAGGGCATTCTTGATTACAGAGGTGGTGACTATTGGTCAGCGGTAAAAGATTCTGTGGGTCTTTCAGATCCTAATTGGCAAGGAAAATGGGGGAAAATATTCATCGATTTTTTAGAATCCAATAGACTACCGTCTTTTGATATCAAAGGTGCACATCGCTATGTTACTCCCCTTCTCATGCATGGAATGATCCCCAATTCTTATTTGGATGAGTATTTTGAAAAGATCATAGATCCGATGGTCGGTAAACTGACTGATCCTACTGACCTCAAAGAGATTAGCTTCTTGTTGGGAACTCAAAGGGAAGACAACGAAGCGATAAAGACCATCGAAGAAGAGATTGAAAAACTACAGGATAATAAGAAGCAAATTTCAAGCAAATTAATCAGATATCGATCTTTAATTAAAATATGGGACGATCTCGATGAAATCAAAACTTTAGAACGAGAGGTAGGCGATCATGGCGAATTAGCTTCTTTGCCTAAAGATCCTTTGGAGTACAAAAACAAGAAAAATTCAGAGATGCAAGATATCCAAAAAGGGATTGAAGATTTAGAAAATGAGGAAAGACTATGTGAACAGCGAAGGAATAAGTTTTCAGAACTCGATAAGAAAATTTTAGCTGATTTAGAAGCAATCGATCGATGCATTAACATCTTGCCGGGATTAGAACATGAACTTGGGGAACTGACCGAACTTAATGCACGAGAAAACCTGCTTAAAAAACAGATGGAAGAATGTGTTCAATCAATATTTTCTGATCGCTGGGATGAACGCTATGTTCCATCCATCCGAGAATTACCTTTTGATGATTTGAAAGATAAAATTGAAGCGTTTAATTCCAGAAAAGTAATCGAATCAAGCGCAAAACAAGGATATTTTGAGAATATTCTGAAAATCGTCAAGGGATTGACGGATTACTTCTTTTCACGCCCTATAGAAAGAGAAAGAACATCTCAAGAGATCCAAGTTGAAATACCAAAGATATTGAAAGACCTTCCCATTGATGAAAGAGTAATTGAGTGTCCTCAACCCGAACTCGTACATAATTTAAAGCAATTGTACGATAACCACGAGACCATCAGCCACTTGCGTGAAAGCAGGAGTTCTATAGAACAGAAAACCGATGAACAAATCAGTAGAATCAAAAGTGTAGCAGAAGGTGTGGGCGTTGATATTGCAGACGATATACAGTCCATGGTCACAGCCATGCAACATAAGCTTGCTGATGCCCGAAGAAATAAACAAACCGCTGACCAAGCAGAACACCGGATTAAGGAGATAAAAAACGATATCAGAGAATCAACGGCTGAAAAAGACGCTCTATTTGAAGAACTACATGAGATTGATGAACGTCTTGCTAAATTGGGAAATGGAGATGTTCACTTTGGTGTTGAACAGTTAAAACAACGTCGTGATGCACAATTTAAAGCAGAATCACTAAGAAACGATTTAATGAGGGAATATCCTGATTTGGGGAGTTTGGAACGAGAAAAAGACGAAGCTCACCGAAATGGTACGGATGAGAGCTGCTATATCTCAGAAATAGACTGTTTCGATGTAGAAATTAGACAAATTAAACAAAGGATAACTGAATTAAAAGAAAAATTAAAGCAAATTCAGATACCATTTTCTTCTGTAGACGAGCCCACCCGAAGGTTTTTGCTTTACGGTGGTGATACGGCGAGTGATTTTCTTGTTCGATCGATCCAGATGGCGGATCATCGCAATAAAGAGGGAAAAGTTCCTGCCACGACTGAAATTGGATTAGCAGAAAGAGTAGTTACAAGATTTGAAGAATGGTATCCACCACCCCCTCCAGATCCCCCTATAATCATAGGGAATGGATTCAGAAGCCCTGTAATATACTTAGATATAGCAATGAGCGAAATCAAAGTTCACTTTCCACCACAGCAAGTACCCGACGAAATCGCCGGACTTTGTTTGGTGATTAACGAAGATAAACCCGATTCACATAAAGAACTATTAAAAGTTTACAGATATGACAAAGATCATTTAGAAACGGAGGAACTGGACTTTTCTCTACCTTTTCCATCGAATAACTATGAATTCACTCTAAAAACTGACGACCAAGTTATAGCGCGATGGGATATTCAGGGTATAAGCCCTGATCGTCCATTTATGGCGTTTAACTATGATTCTAAAAAGTTGATTAAAGAAGAAGAACTGCCCAGAGAACAGATTTGGATTTTATTGCATGATGGATTCAACCTTGAACCGAGTCGAAGTATTATTGAGGAAGCTTATTTGCGTGAAAAATGGCGAGAGCATAAGTATCGAGCATTGGACCTTATCGATGTTAACCAACTGGGTTTGGTGGATAAACAAGGTGAAAAAAAGTCAATACCAATTTCACGGGAAAAAATACTTGAACCAACGCTTTACAGCGAGCCGCTGATAGGATGCAGTTCAGAAGAAGGGGCTATATACGTTGGGGAGCCTCCAAGTATCCTCGTTCCCATCAAAAGCGACGCTGAAATAAGCGGATGGATAATTTCCATACCCAAAAGTAATGCTAACACATTGGACGAGTCCAAACATTATCGGCTGACGGACGAAGAAATATTGAGCATCGATGAGAAGGAGAACGTATTTAAAATACTACTATCCGACGAAAAATATATGGGAAAAACTCCTGTTGGCAGGTTTACAGTTAGATTGAGAAATAATGTCCGGCATATTGACAAGTCGTTTAGTTTTTGTGTTGTACCCCATCTAACGATAGGGTTTGACAAAGATATCTACTTACCTTGTAAATCAGATACTTCACAAGTCTATCTGAGACTCGGGGTGTCTGATCAAATGGAATTTGAATCTCAAAGCCCTGCGAAAATTATTGACTGCAAAGATCGTTCGTACAGGATAGAAACAGCCTCTTCAAAACACAACATTCATGGAATATTACGATATCCACTCTCTGATAGCGATCTGATTACTATTCCAATAACCATTGGAATTCCAAGATTAGCATGGCGGCTCGATGGTTTACCGGGTAATAAATATTCTTCAGAGTCAAATAGAATAGAAGAACTGTGGATTGGCGATCTAGAGGAAGCGGGTGAATCACTATCTCTCATTGTGAGCATGCCCTCTTTTATTCATGGTCAAGGTCAACTGAGTCTATGCAATTCGGAGCAAGGGTCGGAAGCGAAAATAACAGAAGGGAAAGCTATATTTAACATTCTGCGTTTTAGTGATACTTTAAAAAGCAGTGATGAATCATTACAAACATTTGAATTAACAGTTCCTGACTCAGAGACTTCAATAGATCATGTTCCATTATTCCGCATCCGAACCATCTGGGAGGTCGAAGACCTGAAATGCGAGATAAGTATGAAAGATGAGGCGCGAATATTGAATATATGGTGGGATGAGCAAGGGAAAGCTGAGAATAGAGTTGTCAGGTTATGGGGTTTGAAGAGCGGAGAGAAAATTCATGAAGAGCAAATCATGAAGGACAGTTTCAGTGTAACCATTGCCAAGTCAATCAAAGACATCCCAGATGGTCGGTATCTTATACAGATCGCCGAAGAAGATCCGTGGTCAGTGACAGAAATCCAATTTCCGGGAGAAAATGCTCCAAATACAAGAGTTGTTTGCATTGGAATAATAAAACTTAATCCTCGTGTTATATGTCCAGGGAGAAGAAACAGAGAACGGAACGGGAAAGGCTTTAGTAAAAAGGAACTTTTAAATGCTGGTATAACATTAAATGATATCACAAGCTTAAAAATCGCCTTTGACAGGCGGAGAAGGTCGTTGCGTGTTTGGAATATAGAGTATCTAATGGAAATAAAACGGAGAATGGATAACAATGGCACTTGACCCAATTAAAACAACCAAGTCCATCACGGATAAGTATCGAGCATACCTCTCTACCAGCTTTCGGTTGAAGAATTCCCACCTTCAAAACCAATTTATGAAGGAGTTACAACCTGAAAAGTTTGTGAAAGGACCTATCCTGGAGGCTACACCACCCTTCGAAACCGGGAAATCCTTGGAAGAATCAGTGGATGAGGGACTTCTCTCCGATCAATTCAAAGGTCTTAAATCTGATGGACTTCCCTTGAACCGTCCTCTTTATACGCACCAGGAATCTGCTATCCGCAGAGTGGTAGGAGATGGTAGAAACATTGTTGTAGCCACAGGTACTGGCAGCGGCAAGACCGAAGCATTCTTAGTACCTATCCTAAACCATCTGTTCCGACAGAAGGAGAGTGGCGAATTGACGCCAGGCGTGCGTGCTCTCCTACTCTACCCCATGAATGCTCTGGTAAACGATCAGTTAAAACGAATGCGTGTCCTCCTTGAGAATTGTCCTGATATAACTTTTGGTCGATATACTGGTGAGACTGAACAAAAGCAGAAAGCAGCAGAAGATAAATACCGAAAAATGTATAAAGGAGATCCTCTGCCAAATGAACTGGTCTCCAGAGACCAGATGAAAGAGAAACCGCCCCACATTCTGCTGACCAATTACGCCATGCTCGAATATCTAATGCTTCGTCCCGAAGACCACGTCTTTTTCGACGGAGAATATGCAGATTACTGGAAATTTATCATAATCGATGAAGCACATACGTACAACGGAGCTAAGGGAATTGAAATGGCGATGTTGCTCAGACGTCTTAAAGATCGTGTAGTTCAAAGTGAACCGGGCAGGATTCAGTGCATTGCTACCAGCGCCACTCTCGGAAGTGGGGAAAACGACCGTACCGAAGTTGCAAAATTTGCTAAAGAATTATTTGGAGAAGATTCGTTTGAGCCACGAGATGTTATTGCGGCTATTCATCAACCAATGACGGAGTGGGGTATTTCATGGGGAAAGCCAAATCCCTCCCTATATACAGAATGGCAGGAAATTATAAGCAAGATTCCATCTTATTGTATAATATCTGCTTTAGTAGAAACAGGGATCAAAAATGGAGTACCAACCAAGATACTCGAAGAGTCTGAACTACAAGCTGATAATGAATACAAACGATTTCTATTTCACGTATTAAAAGGTGATGACCGGTTGATTTCGCTCAGAGGAGTTCTCGAAGAGAAACCACAATTCTTAAATGAAGTTGCAGAAGAGATCTTCCCGAATGTAGAGGATCCCAACAACACTCTTGTAGCGTTGGTTGACCTTGCTGTTCAGTCCAAGCCGGGCAAAGATGATCAACCACTCATTCCTGCCAGATACCATTTATTTGTGCGAGCCGTTGAAGGTGCTTATATGAATTTGC
Source organism: Candidatus Methanogaster sp. UBA203 (assembly GCA_002503595.1). Taxonomy (GTDB): domain Archaea; phylum Halobacteriota; class Methanosarcinia; order Methanosarcinales; family Methanogasteraceae; genus Methanogaster_A. The sequence goes on along the minus strand of DASC01000119.1, from coordinate 10,675 downwards.
TTCCAGAAAAGAAAATCTATTTGGAGCGCTACGAGACGGTTAAACACGAAGGAAAGGACTATCCTGTATTCGAGATCGCAACCTGCCGCCAGTGTGGTGCTGTCTACATGATAGGAGAAACCCAAAAATATAAAGATAAAGATGTTTTCAAGCAGCCAGGGCGGTTATATTTTGAAGAAACTAAAAATTTGGAATATTATCTGCTTCTTGATGAGTATACTCAATTATCACCTGATAATGAAGATGAATCGGTAAACTTGAAAGAAACTTTGAAAGGGGAAAAATGTAAAATCTGCGCTGTATGTGGAGCCATTGACAAGGCGAATTTAGTAAGCCCACTTTGTGATTGTGGTTCAGAAAATTACTTTGATATACTCAAGGTCAAATCTAAAGACGGAAAAATCCATAAGTGCCCTGCCTGTGCAAGAACGAATCCAAAAAGCTCTATGGTGTGGCGTTTTCTCCTCGGCAAAGACGCAATTGCCAGTGTGTTGGCAACTTCTCTTTACCAACAGATTCCATCGCAGAAAAGAGAATCCGAAGGTCATTCAGAAGATAATGGCACAGTTTCTGATGATTGGTCATCTACTGTGGATGCGGAGGTATCCGGTGAAGTTTCGACTGAAAAAAGTGGTGATAGACGACAGTTATTGATTTTTTCCGATAGCCGACAGGATGCTGCTTTTTTTGCGCCTTATATCAGCCGTACCTACTCCCAAATACTCAGAAGGCATCTAATCCTCAAGACGATAGCTGAGAATAGAGATAAGGCTCTTGAAAACAGGTGGAGAGTTCAGGATTTGATTCGCCCCCTTAAACAACAAGCAAGCCAACTTAATCTTTTTCCTGATAAAAGTTTACAAGAACAAGAGGATGAAGTCTGGAAATGGGTGCTTCATGAACTCTTACGCACTGATAGTAAAATTGGTCTGGAAGGGCTGGGATGTATTGGTTTTTCATTAGTAAAGCCGGAACGTTGGATAGCACCAAAGTCATTAACGAAGCCTCCCTGGAATCTGTCCACAGACGAGGTCTGGATTTTATTTCAAGTGTTGTTGGACGATTTCAGGAAGTACGGAGCTATTCTGTTTCCAGATAATGTCCCCCCCACAGATGAATTTTTCCAACCCACTAATCATGAATGTTACTTCAGGGAGAACGGATCCTCACGGAAAAAACATATCCGTAGCTGGAATCCTTCTTCTGGAAACGCTGTGAACACCCGCATAGATTTTATTACGCGTTTATCTCAACAAATGGGTATGAATCTATCGCGGGAGGAATGTGTGGGGATGTTAAGGAATATCTGGCAAAGAAGTCTGGAGCTTGACAATACATCAAGTTGTTGGAAGGATTATTTCTCCCCCATCAATTTGCTGAAAGAAGGAACAGTCTACCGCATGAAATATAATTCCTGGGAACTTCAATCAAAAACTATCAATGAAAATATTCAGTGGTACCGCTGTGATAGATGTAATAATATAACACTCCTGAACATAAGAGGCGTTTGTCCTACATATCGATGTGATGGAAAACTCGAAGAATGCAATCCTGATGAAATCTTCGCAGATAATCATTATCGAAATCTCTACTCAGGAATTTTGCCATTAAAAATGAGGGCTGAAGAGCATACGGCGCAGTTAACAAACGAAGCTGCTACCGAGCTGCAGACCAAGTTTATTGATGGAGACGTGAATGTGTTAAGTTGTTCGACCACCTTTGAATTGGGTGTGGATGTGGGGGAACTGGAATCCGTGTTTATGCGAAATGTACCGCCTTCTGCCGCCAATTACGTGCAAAGGGCGGGCAGGGCGGGCAGGCGTATTGATTCTACGGCGTTTGCGCTGACTTTTTGTCAACGTCGCTCTCATGATTTGACTCACTTTAATGACCCGATGCGAATGGTCTCTGGTACGATTAAGCCGCCACATTTTAAAATCGAGAATGAAAAGATCGTGAAAAGGCATATTTATGCCACCGCACTCGCACAATTCTGGAAAGAATACCAAGATGAATTTTGGCACGATAATAAGAAAATGGACGTCAAGTCATTCTTCTTTAAAGAAGATAAAAACGGACCCGATTTATTCAAGGAGTACTTGGATAGTAAACCAGATAACCTCTATGAAATTTTAAAACGGATTACACCGGAAGCTTTGCATCAAGATATAGAACTTGATACATGGGGGTGGGTTTCGGGATTGTTTGATGAAAAAGAGGGTGTGTTGTTAAAGGCATCGGAAGAGGTGAACGGAGATGTTGAAAATTTGGAAGATGCGCGGAAGCGACGTGCAAATGAAGATAAACCGTCGGACTATATCTTACGTGCAATCAACACAATAAAAGACAGATATCTGATTAATTTTCTATCAAGTCACAACGTTATACCTAAGTACGGATTTCCTGTGGATGTGGTGGAGTTACAGATTTTACATCACTCTGATACGGCAAAAAGATTGGAATTGGATCGTGACTTGAGGATCGCATTATCGGAATATGCACCTGGCAGTCAGATAGTGGCAGGCGGAAAGTTATGGACAAGCCAATATCTGAAAAAAACACCCAGAAGAGAGTGGCCTAAATATAGATACGCAGTCTGCAAATATTGTCAACGCTATCAAAGAGGACCCGAGGGTTCTGAAGAACCTCTCAAGAATTGTGAAGGTTGTGGTCGGTCTTTAGAAGGTAGAAATCAAGGAACTTTCTTAAAACCCGAGTTTGGGTTCATTACAAGCACCAAACCGCCGGCAGACCCTGGAGAAGGACGACCCGAGAAGACCTACACCACTCGAACGTATTATTCTGGTGAGTCAGACGAGAGGGATGAATTAACAGTTGACTTGAAGAATAATGTCATTCTTCGAGCAATACCGGCTTCGCATGGGAAGATGGCAGTCATAAATCATGCTGGCTATCAAGGGTTCAAAGTCTGTCACAGATGTGGATATACGGTTTTAGGTAACAAAGAAGAGAAAACCCCTCACAAAACACCCTGGGGGTATGATTGTTCAGGCAATCTCCAGCGTTACTACCTTGGACATGAATACATGACCGACATCCTTCAGCTTCATTTCGAAGGATATGCCAACTCTGACATCGGATTCTGGTTTTCACTTCTTTATGCAATACTCGAAGGAGCGAGTGAAGTACTTGATATTGACCGACAGGATTTGGATGGGTGTCTGCACCCTCATATTGGCGATCCGACAAGGCAAGCGTTGATCTTGTTTGATGACGTGCCCGGTGGAGCGGGGCATGTGTATAGGATTGCTCAAAGCGAAGCCACGATAAAACAAATTCTACAGTCTGCTTACCAGAGGATGAAAGGATGTGAATGCGGAGGAGAAGAAGGACATGCCAGTTGCTATGGCTGCTTGCGGAATTATCGAAATCAATTCTGCCATGAGGAACTGGACAGAGGGAAGGTTATCGGCTTCTTAGACGAGTATTTGGAATGAACAACAAGAAATGAATAAGATATAATAATTAATTTCACGTAGAAACTTTTGTTGCGGAAGTAGCAATGTGATGAAATTCCCAAAGAGATGCTCCAAAAAATAGAATTCAGAATCGTAAGAACAGGAATCATATCCCAATAACCGAATACCCCTACCTGAGGACCCCACACACATGAAACTACAGCGACCACGAGGCACCCGCGACTTCACCCCCGCGGAAACAGAGAAGCGCAGATACATCGAGAACCGAATGCGAGGAACCGCAGAGCACTGGGGCTACGAAGAAGTGAAGACCCCCACATTCGAGCACACCGAACTCTTCACGATCAAATCAGGCGAAGCGATCGTTGATGAATTATACACATTCAAGGACAAAGGCGGAAGGGATATCGCGCTCCGCCCTGAACTGACAGCACCAGTGCTTCGCATGTACGTAAACGAGATGTCGGTATCGCCAAAGCCGATCCGGCTCTACTACTTCGAGAACTGCTTTCGGTACGAACGCCCGCAGAAAGGAAGATTCCGGGAGTTCTGGCAGTTTGGCGTCGAGTTGATCGGCAGCGACCGTGCTGAAGCCGAAGCAGAGGCGATCGCACTCGCAGCCGCCATGGTTTCGGATATCGGAATCGAGGCTGACCTCCGCATCGGGCATCTCGGCGTCGTTCGCGGGCTGCTTCAGGATCTGGACGCGCAGGTGCAGGCAGAGGCGATGCGGCTGATGGACAAGAAGGACATCGATGGTCTTCGGATGCTGCTTTCGGATCAACCGGATCTGCGGGAGCGTCTGCCAGCACTTCTCGATGCGGATATCGATGAAGCCAGATCGATCACCGGTGATGCGCAGCCGCTTGACGAGCTTCAGGAGACGCTCTCTGTGCTGGATCACTACGGCGCCCGTTACGAGGTCGATTTCGGGATCGTGAGAGGGCTTGACTACTACACCGGCATGGTCTTTGAGATGTACGCGGCAGGACTCGGCGCACAGAACCAGATCTGCGGCGGCGGCACGTACCGGCTCGCGCAACTCTTCGGCGGCAGCGAGACGCCATCATGCGGCTTTGGAATCGGGTTTGACAGGGTGCTTGAGGTATGCGGGATCGAGCCGCCGCATGAGCCGCGGGTAGTGGTTGTTTATCTGCCGGATGTGGTAGAGGACGCGATCCGGGTTGCAAGCAGGCTGCGGGATGACGCGGGCGTGTGCACCACGATCGATATCAGCGGCAGGAAGTTCGGGCAGCAACTGAAACATGCCGATGCGATCGGTGCCGATTACGCGGTGATCGTCGGGGCACAGGAAGTCTCTGCAGGCATGGTCACGCTGCGGGATATGCGGACAGGAGAGCAGGAGATGCTCGGGCTTGAGGCGGCGATTGCGCGGATTATTAATGATTCGGTGCATTTATGATACGTCATTTACATATGGTATTACCAATCATGGTGTTGTGGGGAGTTTTGGAAAATGATACCACCAAATATAGAAAGGGAGCATATCATCGAGGCTGTGCAGAAAATCGATTCAGAGGGGGTTCCATCTCATAGAGGATTAAAAGGATTTTTCCTTGAGTTTGAGGGAAAACCGTATCCACCAAAATATGCGATATCTTTAGCCAATAAGTTTGCTAATGGAGAGGAACTAGATTCTTCGAGATTTAGTGGTGGACCGGAAACAAATAACTTTTTGAGAAAACTGGGATTCGATATTGTGGAGGTATCTCCCTCAAAGGGCAAGTCGATATCTCCCAAAAAGAAACTTCCTGATAAGGTATCGCAAAAGGGACATCGTGGCGAGAGATGCCCTGACTGTAAAGTTACCGTCAAAAGAATGCTTGAAAAGATTTATGGCAGTGTGGAGAGCGATTACAAAGTTGAAGTAAGGACCGATGTTGAGGAATATGTCGATACCCCATTCTATCAAAAGCTCAAGGAAATTTTTTCAGAACTCCAGAAGTACAGAGGTCATGAGGATTTTGTAAGGAAGTCCACCCTCCATCCATGCGACTTTTTTGTTCCGGACGCGGGATTTATCGTAGAGTTCGACGAATCTCAGCATTTCACAATTCCAAGAAAAATATCGCTTCAGAATTATCCTCCTAATCTCGAACTGGGTTTTTCATCGGCGAAATGGATTGCTTTTTGCGATAAACATCATTCAAAGGATAATGACCCACGCGACAGAGATGAGCAGCGCGCGTGGTACGATACGCTGAGGGATTTCTTGCCGGAAATCAAAGGTTTGAAGCCAACAGTCAGGCTTTATTCGAATGAGATGCAGTGGTGCAGTTTAAATCCGGATGATCCGAATGATGTTGCAAGATTCAGGAATATCATTGACCGCAGAAGGAAAGATTTGAATGGCTGGGTTGCGACAGTCACCCTTCAATCCGATGACGACAAGGACTATCCGCATAATGAGAGGATGAGAGCGTTATCTGAAATTGTGAATCGTATTTCCAGAGAAACGCATGGAGATGGGGTTATTTTGTTTCCGGGTGGGTGGTTTTACACCGATAAAAAGGAGCCACGCACAATATACAATTGGGCTGAAAAGAAGATCGGAGACCTTCTTGGAGCGATCGAGGGGCATATATTTGTTTGTATTGGTATCGATGGCAGCATGGGGGCTGATCGTGGCAACACTCAGATCGGCTTAGCGGTCGACAAGGATGACATCAAGGCTATGGGGCGAAAGTTCCATCCAGCACCGCAGGAAAGGGGATGTGTCGAACTTGCAACGGACTGTTTAGCCAAAGAAGACGGCAAATCCCGAATCTTCGAGTTGAACGGCGTCAAATATTATATGTGCGTGTGTTATGACATTTATGGGATCCGGCACAAAAATCTCCCCAACCCTTGCGTGGATGTCGTTTTGAATCTGGTGCATTGCTTCCATCCGCCGGGAAAAGGTCCTTCTGGAGCTTCATACTTTGCCAAGCATGGTTTTGCAGGAGCATCTAGAGAATGGGGCTGTCCGGTTTTTGGTACGGCAGTCTTCTTCAAGCGCGACATTCTTGAGAATTGGCCAACCGGGGTTTATTGGAATCAGGGTAACAAGAACACAGTGGACTGGGGATATGCAGACAATCCGGTCATGCCAAAGGACTACTTCTATCTGAAAGTCAAAAAAGATCGTTCAAACGCCAATGAAGATATTGCACTGGTCAAGATTTACGATCTTGCGACGATATGAAATGCTGCACGCGTCCCAATGCTGGACTATTACGGCATAGTGGGACAATGTTACACGCCCGATCGGTGCGGATTACGCGGTGATCGTCGGGGCGCAGGAAGTCGCTGCAGGCATGGTCACGCTGCGGGATATGCAGACCGGAGAGCAGGAGATACTGGGCTTCGAGGATGCGGTTCTGCGGATCATGGGCGACCGAGAGGGAGAAGATCGCCCAATAAGTCGCGGCGAATCGGCATTTCTCGACCTCCCGTAAAGTAAAGAGTCACACAAACATCCCGTACGGCTCGTTCTTCTCCTCTTTCGCCAACTTATCAAGCGCATACCTGAAATCATCCATCGAGACTTCGTGCCGCTTGTTGCGTATCGCATTCATGCCGGCTTCAGTGACAATGATCTTTAAGCCTGCACCGGTTGCGGCATCGGTTTCCGCGGCAATGGTCTCAAGATCGACATCACTGGCAAGCGACATGTTCTTCGTGTGAATCGAAAGAATCTGAAGCCGTCCGGCTTCGTTTGGCGCAGGAATCTCTATCACCCGGTCAAACCTGCCCGGGCGCAGCAATGCAGGATCCAGGAGATCAATCCGGTTGGTTGCCGCCATCACCCGCACATCGCCCCGCTCCCCAAAGCCGTCCAGTTCTGTCAGGATCTGGGTCATGGTGCGGTTCACCTCTGCCGAACCCACGGTGCCATCGTGCGTGCGACGTCCGCCGACGGCATCGATCTCATCGACGAAGAGGATGGTTGGCGACTTCTCCCGCGCAAGCTGGAAGACATCCCTGACGAGACGGGCGCCCTCGCCGATGAACTTGTGCACCAGTTCTGACCCTGACATCTTGATGAAAGTGGCATCGGCATGGTGCGCCACCGCCTTTGCAAGCAGGGTCTTTCCTGTGCCGGGCGGACCGTACAGGAGCACGCCGCGCGGCGGCTCGATCCCGACGGTCTCGAAGAGTTCCGGTGACGTTAGCGGCAGTTCCACAGTCTCCCTCACCTCCTGAATCTGGCTATCGAGCCCGCCGATCTTTTCGTATTCGGCGTCCGGATCGTCGATCACCTCCATGATCAGTGCACGCTCATCGATCGTGCCTGCGAGGACGCGTATTATCTGCAGGTCGTTATTCACGGCAACACGCATCCCGACCTCCAGCTTCTTATCATACTCGACAAGCAACTCCTGATTGTTCCCGTGCTGCCTGATGAGTGCCTCCCGGTCCCGCACCTCGAGAACGCTTGCGATGAAAAGCGGCGGCTTTGTGGAGTCTTCGATTCGTTTATTGAGAGCTATTACCTGTTTCTGGAGACTTTCGTTTGCAACCATCAGATCGAGCAACCGTGCCTGATACTCGCTGTTCTGCATCCTAAGCGTGGCGATCTGGTCGTGCAGCGATGTCATCGTGTTCATCAGATCAGCAGCACTGGAATCGATCCGGTCGATTGGTCTCGATGGTGCCTCTGTTGGTACTTCTACTTCCGCGGTCTCTGCCATAACTATAAAAAGGCAGTCTCGGGATATAAAGATTGCAGTTGTGGAGGGGGTCAGATCGATGCCTTCGGCAATGTTAACGCATTCGAGAAGAACGGCTTCAGAGCGATTGAACGTATAATGGGGATCTACGAGATACGATACGGTATCGGATGTTATCTGATCTCGCCAGAAGTGTTAATTCCATAATAAGACCTCGCAGGATGTATCGATCGATTGCGCGGCACCTTATTACGCAATCAAGGTGATATCCGGACCGTGTAGTGTAGGGTGGCATAAGTTCGGGGAGAATCTATAGCGCAACTTCTTCGGATTCCGATTCGGTTATTGCAAGGGTCATAACTGATGGATTCACCCATACACATTTAATTCTGCATTCTTTCCACACTTAGGCATGAGCCATTCGTAGACCGGTTTGATTCTGATAGTTTGGTCACCTATTACGAGCACATCAGATTCCTTCTCAGATATTATTACACCTTCGTCAAGGTTATGTACTTTCATTGCTTCTAACAACCCCCTTATCTCTCTTTTCCGTGTAGCATCATCCTGCAAGGAAACAGTTACCTGAATTGCTTCGGTTACCTTAAGACCGTCTCTTATCAAGAAGTCACATTCATAATTTCCTTTGTGATAATATATCTCTTTGTTCTCCCTTCTCAGTGTTATGTACACAAGGTTCTCAAGTAGCCGGCCCCTGTTCTCTGAGAACCTGAAGGATACTGAATTTACAAGCCCGGTATCCAGACAGTACAGTTTCTTGGGATTTGCGAGCTGTTTTTTCACAGATACGTCGTATTTGGTCAGTGTGTACAACAGGTACGAACTTTCCGCATACCATATATATTCTTTCACAGTTTCTGCTGCAATGCCGAGTGTTTTTCCAATGCTTGAGTATGAGAACGTCTTTCCTATATTTGAGATCGCAAAATACAGCAGGTCAAACACATCTTTATTGTTCCTGATGTTGTTCGGGTAGATTATGTCCTTTAAGTAGATGGTCTGGAAGTAGTTTTTCAGTATCTCCTGTTTCAAATCGCGGTCATCTTCCAGTACAACCCGTGGAAACGCCCCATATCCGAGATAATCATCGAAATGCCGGATCGTCTCGATGGTTGTGGGTTTCCGGACATGGTTGAAGTTTAAGTATTCCTCGAATGAGAGTGGATAGACTGTGATGTGAAAGTACCTCCCCGAAAGCTTCGTGCTTATTTCGCTCTGAAGGAGGGTGGATGTTGAACCGGTGAGCACAATCTTTATATTCTTCCTGACATCGTGCAGGGTCTTTACTGCCTGCACCCAGTAATGCTGGCTCTGTATTTCATCAAGGAAGAGGTAAAAGTGCAACTGGTGGCTATGCTGCACCAGATGATGCTCGATTAACTCAGTCAGGTGCGCCGGGTCTTTTGACCTGCTCTGAAACAGGGGCTCATCGAGATTAACGAATAGTATGGCTTCCGGCGGCGTTCCACTCTTTAGCAGGTCTTTTATTATCTGGTACACCAGTGTCGATTTTCCGGTCCTCCTGGCACCAACAAGCAGGAGTATCTCTCCGGCTTCCATATATTTCCTGAGCCGGGGGTGCGATTGTAACCTGTTAATTCCGGTGTCGAATTCTTTCCCGAACCACCACGGGTTCTGCCGTTCCAGAGCGATTCTTGCATTTTCGTCCATTTCGTAAAGTATGGTTGATGAAAACACTTAAATTTATCGAGTATGGTTGGTGATTAGATTCGATGTTTTCAGTGGGGGGTCGTTGCTTCACCATTTTCTACTCCAACCCGTTTTCGCAAATCTCAAACCATCCATAAGGCTTTCTGGCGTAGTGTCGTTATTCTGCTTCTGTATGTCAGCCAGAACCGAGAGCGAGTACGATATCTTGAAGTACGGTGATGATTGCAGGGAATACATGAGGAGAGCTCCGATGTGGAATATCGCCAGAGGAATAATAAAAGAGAGAGGATGTGATATAGAATGAATACCATTATCAAGGAAACAAGCATCTGTCGCCTCAATGACAGGAAGACTCTTCAGCACCCCTTCTCCACTTATGTAGGTGGAGTAACTCTCGCAAAAGAGCATCTTATCATAATACCGATCATCAAAACTCCGAAATATTATTTTATCCGATGTTCTGCGCTTGGGGGGTTATATGGCATCGGGGGTGCTTTATTCATTTCAATCGGTGTAACCATTTCGCTACTAACCACTTTGCAATGGATATTGCTACCTTTTGCAATAGTTGTACTGCTGTGGCTATGTAACAAATTATTGCTGTCGAATATAAGAAAACGGATGAGGGTGCTGGAAACGAGGGGGATGATGGAGAATGACGATGATTGCTTGATGATACCATTGCATTCCATTAAAAAAATAGATATGGGTGTGAGGGGTCTAACACCTTATAAGTACATCAGCGTTTCATACACGCCCGGAAAAGGGTTATGCAGCGACGTATCGTTCCTAATTTTCTCGAAAGGAGAGCTGATTCTCAAGAAAACCCAGATGGCGTGGGCTTGCGCTATCAAAGAAGCCATGATCGCA
>DASC01000131.1 GCA_002503595.1 Candidatus Methanogaster sp. UBA203 | reverse complement strand
AAAAGAAGAGTTAAAAGAGTTGAAGAGCGAGATGACAAAATATGATGGCGAATCAGAATTCGAAAGTAAAATATTTTCAATGATTTATTTGGATAACTTTGAAATTAAAGGAAAAAAAGTAAATTTATCACATTTTAATTCACATTTTGTCGATTTATTGATATCAATACTTATTCGTAACTTTTTTGCGCATAGATCAGATTCAACTTCAATATTGAGTGATTTAAATTATAATTATTCTAAAATCGCTCTATTTTCATCGATATTGACGATGTATTATATATTTATTAGGAAGGATTATTCGGTTATAAATAATACTCAGGATAGGTCAGAAGAAATTTTTTGTCAATTAGGTGGAAATTATGAGGAAGTTAAATAAGGCATTTTTAAAAAGTAAGATAAGAAAGACTTCCAAGGAAGCCTTCCTTTTTAAGGCGGAGTGGCGTGGTCGGGGGCTGCCATCAGGTGTTATAGCCAGAGCATCAATCTTGGTGCCTCATTTTTCCAAAACGAGGTCGGTGACTGGGGCTTAACATCCCATCGGAAAACGCAAACCCCGACACATCACTCCTTCACATACTCACGCAGCAGAATTGTGGCATAGCACCCCTTCGGCAAAGAGAACCCGGCAGTCACACATCCCCCAAAACCGCACTCATCTTCGCATTTCACCCTGCGGTCACCACACCGATCGATCCGCCCTGCATGTCTCGGCACATCACCTACCCCTCCTCGATATAGTCCTCCACCTCCAAGAGAACCTTTGCAGCGGTTGTAAGCCCATCACAAATCATTCATCCACCCTCACGCTCTCGCCGCCAGCCGCGTTCAACCTGTCCCGCAAAAACTTCCGGTCCAGCGATGCCATGAAATACCCCGCTCTCGGACATGATCTCTTCCCGAGAATGGATATATAGGCCGCCTGAAACATCTTGCTCGCAGAGATGCTGGATTTCAGAGACCGCATACACGAGATCGTGCAGGTCTTTGGCTGCCACGCCTGCATGGATGCGGGACGTAAACCCTCTAAGCCCTGCTCTCTATTCATCAGAAAGACTCTTTACAGCATCAGGCAGCGTCTCCTGCACCTCGAATCTGGCAGAGTCGGGCGCGTACGACATAAGCCAGTTCTCGACGTTTAAGACGCACCGTCTAACAGACTCCTTATCGTACCCACCCGTAGCCGCTCCGGTTGAACACCTCACAGAGGCTGTCGAAGTCGGATGCGATCTGCACAGCGGTTACGCGATGCGTGGCTCGTACAAAAATATTAAGTCATGAGAAAGACGAGACAATTGCATGTCAGAGAGAATTGACACGGAAGATGCAACAGCAATCGTGAAGAATTATTTTAACGTAGTGAAAGGCGAATTGAAAGTGGGGCGAATACCACTCATCGATGCTTTAGATTTTAACATCATCAGTGTTGAAACTGTAGACGGGTTATGTGTGGTGAAGTGTGAGTTCAGAGAGAATGTGTTCTCAGATAAAAATCTTAAATATACAATTAAATTAAGTATGGAAAAGGGAGAGATAACAGAGGTTAAAAGAGATGATGAATAATCCGTTTTTCAAATTCAAAGAGATTATACTTGATACAGGGCCTTTATTGCTCTATTTAATCGGATTTTACAATGAAAAAGAACTCAGACGATTTAACTATAGTGAAGACGAATTTATGCCTCTGTGTACGTTTTTAAGAAACTTCAAAAAGATTTTTGTCACTCCTCATGTCTTGGCAGAAGTCTCAAATTTAGCTAAAAACAGGCTTAAAGAAGAGAAGTTCTCGGAATTTATAAAATTTTCGATATCTATTCTCGCACGTTTAGGGGAAGAACACGTTGATAAGAACGAAATTCTGAAGAGAGAAGAGTTGCCAATGTTTGGGATAACTGATGTCTCGCTCGTATGTATGGCAGAGAGGAATAGATTGCTTTTAACAGACGATGGTCCTCTGTTCTGGTATTGCAATGGAAAAAACATGCCGATAATCCATTTAGATAGAATAAGGTTCATTTCTTGAGTTCCGTGCACATTATCGAGGACGCCCGCTTTTCAAAGCGGGGTGGCGAGGATGGGGCTTAACATCCCATCGAAAAAACGCGAAACCCCGACACATCACTCCTTCACATACTCTGCTGCGCAGAATTGTGGCGTAGCACCCCTTCGGCAAAGAGAACCCGGGCAGTCACACATCCCCCAAAACCGCACCCATCTTCGCATTTCACCCTGCGATATCCCCTGCGGTCACCACACCGATCGATCCACCCTGCAGATCCCGGTCACATCACCCACCCGCTCCTCGATCCAGCCCTCCATCTCCGAGAGCTCCCTTGCAGCGGTTGTAAGCCCAACAAATCATTCATCCACCGTAGCCACTCCAGTCCCTGTGCCGTTTAAGGCGGCTGCCGTACACGCGATCAGGTGAGGGGGCGGACACCCGATGACTATGGAAACCGCGGAACTTCCGAGCACCGTATGATGCTCGGTTATATCACATACAAGACCTTGGTGCAGCCGGATTGGATGTGATCGGTGACCAACATCTTTTTGATCAGGATGCAGCCATAGATATGCTTGCCATACCTGAGACGGGGATGCCAATGTCCTTCACCATATCGGAAAGAGAGAAGATGACGCCAGCGATCCACCTGATGGATGTTAGAGCAAAACACGCGGGTTGGAGAGTTCGGAACCGCGATCTCGGGCGATTGAGCGTAGGAAAAGTTGCAGCGAGGGCTATCGATGAGCAGACCGGATGATACACAGGACTACACACCAGATGAGATTATCGAGTGGTCTGAGAAGTACAGGCCAAAAACACTCGCCAGAATCGCGGGCAACAACAAACCAGTGAGCGACCTCTGCGCGTGGGCTAAAGCGTGGAAAAACGGAATGCCTGACAAGAAAGCGGCAATCCTGTATGGGAAACCGGGAATTGGCAAAACAACGGCAGCTTATGCACTTGCGCATGATTTTAACTGGGAGGTAATCGAACTGAACGCGAGTGACCAGCGGACAGCGGCTGCGATCCAGAAGGTCGCGGGATCCGCCTCCAGGACAGCAGCGCTCTGTGGCGGCATCAGGTTGATCGTGCTCGATGAGGCAGACAACATCCATGGCAATGCCGACCGGGGCGGAGCGCAGGCGCTTGTTAGGATCATCAAAGACACATCGCAGCCGATTCTTCTGACGGCAAACGATTTGTACGGGGTTTCGCAGAGCATCAAAAACCTGTGCGTTCCAATTGCCTTTCGTTCGCTGCAGAGCAGGTCGATAATCCCGGTACTAAGTAAGATATGCCAGAACGAGGAGATCTCCTGCGATATCGATGTTCTTCAGAAGATCGCAGAGACTGCGCACGGTGATGTCAGGAGCGCGATCAACGATCTGCAAGCAGTGGCGGCAGGGAAAAGCGAATTGCACGTCGAAGACGTGGTCACATCTTCACGAGATCCAAGAGACACGATATTCGATGCATTAAAGAAGATATTCAAGGGAAAGGACATCAAAGAGGCGTTGAATGCAACGTACGGCATAGATGAGACCCCTGATGACCTCATCCAGTGGATCGATGAGAACCTGCCGGCACAGTATCGCGGCGCCGACATGGCACGCGGCTTTGCCATGCTTTCACGTGCCGATCTATTTCTCGGCAGGGTCCGGCTCCGCCAGAACTACCGGATGTGGCGGTATGCGGGTGCGATCATGTCATCCGGTGTTGCGGTCGCAAAATCCCGCGAATACCCGGGAGCACGGTTCATGCCGCCATCGCGGTGGCGCAGACTCAGGAGCACCCGAACGAGCCGCCAGATAAGGGATACGGTATCGGAAAAGATCGGTCTGGCATGCCACGTCTCCCAGAAATACGCACGGTTAAACGTCCTTCCGTTCATCAGGATCTTGTTCTCTGGTAGCGATTATGCGGTGCCCCTTGCAGCACGGATGGATCTCGACCTTGATGAGATTGCATACATAACCGGCAGCAAGAAGGGCACAAAGAAGGTCAAGACGATCCACCAGGAAGCGCGGGAGATGATCGAAAGCGAGACGTCAGAGCGCATCGAGACGTTCGGCAAACTTGGCGCTTATGAAGGGGTAGCTGGAGCTGTGCGGGCGGAGCATGCGCAACCCCAAAAGCCTCGTAAGGAGCCCAAAAAAGAGGAGAAAGAGAAGAAAGAGAAAAAAAAAGAGAAGAAGCCGCAGACCACTCTC
>DASC01000031.1 GCA_002503595.1 Candidatus Methanogaster sp. UBA203 | reverse complement strand
CACACGGGATGGTATCCACCTCTATAGTGGAAGCACGGGCAACAACATCAGTTACAACAACATCATCACGAACGGCAAATACAACGTTTCGAGCGGCGGATGGGAGTGGCAGTTCTACAATGAACAATCCGCCCCCGTCGAAGCAAAACACAACTTCTGGGGCGCCGGAATGAACAACATCATGATCGATGCGAGCATCTACGATGACGAAGAAGGTGGGTGGGGTGAAGTCGAGTTCTATCCGTTCGAGACCGAGCCAGTCCCATGCGCCCCGACACCAGATGAACCGCCTGCGTTCACCACCGCAGACGCCGTGATTGCGCTCCAGATCGCAGCCGGCAGCCGCCCGCCCGACTCACGCTGGGACGTGAACGGCGATGGCAGCGTCACATCGCTCGATGCGCTAATGATTTTGCAGGCGGCGGCTCACGCGATAGACCTGTAGCCCCCTCCCCACTCTTTTTCGGCTGATCGCACACCCCACATCACAGAGAGACCATCTCTACGAGTCCGACAACCCGCAATCAAAGTATTTCATAGCATACTGATATAGCGGTCTTCCCAACCAATCCCTCTTCCGAGCGATCTCACCGAGTTTGGCAAGTGCCTCACTCTTCCCGATTATTCCCCTCATGACCAGTACTTTGAGAATGATCGGTGAAAGAAGCACTGCATCACCGATCTGTTTTTCTATCTCCCCGAGAGCCTTGAAATCATCGGTCAACAGATAGTCACAGCCACCACCATCGATGATCTCAAGGCAGGATGCTTCTCCGGAATCGATCCTGCTCGTCATGAATCTCTGATAATCGGACGCGTTCAAAACCCTCATCGAGTCAATATTTTCCAGAACCAGAGTTGCAGCTCTGCCATGGGTGTCGTCAAAGGTACTCATGGCATCAAGTTCACCGACAACGATATCGGTCACAACCACGTCAAACTCGCTCAAAACCAGTGACAGCAGAGATGCCGATGCCAGCGAAACAAGAGCGGATGTATCAGCCACGAGCGATATCTTCCGCAATTCTATCGCTCCTCTCAAGTAGACTCTTACTAACTTTTACCGACTCTGCATTCTGCCGCCCGATTATCACCACAAGTTCGTTGTACGTCAGTTTATCGTCCAGATACGACTCCACAGCTTTCTCCTTGAGCTGCATAGTGGTTTCAACTCTTCTGAGATATTCAGAAAGCGCACTCTTTATTACGTCAGTACGATTCTTATATTCGAGTTTGGCAAGAATATCGGTCTTTTTGACCAATTCATCGGGAAGCCGAAGGTCGATCCTCGTAAGTCCAGCCATCATCCGTACATTGTATGTACTCGGTATAAACTCTTCCGTGAGGGGGTGCGCAACGCTTCCGCATTTCGGATCGCAGCCGGCAGCCGCCCGCCCGACCTGCGCTGGGATGTTAGCGGCGACAAGCGCGTCACATCGCTCGATGCGCTGATGATCTTGCAGGTGGCGGCTGGCAGCACCGCAAGATTTGAGGGTCAGTTCGGGCACCCCGCTTCTGTTGATTGTGAGTGAACCGGGCAATGAGTATCAGGGGTTAGTCAAGAGCGCAAACGAGAAATATCCATCTAAGGGTCGACAGCCCCCTTGAAATCGCAAATCTATTAAGTTACACCACCTGAATACATGCAGGTGATACCATGAACATTATAGGAATATCAGGAAGCCCGACAAGGGACGGAAACAACGAAAAGATGATCGAGATGGCGCTTGCCGTAGCAGATGACCGGGGTTTCGAAGTAGACCGTATTTCCCTCTCGGAACGTGCCGTTTCCCCGTGCACGGCATGTGGCGGTTGCACGAATAAGAAGGCGTGTATGATCGAGGATGACATGGCAGAGATATACCCACTGCTCGAAGACGCCGACGGGATCATTGTCGCAACGCCTGTCTACTTCGGAGGCATGACCGCCCAGCTAAAAGCGCTCTTCGACAGAACTCTCATGCTCCGGAGGCAGGGATTCCTGCTGTCAGGCAAGGTCGGGGGTGCGATCGCTGTCGGCGGCTCTCGCAATGGCGGACAGGAGAAGACGGTGCAGGCGGTTCACGACTGGATGCACATACACGGGATGATCGTGGTCGGCGACAACAACCATTTCGGAGGGATCGTACATGCGCCGGCAGAATCCGACGAGGTCGGGATGCAGACCGTTAAGGATACGATCGGCAAGATCTGTGATGTGCTCGGGATGATCAAACAATGACGACAGCAGAGATGACCAAGACGAGTGCGCCGAAAGGGATAAAGCCGCGATTGATCGCATGGGAGGTCACTGGTGCGTGCAATCTCAAGTGTAAGCACTGCCGCGGCTCATCCACCGAGAATCCGGACCCTGATGAGCTATCCACAGACGAGGCATTTCACCTGATCGATGAGATCGTGGATTTTGCAAAGCCAATACTCATCTTAAGCGGGGGAGAGCCGCTGATGCGCAAGGATATCTGTGAAATTGCGCAGTACGGCACCGATAAGGGGCTCCGGGTGGTGCTTGCAACCAACGGCACAGCCATGACCGCGGATGTTGCGCACCGGCTCAAGGACGCCGGGGTCGCAAGGATCAGCGTGAGCATCGATGGCGCGGACGCTGGGACGCATGATGCGTTTCGAGGGATGCCGGGCGCGTTCGATGGCGCGATGCGCGGAATATCAGAGATTCTTGCGGCTGGCATCAGTCTGCAGATCAACACCACGATATCTAACAAAAACATCGACCAGATCCCAAAGATCCTCGATCTCAGCATCGGTCTCGGCGCAGACGCGCTGCACATCTTCCTGCTCGTCCCGACAGGGCGCGGCAGGGAGGAGGACGAGATACCTCCGGCCGAGTATGAGCGGATTTTAAACTGGTTCTACGATCAGCGGGACACGGCCGGGATACAGTTAAAGGCGACGTGTGCGCCCCACTATTTCAGGATCATGCGCCAGCGTGCAAAGGAGGAAGGGACCACGGTCAGCGTGGAGACGCATGGTTTTGAGGCGATGACGAAAGGGTGTCTCGCAGGCACCGGGTTCTGTTTCATCTCGCGGAACGGCGGGGTTTATCCCTGCGGGTACCTGCCGGTTCTTGCAGGAAACATCAGGGAGACCGATTTTGGGGAGATATGGGATCATGCGAAGGTGTTCGAGGATCTACGTGACGAGAGCAGACTGAAGGGCAAATGCGGCATCTGTGAGTACAAACGGGTCTGCGGCGGCTGCCGTGCCCGGGCGTATGCTGCGACAGGCGACTATCTCGCGGAAGAGCCGTACTGCATCTACAGTCCGCGGCAGGTACGGGCGGCGGTGCAAGGTGGCGAGGGCGCGGAAGATGAGACTTTTTAATTTATTCTGGAACTGGATTATGGCAAAGAAGATTAACCACAGAGGACGCGGAGGGCACAGAGAGTTGCTTTTTTCTCCGTGTCCTCTGTGTTCTCTGTGGTTTTCCGAACTCATTCCAGAAGGTGGTGTTTGAAATGACGTTTGAAGCGATTCCAGCCGTCGATCTCAAGGGCGGCAGGTGCGTGCAACTGGTGCAGGGAAAGCCGGGTACTGAACTGGTCTCTCTCCCTGATCCGGTATCGGTCGCCCGCGAATGGGTAGACCAAGGCGCAAAAACCCTGCATCTGATCGATCTCGATGGCGCCATCCATGGAAAGAGGGAAAACGCCCCAATCGTCAGGGATATATGCCAGCAGTGCGATGCGCACGTCCAGATCGGCGGCGGCATCAGATCGATGGAGGATGTCGAGGATCTGCTCGGAATCGGGGTGGATCGCGTGATCGTGAGCACCGCTGCGCTTAAGAATCCTCGGTTTGTCAGGCAACTCGCAGACGAGTTCGGAAGCGACTGCATCATGGTCGCGCTCGATTCAGCAGGAGGCGAGGTCATAATCGAGGGATGGACCCTGAGATCAGGACTAAAGCCTGTCGATCTCGGGATTAAATTCGAGGAACTCGGAGCAGGGAGCATATTATTCACGAATGTCGACACGGAAGGGTTACTTGGCGGAATCGATATCACACCGACCGCGGAACTGGTGCGGTCGGTCAACATCCCTGTGATCGCATCAGGCGGCATCACCACGCTCGCTGATATCGCTGCTGTCAGGGAAGTAGGCGCGAAAGGCGCGGTCATCGGAAGCGCGCTCTATCTCGGGCGGTTCACGCTCGCAGAGGCGATCGGGGTGTGACCCGGGCTGCCCGGGTGTGACACTGTCGGTTTTCCCAGTGAAATCACTATATCCTTAAGTTTTACCGCAGAGTACGCGGAGAACGAGAGAGGCATCAGAAAATCAAAGCGAGAATTGAAACGGTCTCGAAACTGTCGAGTAGAGCTCATAGC
>DASC01000205.1 GCA_002503595.1 Candidatus Methanogaster sp. UBA203 | reverse complement strand
AAATCACTTGATTTTCAGACAGTGTCACCTGCTAACAAGCAAGCACAAACCAACCCCGCAAGATATATTAACTCATGCACCCTACATCCGAACCATGTTGTGGTGATCAGGTCGGAACATCATGTCATCGATGTAGCAAGTACCCGGAAGCGCCATCACGGGCACAATCGCGGACCGGGAGCAGGTCCATAATCCGGGTTCTTTGACTCGCAAATCGCGAGGACATGCAGATGGTGGGAGGATACGGGAACTGGGAAAATACGAACGGAGAATAAGGGGCTTATGCAGACCACTGAAATATCCGATGAGGCGCTGGACGAAGCGCTCTGTGCACTGGATGATCTCTGTGATGAGATCGATGAACGACAGGATGAGCTTGACGAGTATTTTGACCCGGAGTCGGACAAAAATCTCAAGAAAAGAATTTATTCTGTGAAAGAACGCTTGGTAGGACTTGGCGAGGCGATTGCCGAACCTCTGGCTGATTATCTGTACGATCTCGACTCATACAGCTGCATCATCGCAGCGGATGTGCTTGGCAGGATCGACAGCCCTGCGGCTGTTCCAGCACTGATCGATGCGATCGAGACCGACGCGGATGATCTGTGCGAAGATGCATCCGATGCGCTGGTGAAGCTCGGCACTCATGCGGTTCAGCCGCTGATCGATCGAATCAACGATCGTCTGGACGACCCGGAGATCGGCGAAAACGAGCGTGAAATTGGCACGATCTATCCGATCGGCACACTCTCCCGGATACGGGATCCGCGGTCGTTCGCCTTCATGGTAGAACTTCTTGACAGGCTCGCTGAAGATGGCAAGTATCCGGTAGATATGGGGTTTCTATGCGGCTGTTTCTATGATCAGCACAATTATGAGATCATACCACGTCTGAAAGCCATCGCGGAGGAATATAAGGATGTTCCAGGTAAGTTCACTCACATATCTGCCGAAGCCGAGGAGGTCCTCACGCGTTTTGAAATCGATCAGGTGCTCGAATCAGAATACTGGATAATCCACGGATGCTGCCACATCTGCGAGAATTATGACCCTGTCGAAGAGATTTGTGGGATCTCAGACGAATATGAGCCTCGCGATGCGTTCTGCATCGAATGCGAGCCAAAACGTGCATTTGATTGCGATAACTGCTATTCGAGTGATTGCGATATATACAATCTCCCTCCGGTGTATGTTGATCTCAAATATCGCCAGGATCAGAAGGAATCGGTTGATGAGTTCGAGATTACAAATACACGCCATGACTATGACACCGGTTCAATCAGTATTGCAAACAATTTTAACGAGCTGATTCTTGATTCTTCCACGATCGAGATATTAAATGAGCTGAGAGAATTTCTGGAAGGGACTGGAGACTCGTTTTCAGCCGGAGTGTTCCTTTCCGTCGATTGCGGTGATGCGGTGAGTGGTAAACTGGTCCGGAACGGCGATTGCATTGTTGCCGTCTGTGGTGAACCTATGCATGGGGCAGAACCGGAACTGAAGCCGGAAATGTCGTTTGAACTGGAGTTTGATTCTGAGGATATCGATATGCTGATTCCGGTCATCGATACCCAGCGGTTCCTGTTGTTGTGTGATTCATACCGGCGTCCGGATGGGTCTCGTGAGTGGAAGAAGGATACCGATTCACAAATCAGAGAGTTGCTGGGGATGCCTGCACTGGCAGAAGAGGAAACAGCCGCAATAGAGGCACCAGAGTGTGACCACGAGTTCGAACTCTTGAAAGAGCACAAGAAGTACACGGTGTACAGGTGCGCAAAATGCGGAGAGACACGGAAGGAATTTGGTTAAAGAACCTTAATGGAGATGTGTTGGCGGTCAATTGTGCGTGGTTTTGGAACACTTTCACGCGAGACGCCAGAGAACAAAAAAGAGCGGGAAACGGGTTAGTTAAACCTTCTTCCAATCATGAACGTCCCGATAATACACAGCAGACCGATCAGACTGATGATTCCGATAGGGGCGATTGCCGGAACTGGTACTGATGGCATGCCGGTCACAACAAAGCCGGGCGATCTGCTGTCCATCCCATCCGGTGTCAAGCGTCTCCCCAAATATCCGGTAGTGTACCAATCCGAGATAGTTAATGGAAATAAAAGAGTCCGTGTCATAATATCCGCTATGAGGGTGATTATACGTACATGCTCAATGTCATGCGGAGTTTTAAAAAGGGTATAACGGTACAAACAACCTGTAATCTGTGTTAATCAGTGTTAATCAGTGGCTGATAAGGTTTTTAGCCACAGATTAACGCAGATTACACTGATTTTATCAATCTACCCATTCCCATGTTCCCTCATACTACATGTTATGATAAACTATTGTAGATTGGGACACTACCAAATATCCGGTACCGTTCGCCCCGGTAATGCGGTGTTGACATTTTCAAGATTGAGCATCGTCGCCTCTGGCGATACGCAAGCACCTGCGAGTTTGCGCCGCTCACATAGAGCATCACCGGATCATCGATTCCGCACTGCCACCTGCCGGTCTCGAGGTGTGCGACGCAGTGGTTGACGCCTGTGAGGGGGACATCGAGCGAGAGCGCCAGTGCGCGGGCTGCTGTTGCAACTGTCCTCAGGCACGGTCCCATCCCCGGTCCCTGTGAGAACGCGATGCCATCGATCTCCACATCGCCTGCCGACTTAATCGCTTTCCTGATCACGGATGCGATGTGGGTGGCGTGGTGCTGCGCTGCTTCCCGCAGGTGCCGCCGGTCTTTGGCTGGTACGTCGCAGTCGCCTCTGCGAGGACGCCCTCTTCGGTCACCCTTTCCCGCGGAGAGGTTCCACGCGGTGCCATCGATTCCAAGGATGGTTCGGTGCATTATTCTGGTTGTATGAGTGGTGGAAAGTGGAAGTATTGTGGTCGCTGACATTTCATGACGTATCCGCAGCACCCCCACATTCATTTAAATTCTTCAAAAAAATCATCATCTAGTTCATATACGGTTTTTGGCATTAATCCAAGTTCTATATTCTCAAACATATCTATCATTTTTTCACCATCGACCAACTCAATTGGCGGAACACTATCCCTCACAGCCTCTCTTTTGGCATCCAACGTAAAGCTTCCAGTTGTCATAATTATACCTTTATCAGCTCTCCCCATCATAGCACCTCGAAAATCTCTTACATGTGAAGTAGAAACCGCGCCTCGATATCTTTTGCACTGGAAAACTACTTTGAAACTAACCAGCGGATTTATTTCTAATATCCCATGACCGTCGATACCGCCATCACCAGTTTTCCCTGTGACTTTAACTTGTTGAAAACCAGATTCTCTCAATAGGCGTTGGCAAATTCTTTCGAATCCCTCTGGGGGCAAGGATTGCAAGAGGTTTAATAGGTCTTTTCTATAGTTAGACACTTCAATCGTTTCTTCATCTTCAATTATTTGTTTATCTTCCTCATTAACTTGTTTTGCATCTTGATTTCTTTTGAATGTTTCGCGAACATTCTTAAACACATCATAAACATCTCGGTCATTTAATTCAGATTTCAGCCCCTTTTCAGTCAATGTCCAAACTCCTCTCTGAGAAGATTCCAAATAACCGCTTTTTAACAAGTAAAATCTAGCCCACGCAATTTGATTTCTTACTCTCGAATCTCCACTTTTTAAAGTTTCTTCCAACTCGTTCTCCGGTATATCGAGCATCTCTACTACCGCGTCTTGCACTTCGGAAACCTTGCCAGAACCACCCAATTCTGTTAGAACATCAATGACCGGTATCACAAATCGTAAGAACTTTGGACCAACATTTTCCTTCATTATATCCTCTTTTTCATATAAACTATTGCACATGATCTGTTCATATCTGTAATTATATGCTACTCCAGTAACTCACTGATAACGATCTTCCCACCATCAAACGTTGCACACAACCGATCCCCAATCCTTTTAGCGACCTCTTCCGGAAGTGCAATCGTCAGTTTATTATTCTCGCGGTCTACGCTGTAAACAAACTTTGCATGTAGTCCTTCAGGTACCTCCACCCATTCCCCTTCCGGAAGTGACTCCATATCCTCCATGCTTTCGATTTTCACTCTTCGCATATCATACATCACTTCCCTCTTTTCATATATAATTTCCTCTCTGCCATTGTCGCATCCCTTGCGGTAACAACTCGATATCTATGCTTATGCGACTTCAAAACAATAAACAAAGTCCTTCCATAAGACTCTCCTATCACTTCTTTCAACCTCGCCCCATCTCTCGAGGTGTTTCGTATCAGGATTCTCCCATTTACGGCGTTTTCCACTTCCTTCGGATGGACGTTGTGTCTGCATATATGATCCGATGATTTACGATCCCATTCGATTAAAATCTCATGTTTCATTGTTCCCTCCGGATCGCCAATTGTTGACATACGCCTGCGCCACCGTCACCCGCTCCAAACGGCGCTGCGCTGCGCTGCTTCCCGCGGGTGGATGCCGCCGGTCTTTGGCTGGTACGTCGCAGTCGCCTCTGCGAGGACGCCCTCTTCGGTCACCCTTTCCCGCGGAGAGGTTTCACGCGGTGCCCTCGATTCCAGGGATGGTTCGGTGCATTATTCTGGTGTTATGGCTGGGGCTATGGGTAAAGGTATCGTGATCGTTCGAACGCCTGCACCTGTGGACGTGTCTGCTGTGCGATCCGGTAGAAAGGGGGCTTCGGACTTTTGTGTTTCACTCACAAATATCTATCAGCAAACTCCTTCAAATTCAAAACCTCAAAGTCCACCGCCTTCGGAATATCCGCTGCCTCAGTCAGCATCACATCGGAATCAAATAGCGCAGTTGCTGCTATTGGGTAGTCCGGTAGGTCTTTTATCTCTTCGTAGACTTCAAGAGCAATTGATAAGGTGTCAAGTGTGAAAATTGCTTTTATATCTATTTCAGATGAAAGAATACTCTTCATTCCAATATAGAATCTTTCTTCTGCCTTTTTATCACGGGACATGGATCTGCTCGCCTTTCCAAACAATTCGAACAGGACAATTCGTATCCGCTTCAAATTAAGTGGTAACCGATACACTATCTAAAAAATTGGCGATTTATGATAATTATCGCAGATACAGATTTCACAAATTTACGTAGATGTTGCCTTAAATCAGTGTAATCCGTGTTAATCTGTGGCTGATATGTCTTTTAGCCACAGATTAACACTGATGAACACGGATTGAGGTTTTTATGTATATTTCTCAGAAAGACCGGAGATGAGTTTTACCATCCTTTTTGAAGTGGGTACGACAATTCGTTCATCACAAAAGAATGGTCTGACGAGAACAACCGTTCAAGCAAATCATCCGGGAGGTCGATTTCGATGCCGACAACGGGCAGGAGATAGGTTGTATCCAGAAAAACCCTCATCGTCTGCTCACTTCCATGGCAAGTTCCTGTCGCTCCTTTTCAAACTCATCGACCGTTGTTTTGCCAAACTTTGGCAGTTTAATCGCAGTCATGAGGTCCGGAACCGGTTCAATGATCAATCTCGATACTTCCACCCGATATAAGACTGTGCTGCCACTTTTCAAATGAAGTCGGTCTCGTATTCGTTTTGGGGGCAGAAGTTCTCCTTTCGTACCGACGACGCCTTTTATGATCATGTTGCAATCACCGTAAGAATGGTTTGCATTCGGATATTAATTAGTTTTTCGGTACATATAACGGATCGTCGATTCCGCACTGCCACCTGCCGATCTCGAGGTGCGACGCAGTGGTTGACACCGATCAAGGGCACATCGAGCGAGAGTGCAAGTGCGCAGGCTGCTGTTGCAACCGTCCTTGGGCACGGTCCCTTATGAATTCAATCCCATATACGAGCATCTCCAATGAACGACAACAGACAGTTCAATATGAATGGTGGCATTGCCGTTTTGTATCTATGATGGCTGGAAACGCATTGATTGATATCTGGGGTTCTTTTCAGGATATAGAGTATAGGAATGTTTATACCTTTCACATAAATAAAAACTTCCGAACGGCAACATTCATAAATACATTATCCAATAAACAGATATGGATTAGCAGGAGGCGGAATGAACGAATATAAGAGTCAGGTATTAAAGGATATGGTCAAGGAATCATTGGAATATCTATCAGAGGAGAAGATCGCTGAAGTCTTTGATTTTGTAGGCTATCTTTTGGCGAAAGAGAAGAGAGAAAAACAAGGCGAAGAAATGGAATTAGACCCCAAAAAAGATCCCATTCTGAAATATACAGAAGGGGTATCGGTTGAACCCTTCGCCCACAGGATAGACGAAATACTCTATGGGGAACAGGATTGAAACTCTTCATCGATACATTGGGCTGGATTGTACTGAGAAATAAGCGTGAGCCCATGCATACAGACCTCAGCAAGTTTTACTTTTCCTGGAGAAATCAGAGGGGTGTAAGCTACACGACGGATTATATTCTGGATGAGACTTTTACCCTTCTTTTTAGACGCTTATCGTTTAAGGAAGCTAAGGGATCGCTTGATGTAATAGATCTCGCTATCAAGGAAGGCTATCTCCGTTTAGAGCGCATTACCGCAGAGCGATTCGAGAAAGCAAAAAGATTAAGAATAAAATTCCAGGATAAACCACGAATATCCTTTACCGATCTAACCTCAATGGTAGTCATGACAGAGATGGGAATCACCAGTATTCTTACACAGGATAGGCATTTCACCCAGGTGGGAATGGGCTTTCAAAAAATCCCATGAGTGCAGAGAAATTTTGTGATGGCTAAATTGATCCCACACCACCGATCAGCATGAGCCTTTTTCCCACATCCACCTTCTCGGGAATTTGTCCTGCCCCACACGAAAGTAGTAGCCCCTGCGCTCGCAGCATTCACCGCCGCCTGCAAGCATCGGGTAGCCCACACCCACGCACGCACCATCATCCACAACCCATGTCGCGCCCGCCGCCGTGCCTGCCCCCGGGTACGAAAGCAGCCCCGAGCGCAAAGCCACAACCCGGATCGGCAGATACGCCGCCAAAAACCCTCCTCGCACCGGATGATATTTTACAACCTATTCCATTCCGTCAAAGAGATCTTCCTTCCCAGAATGTACTCTATCTCTCTAATGAGCATCTTAAGCTGAGGCACAGGATACTCCGGGTTGTTTGGGATGGTTAACGTATATGCGCCGTATCGCACGTAGAAGTGACGTCCACCGGGCTCAGGCGGACTGAAGCCCGGGTCTTCTCAATTTCTTCACAAAAGTTCTACGTTTACATGATGTCCATCTACCCATGAACCGCCTCTTTAACCATTGGCACTCCCACGTTCAGATCGAAACCAGCTATTGTATGCAGTCGATCACCATGTCTAATCTTTACTATTAACCACCCCTCTAACACCGATTTCAATTCGTTCTGGCAGTCGTAAAGCGTGTTTCCAAAAGCTATTGTGCCGGGGCAATCACGAATTTTTCCGCAATAGGTACCATCTTCCAGTTTCTCATACACAGCCTCACTCATGGCTTTATTCATATATTCTATAAGCACGCAATCGCCTTCCATATCGCTTTTTAGCTATGCTATAACTTTGAGTGGTAATCAATCGTTTGCATGGCGTTAAAATCCCTTTTTGAACCTGCACACAAACCGACACAAATAGAAGCGCATGTAGAATGCACCCGATCAACACCTGCCGCCACCTCCACCCGCATGCCTTCTTATGAATCTCTGCCAACCTGTGGATCCCGCCACGTATGCCGCGCACGGCACGGCATGGGTACTGCTGCACAGAAAGCCCTGCCTTATCAGGCGCATCCACAACCAGAGTGCTGATCAACTGTGATGCCACCCACCAACTCGCACCGCAGGGCAAGCCTCTGATGACCCGGACCGCGGATATGACCCCGTGCTGAACAGATAACCCCCATTCACAGATTTCACCCATATCTCACCATAACCGGTCCACAAAACCGAACCCGAGCGATCACAAACCCCTCACAGACTCCACCGGTCATCGATCGGAAACATCTCATTGATCCAGATCAGGGTCTTTTTGTTGTGGATGATCCGGTATATCCTCGAGAGCACCATGCAGTCCTTGCCAAATGCGCTGCTCTTCAGATTCAGAACTCCGATCTTCACAATCTCCCTCCTCGACTCGATGTTGTGCTTCTGCATGATGCGCCCGATAGGGATGTCCGCACGCATCAAGTCTTCTTCCATACCCTCTGGCATCTGCCTGATCGGGGCTAACGATCTGGCATAGACATACGCCACACCTCCGGCACGGAGCATGACCGTGCGCTCATTGACCTGCTCGCCCACAGGTATATCGAGCAGTCTTGCGATCTCATCATCTGCTCTGGTGATGTGCTGCTGCTCTGTCTCGACGCTGACATGCTTCTTTGTCATCAGTTCGAGCAGGTGGGTGACCGAGCCGTCGGTGCCTGCGCAGATGCGAAGGCAGGTCGGAAGATCGAGCTTGTATAAGCGGTCGGTGACGTCCATTATATCCTCACGTCGTTTCCTCGTAACGATTCTCACGATTTCCAGATGTTGAGCCACGGGGCTCGCTCAAAGTCCCTGTCGTTAGTTGCGATGTTTGTGATACCGTGCCTTTTCATCGTTGCTAGATGGAACACGCTCAATAAGGCGTGGTCGTTTTTGTGCAATCGTGAGATAACTTTTCTCACCGCAGAGAACACAGAGCACCTCCTCTCTGCGCCCTCTGCGTGCTCCGCGGTTAAATTCCTTGCTTTGACCCATGCCTTTCGGTGCCAGGATGTTGACCACACAGTATTAAGCAAGTACGCGAGATGCACGGCATCGTTCGATAACACACCATATTTTTTAGAACACTCCAAAACAGACATAACGGCGTGGTATTTGCCCATATTGATATGCTCTAAGAAACTGTTGCACGATTCAGCGTATTTCCAGTGATCAAGAATTTCATATAGGAAAATATTGGCATCGATGAAGATAGTGGTCCCGGTTTCTATCTCATCCAGCATCTAAACCGGCTCCAAATCAGGACTTTCTATGATCTCTTCAACCCATTTCCTATTCGAAATCTTTACAAGTCCCTCCAACTTTTCGATAGGTGTCGTCTTTAATACAATCTCAACTACTTCTCCCTCTCTCAAACCCAACTTCGTGAGTGGCTTTAAAACTTCGTCCTTGTATATCGCTTTCGTTCGCATGACCATTACTATAATTAAATCAGTCTTCGGGCTTAAAAATCTTCGCTCGAAACCCCAACCACAAACCGCTCCGCTTCCGAAAGCCCCTGCCTCCGCCGATATGCGATCTGTACTACGTAACAGGGCACTCATCACCAATTACCAACGGCACAGCCGGATCCCGGAGGTATGCAATACAATACCAGTGTCTTATGTGCAGGGGTAGTTACGTTGCCTCTGTCCGTTCTACAAAGATCGTCTGCGATGGGTACGCGATCTCGACACCCAGTTCCTCAAGGAGTTGCATGACCCGGAGGTTGAACCGCTCACGAACCGCAAGAAACTCGTTCCACACGGTTGTCTTTGTGAAGCAGTAGATGAAGATGTCAAGCGAATACGCGCCGAATTCGGTGAAATGAACCATGTAGAAGTTGTGATCGAAACCGGAATCTTCTTTTATGATCTCTTTGATCCCCTCGACCACCTCTTCCATCTGTTTCCTGCTCGTTTTATAAGAGATCCCGAGATTGAATTTTATCCTCCGTTTCTTCATCCGGGTGAAGTTCACGATCTCGGATTTGATGAACCTGCTATTCGGGACGGTCACGAGTGCCTGATCGAACCTGCGTATCCGTGTGGACCGCAAGCCCACATCCTCAACAGTCCCCTCCACGTCCCCGACCCGTATCCAGTCGCCGATATGGAACGATCGATCCGAGAAGACCGTGACCGATCCGAAGATGTTGCTCACGGTGTCCTGCGCTGCCAGAGCAAGCGCAAGCCCGCCGATGCCAAGACCAGCCAGGAGCGATGTGACATTCCAGCCGAGATTCTGCATCAGGAAGAGGACTGTAAGCGTCACTACAACGGCTTTGAGACTCTTTATAACAAGCGGCACCAGTTGCTCATCGAGTTTCGTCTCGGTCTTCATTGTCACCTGATACATGTAATAGGCAACGACATCGATCAGGTGGAGCAGGAGCAGGAGCGCAACGAACGTGAATGCGAGCGTGAAGAACGAATGAAGAATCCATGCGATATCGAAGATTCCGATCTGCCCTGGCAGATGCAGCGAAGCGACGGCAAGATAAATTCCGCAGACTATGATAAGGTACCCGAGAGGGGATTTGAATGCGGCTACGAGCAGATCATCGATCTCGGTCTTTGTCTTTTTGGCAAGTTCCACCAGTCTCTTCTCGAAGAGGTACAGTGTGAGTTTGCGCAAGGTAAGGGTGAAAAATATGATTAAGAAGAACGTGATCAGCTCGGCTGTTGAAATGCCGAGAGAATACTGATCGAACATGTTCTTGATGTCTTCAAGCATGGTATCCCCTCTGTTGTTGATGGATTATGAATTTATTCATAAGTCTGTGAGTATGATCACGTTTCCTCTTCCCTTCTTCACCTTCTTCACCAACCCCCGATCCTCAAGGTCTGTTATCATCAGACTCGCCTTCGCTTCCGAGCAATTGAGCAGCAGCCGCAGGTCTTTCTGTGTGATCCGGCCGTCACGCCCCCTGATGATCGAGAGCACCTCCTGCAGATCAGATGGGATCGCGGATTCCGCACCTCCAGGTTCTAACTCTTCCAGTTCCCCCGGTTCTTCCGGCGCTTCCGGTTCTGGCTCCACTGGTTCATAGCCATAATCTTCCTTTCCGTCCATTCCACCCGTTCTGCCCTTTCCGTCGCCCTTTTTACTCCTCTTCCACAAAAACAGTGCAGCCATGATTGCCAGAACCGAGAGGATGCCGGTTGCATAGAGTAACACCGTAGAGTCCTCTTCATCTTCAGGAAGTTCTTCGTAATCGAAGAGATCCTCGCTGAAATTTATGTCCTCACATAAGTACACTTCCTCAATCGGTGGAAACATCAGGAGATCGAGCACAAAATCCCCACCCCCGACGATCGTGATCTCTTCTTCGGCACAGTACTCGAGCAGATTGCCTCTGTAATATTCAGCACGGATCGCGTACGATCCTTCCGGCAGATCAAATGTGTAACTGCCAGAAGACGCCACCATGACCTGTGGCGGCGTTGAATTCACCAGAACGATCGTTTTCTCGAGTGCTTCGAACGTCGACCACTCATACGTGGTCCCGTGCACCACAGCAGCGGCTGCCGATGGTGCACAGACCACGAATATCGCGATAAGTAGCAGACATCTTCGAAGCATCAGAACGTGGCAAGTTTCCCTTCTGCGACCAGTCTGGTGATGTCTGTGATGTTTGCAAGCGACCTATCAATAATCTCCTCGATCTCCCGCTGTAGCACAAACATGTTAGCCCCCTCTGCCGCCACGATTCCGGCATCAGCAACAAGCGGCTGGTCGATCGGCTTACCGATCTCGGATAACATGCGGATGTAGATCTCCTCGACCCCGTCCGCGGTCTCGACCACCTCGGATGCGATCTTGTTGGCGAGCAGGTTGTATATCTTCCCGACATGGTTGACCGGGTTCTTGCCGCTCGTCGCCTCCATGCTCATCGGTCTGTATGGCGTTATCAAGCCGTTGCACCGGTTGCCGCGCCCGACAGACCCGTCATCACCCATCTCTGCCGAGGTTCCGGTCACGGTCATGAAGAGCGATTCGTTTTTGAGGTCGTCTGCGGTATTGATCAGGACATTGATCTCACGATCCGTGCAGTCGCACGCCATGTTCTCGATGTGATCGCGCAAACTCTCTGTCACACTGATATAATGATCCAGATCGTTAAGATGGCGCCCGACCATTGCGCAGGCAACAACGAGCGTGATCTTGTCCTTGTCACGAAGCCCCATGATCTTGGTGTCCTCTCCGATCGCAGGAATCTTCTTCCTGAGATTCATCAGTTCGTGTTCTGCCTTGTATACGATCTGCTCGGTCTCTGACAGCGGCGCAAACCCGACGCCGAAGGACGTGTCGTTCGCACCTGGAATCGTTCGGTGGAAGACGTCTCTCAGGTCGGACGACCCCTCCCCGAGTTTGCAATCAAGAATGATATCACGATCCACATTCAGATTCAGGAGGTTCTCCCTGAGATAGTCCCGGGCTGCCTGCAGTGCAGTGGTATCGGTCGGGATGTGTATGCTATCGAACTCCTTCGTGGCTCTGCCGACCAGCAATATGTAAATCGGTGAAACGACTTCTCCGCCACCGAACGCGGGGTATGATCTGCCAGCAACGATCTGCGTCTCATCGGTGTTGTGGTGCAGCACTGCCCCGCAGCGGTCTATGTACTCGGCGCAGAGCGCCTGACTGACCGCTTCTGCGAGTCCGTCTGCGATGCTGTCCGGATGCCCGATACCCTTCCGCTCGACAAGTTCGATCTCCTGCTTCTCAATCGGAGTCTGCCTGAGCGGTTCCACCTTGATATTTCGTGTCATTGGAAGTACCTCTGTGATGAAGTGTATCTATGCGCGTCCTGATATAAGATATTAGTTATCGATGGGGTTGCCGTGTCATTCGTGTGCCCCGATCCGAACGCCATATAACCGGACAGCCCTGCAGACATCCTGCAGACAGCAACACTTAAACATCAGGTGACCACCACATAGGATTGATGAAGGATCGAAGCAGCCACGACACCAGCAGCGAGGCGAGCCGCGAGAAGGAGGCGTCTGCCCTATCAGCGGTAACGCTGGTTGCTGACGGGATGATTGTCGGCATCGGCACGGGTTCGACCGCGGCGTATGCGATCACAGAACTCGGGAGACAGGTTGCCGGCGGGCTTGATATCCTGTGCGTGCCGACCTCGTACCAGTCAGAGATGCTTGCAGCGCAGCAGAAGATACCGATCACGACGCTTTCAGAGCACCCGGAGCTTGACATCGTGCTCGATGGCGCGGATCAGATCGACCGGAATCTCGTGGCAATCAAAGGGGGAGGCGCTGCGCACACCCGAGAGAAGGTGATCGCGTACGCTGCATCGAGGGTGGTGCTGATGGTCGATCACGAAAAAGCCGTCCCCGGACTCGATCACGTGGTTCCGATCGAGGTTCTGCCGTACGCAAGAACGCTTGTGGAACGCGGGGTGCGGGCAACAGGTGGGATACCTGAGCTTCGGATGGCAGCCCGGAAGGATGGTCCTGTGATCACCGACAACGGAAACTTTGTAATCGACGCCGACTTTGGCGCGATCGATGATCCCGCGCGATTGAGCGATGATTTAAGCGCACTCGTTGGCGCAATCGAGCACGGGATATTCTTAAATGTGGACGAGGTGCATATCGGCACCGCGGATGGGGCAAGGGTACTGAAACAGTAGGGTTACGCGGCACTGTCGATTTTTGATGCGAAAATACATGCCCTTTTATTGAACATGCTCAGTAAGCTGTGGTAAATCAGCACTGAACATGGAAACGATTAGATTGATGAAATCAGTGTAATCTGCGTTAATCTGTGGCTAAAAACCCTTATCAGCCACTGATTAACACGGATGAACACAGATGCCGGTTTTTTTGTACCGATAGACCCTTTTTAAAACTCCGCATGATATTGAGCAGATACCTTTTATTCTACCGCAGAGTGCGCAGAGTCACGCAGAGGGTTGAAAACGGTCTCGAAACTCTGCGTACTGCCTTCGGCGCTGCTTCGCAGACCGCGGTGGTAAATCACTTGATTTTCAGACAGTGCCGAGTTACGCAAGTAATCTCGCAGGAATCTTCTGTTTCGCAATCAGGTCGCCGTAGTGTTCCTGCTCGCGTATCACATCCACAGAGCCGTCAGAGACCATAATCTCTGTGCACCGGCACCGCCCGTTGTACTGGGAACTCATGCTGAATCCGTACGCTCCGACATCGAAGACTGCTATCACGTCGCCGGGTTCTATCAGGGGCAGTTTGCGGTCCCTCGCAATGATGTCGCCTGATTCACAGATCGGTCCCACAATATCGTACGTCTCCGCCCCTGCAGAGTCTGCCTTGTTCGCAACAGCCACCTCGTGGTACGCATCGTACATCGCAGGGCGGATCAGCAGGTTAAGACCGGCGTCAACGCCAACAAAGTTCCGTGCGGATCGCTTTACCGTGGTAACCCCGGCAAGGAGAAGACTTGTGTCGCCAACGATATATCTGCCTGGTTCGAGCACGAGTCTTGGAGAGATCCCGATATCCTCTGAGCGGCGGCGGAAGATCGGAAGGATCATGTCTGCAAGATCATGCGGTGTGGGCGTCGCCACCCCTTTCTGGTACGGGATGCCAAGCCCGCCGCCCATATCCACAAACTCAAGTGTGATTCCAAGCCGTGTGATCTGTTCCGCAATATCCATCATCCGCTCCACCGCCTCACCGAAAGGCGAGACATCGGTGATCTGCGACCCGATATGGCAGTGGATGCCGACTGGATTTACCCCTAACAGTTCCTTTGCCTCTTCGTACGCTTTCAGGACGTCCGTGTACCCTATCCCGAACTTCGAGGATGCAAGACCTGTCGCAATCTTCGGGTGCGTGTCTGGCGAGACATCAGGATTGACCCGGAATGCGATATCGACCACCTTTCCGGCTTTGATCGCCAGATCCGAGAGAGCGTGCAGTTCGTCCATCGAATCCACTGAAACGCGCACCCCCGAGTCGATCGCCATCTGGAGTTCGTATGCGGTCTTTGAGTTGCCGTTGAAGAGAATCCTCTCACGCGGGATGCCTGCAAGGAGCGCGGCATAGAGTTCGCCATCAGAGAAGACGTCAGCACCTGCACCCTCTGACGCAAGGATCCGCAGGACGGAAAGGTTCCAGTTTGCCTTTGCAGCAAAGTAGATGTCAGCGTCAGGAAACGCACCTTTAAATGTGCGAAAGTTCTCGCGTATGCGCTTCTCGTCGATCACATAGAGCGGTGTGCCGTATTCCTGTGCAAGCGAGACTGTGTCAACTCCGCCGATGGTGAGGTGATGGTTCTGGATGCCGATGTGATTTGCTTTTGACATGGAAACACTTCCACACCATTCATTGCTGTATCTTTAATAAAATGTATCTGTCTTGGGGCTATCGGCTTGATACCCCCAAGTTGATGGTCTTATGTGTATTGCTCACGGACCACTGGAAGTCGATCTTCGGGCATTATCGAGTATGACTTTGATATAGTCCTTGCAAGCGCACAGCACATCAAAAACGCACCACATCCGAAACTTGCAACGCAGTTCGTGGAATTTGTGATAGGCGGGGCGGGGCTTGGCGTGTTTCAAGAATGGAGCAGCCTACGGTCCCAAATGTAGCCGATAATCCGGATAAGATGCCTGATAGACTCAGATCCGTACTCGCCCGATCAGGTTCATAAAATCTTCTGTAACACCACAAGCCGTGACATCCCCAATCGAAGAAAATATTAAATACCAGACCGACTCTTAAACATTAGACTTGTTGCGAAATAATTTGGAAAAGCCCGGAGAAGGGATATCCGTAAAAAGGAGCAATATGCACGGAGCAATGGACGCCTTAGAAGGCTGTATTTTATAGGATTTTATATCGCAACAAGTCTATTAAAGGTGAAGCCATGAGTTTTCTATTAGACCCTCCGCTGCTCTTTGCCATAGGCATCGTGCTCTACCTCGCAAGCAACAGACTTGGGATAGGGAGGCTTGCCAAGATCACCATCGGTCTGCTCGTCGTTCTCACCTTCATCGCATTTAGTTTGCTGCTCTACACAGATGTCTTCCGCTGCGTCTTTCCAGTAGTCTGCGATGGCATGAGCGGCTCAGAGTTTATGTTTCACTCTAACATCACTGGCATCTACAAGAGCGATGTTCCGTTGCTGGTGGTGATTCTACTCTTCGCTTTATATCCGGTCTGGATATATTTGGGCTACGCGTCTACGTACTTACTCTCGAAGCGAACGAGAGTCTCAAAAGATGTTTACTCTTACAAGGATGTGAAAAGCCGGAAGAAAATCATAGAGCCTGAATATTCGGTTGTTCGTTACCCGGATACTCGGCGTGACATAAATGACTCGGAGGGGGCTGTGCGATCGGCGATCGATGCTCTTGGAGGGATGCAGAGTTTTGTCAAGCGTGGTGACAAGGTTCTTATCAAAGTGAACGTCTGCGGAGGCGTTCCTGAACTGACAGCGACTTATACCACCAAGGATGTTGCCGGGGTTGTGGTGGATATGGTACGCGAGGCTGGGGGCGAGCCTGTGATCTGCGACGCTGACATGATATGGACGAAGTTCTGGGCAAATGCAAAGAAGCAGGGATGGGACACGTGGGCTCAAGAGAAGGGTGTGGAACTCATGAATCTCTCTGATACGAAGATCGTGCGTTTTGACTTCGGTGACAAGAGTGTGCTCAAGAGAGAGCGGGTCTCGAAGGAGATGCTGGATGCGGATGTGATAATCTCTGTGCCTGCTATGAAGACGCATCTCATGACAGGCGTGACCCTTGGCATGAAGAATATGTATGGCACGCTGCCTGAGATTGATAAGGCGCGATACCACCAGATCGGGATTGACGAAGTCTTATACTGGATAAACCATGCTTTCACGCCCAATCTGACGGTCATAGACGGCAGCATCGGCGGCGAAACAGTGGGTCCCCTCTCCTGCGATGCTGTTGACTTCCGTACCATCATAGCATCCACGAGCGTGGTTACAGCAGACGCGATTGCTGCACAGATGATAGGCTTTAAAAATCCGTGTGAGGAGATCGATCACTTAAAGCTTGCACACGAGCGATCTCTGGGCGATGCCTCACAGGAGTTCGATTTCACAGAACTGCCATATAAACACCCTTCAGACGGCGACTGGAAGCGCCCCGACCCTGATGTTGCGAAGTGGTCGATGGAGAAAAAGCATGCGCCTGATAGCACAAAACGGAAACGAACAAATCTCGCTATAAATCTCGCTATATTCTCTGTTCTTGCGCTGCTATCGATCTTCGGCTTTGTGTCTGGCGGTTATCTCGCCATATCTTCACTTGAGTTTACTCTTGGTTTCCTGATCGCACTCATCCTTGCTGCGTTGTTTGCAGAGGATGCAGACGAAGCATTTTGTAGCGGTCTCGTCAACATCGATCCTGATCGCATACCTTGTGGAACGTTTTGCCATGCTTGCCGGGATGTGGCTGTGGCATTACGTAGAGGGTGCTGCACCTCCGCTATTTGCTCTCTTTTCAATGCCGATTTTTATGATTGTAATCATCGGACTCTCGCACGGCTTAAGGCGTGTCTTTGCGTATGTTGATCTGAGCGGCAGAAGATTCAGGATTGCTCCCTTCGTTCTGATTCTCTTTGCATTCGCTGCATTCTTGTGGTTCGAAGGCTATCTCGCGATAGCCACCCCAGAGATCATTGCGATTTACGCAGCGTTTGCTCTTCTGGGTCTATTTTATAACAACAGACAGACTCTTGATTGGAACCTCGCGTTTGCCATGGTTGCTACAGCGCTTGGTGGCACGATGGAACTGCTCGGAACTTCAGCCGGACTCTGGAGTTTTGCATTTGGCGAGGGGATGCCGGTTTTCATAAGTTTTGCATGGACGCTTAACGGATGGGCGGTATGTGGGATTGCGCAGATATTCGGGGCAGATCTCAGGGATGCGATTGCAGGGTGAAAATTGTGGATTTTTAGGACATTACCAAACCCAAACACAGGGGGTTTCAGACATCCGAAACCCCGGGCACCAGACACGGTATCCGAATCAGCAACAATTGGATGCGAAACGCCAGCATCAGAGCAGCTTCAGAACCAGGGGGTCTTGCGATAAGAACTCATTTAAGCGATCCTGCCCACGCTTACCTTATGAGCAACCCAGAGAGACAGAGACAGA
>DASC01000085.1:15948-25870 GCA_002503595.1 Candidatus Methanogaster sp. UBA203 | reverse complement strand
TTAGGTAACTTTCAAACTAAGGTGAAACTGTGGAATTGAGACGATAAAGATATTCGATCGGCTGCTCAATCGGGTCATTGCATGTTTACACACTTGCGTAACGGAAAAGGTTGCTGCGCGGCGACCTCAACTCCGACGACATTCTCACCCTCGCAGATGCCGCGATTGCGCTCCAGATCGCAGCCGGGGGTGGTTCCGCCTCGTGCGATCCCGCGACGCTCGATGCCTGCTGATGTGAGCGGCGATGGCTGCGTCAGATCGCTCGATGCGCTCATGATCCTGCAGGCGGCGGCAGGAGTGGTAGATTCGCTATAACTCTGCCCATCTGATCAACCCGTCATCAACATCACAAGGCAAGACAGCCCAATCGCAAACGAAAGGTATTAATGTCACCAGATCAACAATCTCATGAATATGGAATGAAAACGTCAATAAGTATTGTATCCGGACCCTCGTCCCAAGTACTGGCAGGGAGAGTTGCGCGTACGCTGGGGTGCCACCTTGCAGACACCGAATTTTCAACATTTCCTGATGGCGAGCGATACCTCCGCGTACCTGACATCGATTCCTGCGATCATGTCGTGATCGTGCAGTCAACACCGACCGATTCCGATTACATCTCGCTTCTGCAACTTATCGATGCCTGCGACACATCTGATCGGATCGACGTCGTCATCCCGTATTTCGGGTATGCAAGGCAGGACAAACGGTTCAAGGACGGGGAGTCTGTGAGTGCACGGGCACTTGCTCACGCAATCACAGCGGACCATGTATTCACAGTAAACATCCACAACCCGGGCGTGCTCTCGTACTTTGGTACGCCTGCGACCAGCATCAATGCCGCGCCTGCTGTCGGGGAGTACATCGCATCGATGAAACTTACCGACCCGATGATCATTGCGCCGGATGAGGGTGCTATCGATCTCGTACGGTCCACATCTGAGAATCTCGGCGTCGGCTTCGATTACATGGAGAAGACGCGCATAAGCGGGGAGGAGGTCTCGATAAAGACGAAGGAACCGGACGTTTCAGGAAGGGATGTCGTTATACTGGATGACATCATCTCAACCGGGGGCACGATCGTGGAGACAACTCTTTTGTTAAAGGAGAATGGTGTAAAGAGGGTATTTGCGGCATGTATCCATCCGGTGCTTGCCCAGAGTGCCGTGCTGCGTATATTTGCCGCGGGCGTGGAAGGGATCATAGCAACCGATACGCTCGACAGAAGCGTAAGCGTAGTCACTGTGGCACAACTGATCGCGAATATATTCGAAGGAGAAACAATAAAACAATGAAACAGATAACGCACTCAAGATCGGAAAAGAAAGAGGCGTCGACGCCGAAGGCGTTAACAGATATCGTATCAAGGTTCGATTCATACATAAGAACTCATAAACCGGTGCAACTGGTCATTCCACCGCTGATCGTGCTCGTAATTGCATTGATCATTCTTGGCGGGATGTATGTGACTACAGGCTCACCAGTACGTCTCGGATTTGAGTTCGAGGGCGGCACGATCATCACCCTTGCCACCGCAGATTCGCATGATCTCCTGCGGCAGACATTCGCGGATTATCCGGTGATCGATGTGCGGGATTCAGGCAGCCGCAGGATGATCAAGTTCAGTCCGATGAGCGATGATAAACAGGATTCGCTGACAAAGAAAGTCAACACCGATTATGAGTACGCAGCTCCTGAGATCAAGCAGACAGGCGCACTATATGGGAAATCGCTGCAGACGCAGGCACTCAAGGCGATCGTGGTATCGTTCTGCCTGATGGCGGTGATCGTCTTTTTGATATTCCGGACATTCGTGCCTTCTGTTGCGGTCGTGCTCTCCGCATTCTCAGATATCGCGATTGCAGCCGCATTCATAGCTGTTGCAGGCATCGAACTCTCGCTCGGAACAGTCGCAGCCCTCCTGATGCTGATCGGATATTCTGTGGACAGCGACATCCTTTTAACGACACGGCTTCTCAAACGGCGTGGCAATCTCGATGACAAGGTTACGAATGCGATGACGACAGGACTTACGATGACCGGCACAACGCTTGCCGCAATCACAGTCATGTATCTTATCGCCACGTACTCGTACATCATCATACCATCGTTGCCGCAGATCAGCATTATAAGCGACATCTCGATCGTGCTCATATTCGGCCTATTCGCCGATCTGATGAATACATGGATGCTTAATACCGGAATACTGAAATGGCATCTACAGAGACCAAGGAGGCGGAGAGCATGAAATTGTATAAGGACTTCAGGATAATCGTATTTGTTATCGCCATGCTAATCGCGCTTCTAGCGATTCACCCGAGTTATAACTCTGAGGAGGGTTTTACATCCCATCTGCAATACGGGCTCGATCTCGATGGCGGGACATACCTGCAACTCCAGCTGGATGGGGTGATCGCAGGCATCGATGCCGATCCGGTGCAGATCATCGAGAAAGAGTTTTCTGATGCGTTTGGATCGGTCGAGATCGTCGAGCACTCAGATACAGGGATCACATTCAGGACGGCAGAACCACCTGATGAGGCTGCGATAAATGCGGTTGGTTACGGAAATGGTCGCATAAGGGGCAACGAGGTCACACTTGTCATAAACAAGCCGTACGTGATCCAGACGTACCTCTCAAAGCATCTGGCTTGTGAGGTGATCTATCTCGGCAGCGACACGTATGAGATCAGGTCAATGGTGAGCGAGAGCGAATTATCAGGTCTGCTCGCCAGTGTCGGCGGATCGATCAAGAAGGACATACAGGGCAAGCCCGAATTTAAGGAGGAGGTGACAACAAAGACCCAGGAGATGACGAAGGATGTATTAAACGAGAAATTGAACATCTGGGGTCTTAAGGAGATTCCGATCACCCCTGTCGGATCCAATATTCTTCTGGTCGACCTTGCCGGAATCGATCTCAGTACAGCGCAGGATATCGTTACAACGCCTGGAAAGTTTGAGATCCGCATCCAGACAACGAACAACACATCAGAGCATGTGCTCTGGGGTGACCGCATCACCGCAGTGGACATACCGAAGATGCAGGATGGGGCATGGGGCATCGGTTTCACGCTGAATAGCAAAGGAGCAAGAGAATTCGGAGTCGCAGCGGTCAAATACGGTGCCGCTGACAAGCCGGATGCGCACGAACTGATCATGCTGCTCGATGATGAGGAGGTGTACTCGGCACCACTCAACCCCAGGCTGGCAAGCGGTCTCAAAGGACTGTATGAGATATATGGTGAGGATGGTGATTACCCCTCTCGCGGTCTGGTTGCGAACACCGGCTCTGGCGATGAAGGAGAGATTGAGGCGAGGCAACTTCGAGTGCATCTCAGTGCAGGAGCGCTTCCTGTGCAGGTGACCGTGATCGGTTCGGGACAGGTTCCTGCGTCGCTTGGTGCCCAGTTCAAGGAGCAGGCACTGATCGCGGGTCTGTTTGCGCTGCTAACCGTTGCTCTCGTCATATTCTTAAGATACCGGCAGAAGAACATCTTAATCCCGATGCTCGCGACATCGTTAAGCGAGGTCTTCATGATTCTCGGTTGTTCTGCGCTTCCGCTGATAGGGTGGCAACTCAATCTGCCGGCTATAGCAGGAATTATCGCTGTTATCGGAACTGGTATTGACCATCTGGTGATCATCACCGACGAAGTGCTTTATGAGGGAAAAATACCGTCCCTGAAGGTGTACCTATCCCGCATATCAAAGGCGTTTGCGATCATCTTCGCTGCTGCAGCGACAACGATCGTCGCGATGTCGCCGCTTATTGTGATGGGGTTCGGCGCGCTGAAAGGGTTCGCGATCACCACCATAATCGGTGTTTTAATCGGCGTTCTGATCGCAAGACCTGCGTACGGCAGGGTGATCCGGGATATGCTGGAGTAAGTGATGGGCGACATGAGCGACTACCATTCGATGAAAGAGAGGGCTGATACGTGCGCTGCCGCAATCAGAAGGCATGATGAGGTGCGGGTCGTATCCCACCTCGATGCCGACGGCTTGACTGCCGCCGCGATCATGTCCCGCACACTCGACCGGTGCGGCATCGAGCATGATGTCAGGTGTGTGAAGCAACTGGACAGGATGGTTCTCGGAGAGGTTGCTGATGCGAACGTCCCGACGATCTTTACCGATCTCGGTAGCGGAATGCTATCGGAGATGCCACTTGATATCGAGATAGTCGTTGCTGACCATCACCAGATCGACCGTCGTCATGTCGATCACCAGCATCTCCACCATCTAAACCCGCATCTCTTTGGCATCGATGGCTCGACCGAGCTCAGCGGCGCTGGCTGTGCGTATATACTTGCGCAGTCGCTTGGCGAGAACTATGATCTCGCTGATCTCGCGATCGTTGGCGCTGTTGGGGACTTGCAGGCAAGGAAATCCGGGAGACTGGTCGGATGCAACCGGGCGATCCTTGAGAAGGGTGCGGATCACGGTGTCATCGGTTACAAGAGGGATCTTTCGCTCTTCGGGAAGCAGACCCGCCAGATGTTCAAACTGCTCCAGTATTCCTCTGATCCGTATCTGCCCGGTCTCACAGGAAACGAGGGCGCAAGCATCATGTTTTTGAAAAATGTCGGTATAAACTCATCTGGCGAGCGGTGGAAGCGGTGGATCGACCTGGGCGTTGGCGAGAGGCAGAAGGTCGTCTCATCGCTGGTCCAGTACTGTATCTCGAAGCGGATGTCGTCCTACCACATCCAGCGGCTGGTCACAGAGGGTTATACGCTTATCCGGGAACAGGAAGGCATCGAGATGCGGGATGCGTCCGAATACGCAACCTTGTTAAACGCCACAGGCAGATACGGCTTCGCAGATATCGGTCTTGCGGTCTGTCTCGGCGATCGGGACAAAGAGTTTGCAAAAGCGAAAGATCTGCTTGCGGGGCATCGAAAGAACCTTGTGGACGGGCTCAACTTTGTCAAGGAACAGGGCATAACCGAACTTACCCACATCCAGTACTTCGATGCAGGCAGTTCGATCAAGGACACGATCGTCGGCATCGTTGCCGGCATGAGTCTGACAAACCGCAGAAAGCGGGATATGCCGATGCTCGCATTCGCAGACAGCGACGGAGGCGCCAAGGTCTCTGCACGCGGCACGCAGGACCTTGTCAGGCGTGGGCTTAACCTTGCGGATGCGATCGAAGCCTGCGCAGCAAAGGTCGGCGGCATGGGCGGCGGGCACAACATCGCAGCAGGCGCGACCATACCTGATGGCACGAAGGATGAGTTTCTCGAGTTGATGGATGTGATGGTCGGAGAGCAAGTCACCCCGGCGGAGTGATGCGAAATGGATGCACTGTACCTGAAGGATTGTTATCTGTTGGAATTTGAAGCG
Source organism: Candidatus Methanogaster sp. UBA203 (assembly GCA_002503595.1). Taxonomy (GTDB): domain Archaea; phylum Halobacteriota; class Methanosarcinia; order Methanosarcinales; family Methanogasteraceae; genus Methanogaster_A. The sequence goes on along the minus strand of DASC01000085.1, from coordinate 20,518 downwards.
ACTGTCAAGGATGTTACCGATGATCGGTTCGTGATCCTCGACAGGACCGCATTCTACCCCAATGCTGGCGGACAGCCAAACGATCTCGGCGTTCTGGTGCGGGATGGAAGCGAGTACCCTGTGGTTCATGTGCGGAAGATGGATGATCGGGTCAGCCACGAGATCGCAGATCCCGGACTTATGGCGGGCGATCAGGTCACTGGAAGGATTGACTGGGACCGGCGGTATCTCTTCATGCGGTCGCATACTGCATGTCATGTCCTCTCCGCTGTGATCAACAAGGAGACCGGTGCGCTCATCACAGGGAACCAGATCGGGGAGGCAAAGACCCGGGTGGACTTCAGTCTGAAGGACTTTGACAGGTCGCAGATCAAGTCGTTTGAAGAGAAGACAAACGAGATCATCGATCAGAAGATTCCGGTGGAGATAAAGATTCTTCCCGCAAAAGAAGCACTTAAGATTCCATCGATTGTGAAATTGAAGATGGATCTGCCTGAGATGGAAGAGATACGCATCATCGACATCGTGGGATTCGATGCGCAGGCATGTGGCGGCACGCATGTGCGGAATACCGGTGAGATCGGGAGGATTGAGGTTGTGAAGGCTGAGAATAAGGGGAAGAATAACAGAAGGATTTATTTCAGGTTGGAAACGGCTGGTTGATGTTTTTAGATTCGGTGATGTCCTGAATTTGAACATGCTCAATATCGTATGGAGTTTTCACTAAATTACCGCCGAGAGCGCAGAGACTCTACGTACTGCCTTCGGCGATACTTCAATTCTGCGGTAAATTGCCACAGCTTATTGAGCATGTATGCGTAACCAGAAAATATTAAAACGTCTCCGCATCGGCTGCAAAAAGGTTAATAGATATCAGCGGCAGGAATGACAGAACAGCACCCATATACTCGAGGTATACATGCAACAGAACCGGTTGATGGAACCGACTCCTGAAAAATCGGGATTACTCGTTTATTTGAGTGATCACGATGCAGGAGTAGATTTAACTACGATAATGCGATCTATGAAGGATATTGCAGAATCCAGATTGGTGCTTGCAGAAGAAAATCTCTCTGTCGCGGAGAAACTTCTTGAAACTGGTTTAAGCAACCGAACCGTGATTCATAAATCATATTATTCGATGTATCATGCTGCAAGGTCTGCGGTGTAGGTACAGATGCAACTTGATGTCAAGAAGCACAGATCACTGGTAGATAAGTTCAAAAAACTGCTTATACGGCAGTTTGGAGATGAAACACTCGCGAATCAGGTGAATGCATGGAGAATGGATCGTATAAAGAGCGATTACGATCCGGATGTGGAGGTTATGGAAGAGATGTGTAAATCTGCAATATCAGATGCTACCATGATCATTGACACCTGTAAAAATCTTGTGGAGGAATTTTAGATGGATAAAGAAGAAATTATAAAGATAATTAAGGATGAAGTTTCAAGGGAGTTTGGAGCACAAAGGATAAAGGAAATCGAATATTTCGGACCTTATGAAGACGAAGATCTCGATGTGATCGTTTATGTCGAGGGAATTGATGAGCGTAAAGATACCGTAGGCGTGGGGATGCGCCTGTTTGACATGTTCCTTGAGATGGGTCTCGATGTTCCGCTTCGCATAGCAAGAGCAAAGGAAGGGATGGACGAGGAGGCGGCGGCATGACCCGGTCGATCGCGGCGTGGATGGCTGCGGCGGTTGTAGCAACACTGCTTGCCGCGGCGTTCTTATGCCCAACAGCGGCAGCAGCACTCTACGCAACCCCTACCGCAGATGTGCAGATCGTTGGGCTGCCCGAGCAGGTCTATGCTGGTGGAGAATCGTTCTTCATCGTGGTTCTTGCGAACGATCAGCCATTTTTTGACGAATCTCTGGATGAGGTGGGGGTGGAGGTTGCTGCGGGTGTGGTTCCTGTAGAGGAGTGGAATGTGACGTTTGGGGGGGCTGATGATAACGTGGCATACTCAGTCCAGCAGACCACAGATGGTGGCTACATCGTTGCAGGAGAAACAAGGTCATACGGTGCTGGTGACTTTGATGCTTGGCTCATAAACTCAGCCCAGAAGCCGCCGCCACTGACACCACCCCGCCCACACTCACCATCACATCGCCCGCCCCAAACACCACCACCCACGCCGCCACAATCACAGTCGCAGGCACAGCCTCTGACACATCCGGCATCACATCGGTCACGGTGAACGGCGAGCCAGCCAATGGCACGCTCGACTGGAGCGCAAACGTCACGCTCATCGAAGGCGAGAACACGATCACGGTGGTTGCGACTGACGGCGCAGGGCTTAACACAACGAAAACGGTTACTGTGTATCGGATCGAGTCGTTTACTTTCGTGCATATAACTGATGTGCATATTGGATATTGGCCATTCGATGACGCATATTATAACGAGTTCTTACTATCAATCGAAAAGTTTACAGACACTCTTCAGGCTACAAAAACGCATAACCCGGAATTTATCTTAAGTCCAGGGGATCTGGTCGAGTATAGCGAGGAGGATTTCTTCAATGCCTATATGGGCATCTCGAAGAGTCTTGATATTCCTGTATACAATACCCCGGGAAATCATGATCGACGTGGGTGGGATCCGCGTGATGATGTTGGTTTAACGACGTATGATGAAATTATAATGAATCCAGGCGATATTAAACCGCTTAACGATGGCTACAGAGATTATTACTTTGATAAACATGGGTACCGCTTTATCGGGCTGGATTCCGGGGAGGATTATAACGTATCACTTCCTCCTTTTCTTGGATCATCCAACGTATCAACTCTCGCTAGCTATGACTATCTTTATGACCATTCACCAGAAGGCGATGGTCTAAAAGAGATTCAATTGGCCAGATTGTCCGAAATGGACTCTGAAATGCCCAAGATTATTTTCATGCACTATCCGGCAGTAAGTGACAGCGATGACGAGTCAGCAATCGGATCGCTTGAACCTCCAGTTACTAACAATTGCCCACCCAAATACGGTGGCAATGATGCTTGCATCGCATTCAATCGATGTGGATTTATAGATTACTGTATCAACAATAATACCGATCTGGTTCTCACCGGGCATACACACTGGGATTATGTAAAAACTGTTTTCAATGAACCGGAAACTCATAAAACTTGGTTTATTCAGACAAGAAGTGCTACAAAAGACCCGGATCCTTGCAATTATCATGGATACCGGGTGATTAAGATAACTGACGAAGGGACAGTTACCCATAAATCAGAAATGACAGAAAACACCCTCCAGGGTATTGAGAGATATACCTATTCCGCACCTTCTAATCTACCCGATCACACTCAAATTTATGGTTATATGATCAGTGGGTCCAATATAACAGGCATACTTCCGGATGACGCTATAAGGCGTGAGATTCCCGATTCATATTATACAGGAGTGCTTGATGAGCTGCCGCAAGTTATTAGATGCTATAATAAGAAGCCAGACAAATTTAAATTCGGGGTCAAATCGCTGCCTGCAGACACATCTGATAATACATCTCAGAGAGCAATTGAAGAAGCATCAATGAATTTCAACATCATCATGAAACATCAGACAGAACACATGACCGCCACATATATCTATGAAGATATCACATTTGGCACATCAGAGAACGCAACTGCCAGTATCAATTTCAGTTCTGAGAACACAAACCATACGATGGAAATCGACTATGACGGCGACGGCATCATTGACGATACCACTGATCCCACCCACATCATAATCAACCACGCACCCGAGATATCGATCACCACACCAGCAGGAGATCAGAGTGGCAACGTCACCATACCATACAACCTGAAAGATGCTGAAAGTGATGATTGCACGATAATAGCACAGTACAGCCGCAACAATATCACATGGTTCAATGCAGGCGTGGGTGAAGGTGGTGATGGTATGATTGATGTGGCAAGCACCCCTGCTGGCGTGGATCATACATTCGTATGGGCAAGCGGAACAGGCATACCGCATACGAATGCCACCGTCCACTTCAGAATTAGATCCTACGATGGTGCCCTTGCAAGCGATTATGCGACAACCGATGCATTCTCCGTCGATAACCGCGTACGCGGCGACCTCAACCGCGACAACCAGATCACCCCCGCGGACGCCGCAATCGCGCTCCAGATCACAGCCGGCGGTTCCGCCTCATATGACTTCACAACACTCGCCGCCGCTGACGTCAGCGGCGACCATTGCGTCACCTCGCTCGACGCGCTCATGATCCTACAAGCCGCGGTCGGAAATATATGACAAAGTGCGAAGGTACTTATCCCAAATAAGCCACATACACAAGAACAGGAGGATGTAACCACATTGGAACGATACACACGATATGAACGCGCCCGCATCATCGGCGCACGAGCGCTCCAGATCTCGCTTGGAGCACCGGTACTGATCAGACCCGACACCGGAGACCCGATCGACATAGCGATGCGGGAACTGGAAGAGGGCGTGCTTCCAATCACCGTAAAGAGATAGCTGGAGATGAACACCGAGATCACCGCATCCGAGATGCGCAGGGTCGATGCCAACTGTAGTGACCT
>DASC01000085.1:0-15880 GCA_002503595.1 Candidatus Methanogaster sp. UBA203 | reverse complement strand
GGCGACGGGTTTGTTGCGGCACGGCATCTTCTGGACTATAATCCTGTGATACTGCTGCTCGGACGCGCTCGCGACATTGCAACCGATGAATCCCGCCGGAACTGGGAGATACTAAGGAATCTCAGCGCAGATCTCAGGGAGATCAGGGATTCGTCAGAACTCTCGGAACTGGAACTGGATGCTGACATCGTGATCGATGCCATGCTCGGCACAGGCGTGCGCGGGAGCGTCCGTGAGCCAGTGACAAGCGCAATCGACCTCATAAACGCATCTTCCGCGTTTGTTCTCTCAATAGACGTCCCATCCGGCTTCAATCCCGATAATTTCGAGAAGGCAGTCCGTGCAGACCTGACAATCACGAACCACCGGATGAAAGAAGGGCTTTCCGGATGTCCCGAGGTCACTGGTGAGATCGAGGTTGCCGGCATCGGCATCCCTGAGCGGGCTACCCTGATCGTCGGGACAGGAGACCTGCCGCCAGCAAGGAATGCGAGATCGCACAAAGGCGATAACGGCAGGGTGCTTGTGATTGGGGGCGGTGCATTTACAGGTGCGCCTGCGCTTTCTGCGCTTGCTGCGCTCCGGGCAGGTGCTGACTGGGTGACAGTAGCAGCACCGCAGGGTGTTGCAGAGACGATCGCGGGCTTCTCGCCTGACCTGATCGTTCATTCGTTATCTGGTAGCTATCTTGCCCGCGACGAACTCGATACAGTCAACGCTTTGGTCCGGAAGCACGACGTGACTGTGATCGGGATGGGACTTGGTCGCGAGACCGAGACCGCGGAGGCAGTTTCCGAGATCATCAGGTCAAATCCTGATGCACGGTTCGTGATCGATGCAGATGCGCTCCATGCGCTTCAGATGCCGGTGCATGAGAGGACGCTGCCGATCATAACACCACATGCTGGCGAGTTCCGGATGCTTGGAGGGGTTGTGTCAGCGGATCTTGATGAGCGCTGCGAACTGGTTATGGATTTTTCTGCGAGAAACCGTGTTGTCACGCTGCTTAAGGGAAATATCGACGTCATATCAGACGGAAGAGCGGTAAGAATCAACCAGACCGGAAATCCCGGGATGACGGTCGGCGGGACCGGTGACGTGCTTGCAGGTGTGACAGGTGCGATCTTTGCGAAGACCGGTGCGCTTGCGGCGGCTTCGGCAGGTGCGCTTATTGTGGGGACTGCTGGCGATCTTGCGTTTCTAAAATACGGATACGGGCTGCTTGCAACCGACGTCATCGAGTGCATCCCGGATGCGATGCGCAGGTAACCGGAAGGGTATGTGTTTAGCTGAGGCGAAAAAACCACGAGATTTCACNNGATTAACACAGAAATCTTGTGGAAATCAGTGTAATCTTGTGGTTAGCTGGCACAATCGAAAACTCCAGTGAAAACACTCTGGCGGCACTGTCGATTCCAGTGAAATTGCCATGCCCTTAGATTATACCGCAGAGTGCGCAGAGTCACGCAGAGGGTTGAAAACGGTCTCGAAACTCTGCGCCCTCAGCGTTCGGCCTTCGGCGCTGCTTCGCAGACCGCGGTGATNNTCACTTGATTTTCAGACAGTGTCTGGTTAGCTAAACACGTACAAACTTTTTATCCACCGCCTATCGATCCCGCCTCTTTCATATACAGCAAAAATCCGGAAGCTGCGGTTTTCTTCGTGGGATTCCTCGCAAGAAGGTATCTTATCCTGACATTTGTCTTACGATATCAATCTTCTTCACACAACTGGTTTTGATGTCGCGCTCCTCTGTAACCGGGCGCAGATCACTCAAGCGTTACTTTCATGGCGATCGCCCGATATCCACACCGCATCTTATTTTTCGAGGAGTTTTTGGACGGTCTTTTCAAGTTCTGTGATCTTATCTTCCAGACGAGAAACATCGTCCTTCGATGCGATCTTTGATTTACCGATGGCGTTCTGCACATCCCTCGAGATTTTTTCATCGAAGTCCTGCATCTGCTTCTTTTTCTCGGTCAGGAGTTCATGAACGAGGGTTTTTCCTTCCTCTTTGTTCATCTCTCCTTTTTCAACGAGTTCGTTTACGACCTGCTTGATCTTCTCCTCGGTGATGGACAGCACACCAATTCCAAGGAGTCCTACCTTCCTGAGTGATTCTATCATGATAATTCTCCAGATAACACAAGACTTGTATCTGATATATATCTTTTGGCACAGGGGCTGGAGAAGTTTTAATGATGCGTGTAGCCAATTGAACACGTGCCTGAACCATGGGGAAAATGACGCATATACACAAAATTGGAGTTATCTCGCGCACATACCGCCACATTGAGCGTTACCGCCAGATTATTTCCGTTCTGTTCAAATATGGCTTTGGTGACATGATAGATGCCCTGCATATAGGGCGCTATGTTGATATCGCACTCCCGAAAAAGATCAGGAGAGCGCAGGAGCGAATCGGGGAGTTAACACTGCCAGAACGGGTGAGACTGTCGATGGAAGAACTCGGTCCCACATCCATTAAGATGGGGCAGATTCTATCCACCCGCCCTGACTTGATCCCGATGGAGTTCATCACCCAGTTTGAGAAGCTTCAGGACAAGGTTCCGCCGTTTCCATTCGAGGATGTTAAGAGGACGATCGAATTCGAACTAAGTGCCCCGATGGATGCGATATTTCAGGACTTTGACGAGACTCCGGTTGCAGCAGCGTCTATCGGACAGGTGCATCGCGCCACACTCGCAACTGGAGAGGATGTGGCTGTCAAGGTACAGCGTCCCGGCATCAAAAAGACGATCGAGGTTGATCTGGAGATTATGTTTCATCTGGCAACGCTTCTGGAGCAGAATGTGGGTGCGTACCAGATATATAACCCCACAAGAATTGTTACGGAATTTGCAGACACTATTAAGAAGGAGATCGATTATAACAACGAGGCGTTCTATATCGAGCGATTTTCAAGACAGTTTCTGGACGATCCCACGGTTTACGTGCCAAAAGTCTTTTCCGCTGCGACAACAGCGCGTGTTCTCACGATGGAGTACATCGATGGTGTCAAAACATCTGACATCGACCGGCTGGAAGCGGAGGGTCTTGACAGGAGTGTGATCGCAGCACGCGGCGCAGACCTGATATTCGAGCAGATACTTGTGCATGGCTTCTTCCATGCCGATCCACACCCGGGAAACATCATGATCCTGCCTGATAACGTGGTCTGCTATCTGGATTTCGGGATGATGGGGCGCATCGACAGGCGGACCAGAGATGAGATCGTGGATCTCGTCGTTGCAGTCGTGCGCCAGAACGGGGCAAAAGCGACCGGTGCGCTGCTGCGGCTTACCACGCAGGATGTACCGGTAGATCGCCGAAAGATGGAACTGGATGTTTCTGACCTGACGATGCAGTACATTGGAAAACCATTAAAAGAGATCAATGCAGGGCGACTATTGCGCCAGTTTATGGATCTTGTCTCGCATCACCGTTTGCAGATTCCGCCAAACCTATTCATGATGGTTAAGGCGATCACAACGGTCGAGGGGCTTGGAACGGTGCTTGACCCTGATTTTGACTTTGTTGGTTCGGCAACCCCGTTCATCAAACGCATCCGGATGGAGCGGATACATCCAAAACGCGTGGCAGCTGATATGTTAAACTCAGGTGCCGAGATCATCCACCTCTTAAAAGAGATTCCAGGGGCTTTTCGTGACATCCTGAAGCAGGCAAAGAGTGGGGGAACTACGATCAGGTTTGAACACCAGGGACTTGAGCCGATGCAGAAAACTCTTGATCAGGTCAGCAACCGCATCAGTTTCGCTATCGTTCTGGCATCGCTTGTCATGAGCTCCTCGCTCATCGTGCTCGCAGGAATTCCGCCATTGTGGCATGACATCCCGGTAATCGGAATCATCGGGTTTCTTGGTGCCGGAGCGATGGGGTTCTGGCTTCTCTTCTCGATTCTCAGGCACGGGCAGATGTAGCACCACCATCTCAACGTTTAAAGTGTATCTGGCACCAAGAATCTAATCATGGAACCTGATATCTCGGTCATAGTTCCGGTCTTAAACGAGGCTAACTGCCTCGAGGCGACGCTTGAATCGATCGCAAACCAGAACACAAACATACCGTATGAACTGATCGTGTCAGACAATGGCAGTACGGACGGAAGTCTTGATATCGCAAGGAGGTACACTGACAGCGTTATTTGCTGCGAAGAGCACGGGATCGGGGCTGGTAGACACTTTGGAGCTATGAATGCAAGCAAGAGCAGCAGATATTTCATATTCATCGATGCAGATACCGTGATACCCGGATACTACCTTGCTTATGTCTACGAAACATTCAAGACCGATCCCGATCTTGTCGCATTTTCAACCGGATTTAAGTTCTCAGAACAATCAGAGCATATAAAACTTGCAGAGACGGTTGCCAACAAGTATTTTCTGATGCGCGATAAATTGCTCTCTGTCACCCTTCCCGGTTTTAACACCTGTGTGCGGCGGGATGCATACCGGAAGTGTGGTGGATACAGAAACGTCCTGCTTGAGGATGTGGACTTTAGCAGACGGATAAACAAGATCGGAGATGTGAAGTTTTTTCCTCACATAAAAGTTACGAACTCATCCAGACGTCTGGAATCGATGGGACTTCTCGGAACGGTCTATTATTACACACAACTGGATCTTGGCTGGAAACTGGATTCGACATTGATGGACAGACTTACAAAGAGACTCAGAGTCGCCGATCTACGGGAATACGTTGGCATACGCAAATGATATGGCACTGACGGCACAGAATGGTGGCTTTTATCTTGATGATGAACGAACGCTTCTTGTGAGCGGCAGTGTTCATTACTGGCGGCTCGAACGCTTGCGATGGGGTGAGATCCTTGATCGAGTCCGTGAGATGGGGTTTTCAGTCATCTGCACCTACATACCATGGGGTGTTCACGAAATCTCCCCAGGAGAGTTTGATTTTGGTGAGATCAACCCTGATTACGACCTGGGCGCATTCTTAACACTCTGTGAGGATAAGGATCTGCGTGTGCTGCTGCGTCCGGGTCCGCATGTCAACTCCGAGATCACATATTTCGGGTTTCCAAAGCGGGTTATAGAGGATCCCATGGTCCAATCGGTCACTGCCGACGGCACACCAGTGGTATTCCCATCGCCACCAAGGATGTTTCCTGTACCGAGTTATGCATCGGAAAAATTTTACCAGGAAGTCGGCATATATTTTGATCGTGTCTGCCCGATCATAAGAGATCATCTCCATCCGCACGGCTGTGTAATCGCTGTTCAGGCAGACAACGAGATGTCCTTCTTCCTGCGCACCCAGCCGTATGATCACGACTACTCAACCGGCGCGATTCTTCTGTATCTACGGTTCTTAAACGAAAAATACCATGACATCGAGCGGTTGAACAGCGTATATGGAACAGATTATGATTCGTTTGATGAAGTGCCACCACCCCGCAATTTCAATGCAGGGAATCGAAACGATCTTCCATATTATCTGGACTGGATCGAGTACAAGGAATATTATCTACAGCACGGGCTTGCACGTATCAGGGATATGTTAAAGGAGCGCGGCGTTGCCACGTTCATGTATCATAATCTGCCAGGGGTGTGCATAAAACCGCCATACAACCAGATTAAGATGGAAGAGATCGTTGATGCGGTCGGTTTCGACCTCTACTACTACAAAGAGGAGTATCATAAAGTAAAACGGTGCATCCAGTATCTCAGTGGCACAAGTCGCGCGCCGTTCATACCAGAGTTTGCATCGGGATTCGTCGCACTCCCGATCCCGGTCAAACCAATTATGCTCGACGATGCCGAATTCACAACTTATGCCGCGCTCATGCACGGATTTTCAGGAATCAATTTTTACATGCTGGTCGAGCGTGAACGATGGGTTGGAAGCCCGATCGACCGATTCGGAGGAGTCAGGAAAGAGCGATTTCGGCTCTACCAGAGGTTTAACCGGATCATCAAACGGATAAATTATCAGAAACTGAGGATACAATGCGAAGGAATCCTGTTAATAAACCGTGATTGTGCCCGTCTCGAACTTGCATCATCGCTTCTCACGCCGATACCGATTTTTGGCGGTATCACGCCTGAATATTATGTTAGCGAGAACGATCTCGGATTTAATGACGTAATCCAGCTCGAATATGGGCGACAGTGGGATGCGCTGTACTATGGATTCGGTGCTGCGAAGTACGCTGTTACTATCGGGGATACTGAACTTCCACTGGAGCGGCTTTCCGGGTACAAGGTGGTGGCAGTGCCTACATTTGATTTCATGAGCAGAGACGTTCAGGATAAATTAATCAACTATGTAAAAGATGGTGGATGTCTTGTTATGGGGCCAAGAGTCCCTGAATTCGACGAACATATCAAAGAATTTGGAATTATCGGAGAATATCTACCAAAACCTGACGAACGAATAGATGGGGTGATCGTGGATGGTACCCAACTGAAAGATGCCGACATATTCGATACCGGCGCAACCGNNCAACCGATGGTGCAACCGGTGGCACAGCCGATGCCGTTTCGGTTCTGACCGCTGACCCGGGAACAATCATCTACCAGCAGAAAATCGAGAGCGGCAGCATCATCCACTTCGGATTCCTCTTTCCAAGGGTAACAGAAGATGTCCCGGCAGGGGTGATCAGCATAATCGATCGGATCGCAGCCGCTGGAGGTATGCGACGCGTGATTCCATGTACCGATCCACAGATCGATGCAGCAATGCATATAGCAGACGGCAGGGAGATTCTATTCGTTGCAAACACTCGGATAGGTGAGAAAGATGTTGATATCGGCGGGATATGTCTTGATCCGGATAGTGAAGAGATGGTTGGTCCGATGATCAGGATTCCTGCGTACACGGTCCGGATTCTTGAGGTCGCTTCTCATGATCGGTGAGAATATCAGAATCCTGGACTGGGGTGTTGAGCAGTGGAACAACCTCTACCATGCCCTATTTCACAGGGGCAAGCCAGAGACTGCGATTATCATCATCCACGATTCCGGTGTGCCACTGAAGATCGTGCAGACCGGGCAGGGGTCAAGACCTGAACTCAAGGACCGATTTGCGGATGATCGACGACTGAAAGACGTTATCAAAGCGATGCAGCACGAAGAGGATGTGGACCGGGTCTATGCCATATCCTATCCTGCGATACGGCGTATATTCACCAGATTTGAGAGTACTGTTGACTTTGACGCCAATTATATCAAGCAGTTGTTCTCGCTAAAAGACGCCATATCCTCAGAGATCGGGACCGGGATCTGCCAGTACCCAGCCGGTTCAAACTGGCTTTCCAATCTCGAGTATAAAACGGTTAAGAAGATCATGACTTTTGCACCTGATGACGCACTTGTCATGCTCACAATCTTCAGCGGGAAGGATATCTGGACGAACTGGATCATCGGAATCGAGGGCGGCACGATCAACTTGATAACAACACTCGATGCGATAAAGCCAGAAGCCAGATCGGTCATGGATTGGCGGCGTGAGTATCATCAGATCGCTGGTAGCGTGAAGAGACATTTCGGGATTAAGCCGCTTGCATTCTTCATGGATCACGAGACTTTTCGGGAGCTGATCGAGAGTAGAGAGAAACTGCGGTTTTTTAGAGATGCGTTATCCGGACGGAAGATTATGTCAAAGGCGCTGCCGATCAAGTACAGGATTCTTTTGTTTTTGCAGAGGGTGTTTGAGTGGTTATCCGGTAACAGGCGAGGTGGGATGGGCGGTTCTTGAATTGGCAGAACCATAGTAACTACCCGAGGTATGTTGATTGATCTTCTGATTGTGATCCTGTGCTTTATGGCGGCACTGTCTAAAGATCTATTGATATCTGTACTTTCCGCCCACCACGCCCACCCAACTTCCATTGTCTGCATGGACACTGTCTGAAAATCAAGTGATTTATCACCGCGGTCTGCGAAGCAGCGCCGAAGGCCGAACGCGGAGGGCGCAGGCGTGTCGAGACCGTTTTCAACCCTCTGCGTGACTCTGCGCACTCTGCGGTATAATCTAAGGACATGGCGATATCACTGGAAAATCGACAGTGCCGTTCTGCAGTTACAACTCGCTGCACAGGGAAGACGTCGAACGGAGGTTTTCGGTACCGCTTGAGGAATGGGAGCAATCGCATGTTGATCCGTGATTTTATGAGTCTCTGTTTGTGGCATATAGGGCTGGTAAGTGGTTATGAAATCTATAAATATTCATAATACTATTTTATATACAATGTGAACTTTGTATAACCGAAAGCTTTATCATTGTTAAAGTTATCGGTAACTTGCAGTTTTTGAAGGTGGTACGAATGGAAACTTTACGGATTGGAATGTTCTCATGGGAGAGTTTGCACTCTGTGACCGTAGGCGGGGTATCTCCCCATGTAACAGAACTTGCAGAGACGTTATCAGCAATTGGGCACGAAGTACACATCTTTACGCAGAGCGGATGGATGCGCGACTATGACGAGATAAACGGGGTGCACTACCAGCGGTGCAGCCACAGTCCCTCAGGCGGTATCGTCCACCAGATGGATCAGATGTGCGATGCAATGTACGACCGCTTCGGATCCGTACAGCGAGATTTCGGAGAATTCGACGTTCTTCATGGACATGACTGGCACCCGGTCACTGCGCTGACCCGGATCAAGCATGACTATGGTAAGGAGTTCGTTGTCACATACCACAGCACCGAATGGGGGAGAAACGGCAACCAGTTCGGTGACTGGTGGGAATCGCGCGCGATATCGCACAGGGAATGGCTCGGCGGATACGAAGCTCGTGAGGCGATCATCACGACCAACCAGTTTAAGGGGGAGGTGCAGCAGATCTACCAGTTGCCAGACTACAAGATCACTGTAATCCCAAACGGGATAAACCCTGGCAAGATCGAGAAGGACGTGGATGCAGGCACAGTCAAGAAGCGGTTTGGCATACACCCTTATGCGCCGGCGGTGCTCTTCACAGGACGCATCTGCTACCAGAAAGGTGTGGACATGCTAATCGACGCCATACCGGAAGTACTTCGCAACCGATGGGATACCAGATTCGTCTTCATCGGAGATGGCGGGATGAGGCCGTACTGTGAGCATCGTGCATCAGAACTGGGTGTGCAGGACGCATGCCGGTTCCTCGGACACGTACCTGGTGGGATGCTCTCCGACTGGATGAACGCATGCGACATCGCCTGTGTTCCAAGCCGGAACGAACCATTCGGGATCGTGGTGCTGGAGGCATGGGACGCGGCAAAACCGGTCATCGCAACCGATGCCGTGCACCTGATCGACAACTTCTCGAACGGAGTAACCGGATACAGAAATCCGGAGTCCCTCGCATGGTGCATCAACTACTCGATGGGCGATCTCGATTCAACGAAGGAGATGGGGCGAAACGGCAAGAAGCTGGTTGAGACGAAGTATAACTGGGACCGGATAGCGGATGATACCGTTAAGGTCTATCGAAGGTTGGAAGGATAGTTTCCGGAAGATGATCGGTTCAACTCCTGCCGATCATCTTTCACATAATCTAAGATTAGTATTCAGCAAGATAACCGTTGACAACATCCAAAAATTCTACTGCCATTCCAATACTCTTCTGTGCGATTTCCTTTGTGATCTCTTCTAATGGCTCATAATCCCCTATCTGCCTCTGTTCAAAGGCTTCCACCAGATACTTGTGGAACTTATGGTCGAAAATATTCGTTTTGACAAAATGTTAACCGAAGGCCGCGACTACAGCTTTGTGTTTCGAAAAATTCAGGTCTTTTGTTAGCAGAACTGCTGTTGCCAGATAGAACATGGCATAATACGACCTTGAAACAGCGAACCCGTATAGTCCATCTTCAAATAACAGTCTGGCGCCTCTGATGCTTTTATCTGCCATCTTCAAGAGCGCATCAATCTCCTCATTCATCCTACCACCCCATCACGCTTTATATTGGAAATTAAGGAGCTTTTTCTCTCAAGCCAATCCTTTTCTTTTATAGGAACGAGTGAGATGAGTGTATCGAATTTCAGGGATAACGAAGAGACCAGATCACCAGTTCTCTCAAGCTCGGTGCATGCATGATCGAAATCCTCAAGGATAACAGCTACATCTATATCAGAGTCTTCTGTTTCTTCTCCCCTCGCATACGAACCAAATAGCAGTATACTTTTAAGCTGGCTTCCGTATTTCTTTTCCAGTCCGCTCTTCAGTTCCTTGATGATGTCTTTGATAGGATCAGATGTCGGTGGTTTCTTGGAATGTATGGCGGTCAATTTAAAGCACCTGCCAGAGAATCATATTTTCAGTTTGCAATAATCGCCCTTTTTGAGGCATTCAGAGAATTCTTTGGTTACAAAGATTATAAACTTCGCGGCAGACCGCGTACCCCCTACCAGACTCATAAAACTGCCAAAGCGTTCTGGCTCGTCTGGTTCGGGTTGGGATCGGGATGGAAAGTTTGAAGATCACTGGATAGTTAGATGGTGCTATATAGTGATATGACATGACACACCTACGAATCGGCATGTTTGCATGGGAGAGTCTGCATTCGGTCAGGGTTGGCGGCATTGCGCCGCATGTGACCGATCTATCTGAGATTCTCGCAGAAGAAAACGAGGTCCACATCTTCACAAGAATTGGCGATGAAAGCGAGTACGAAGAGATCGGTGGCGTGCATTACGAGCGGTGTGCGCATGATCAATCCGGCGGGATTGTTGACCAGATGGATGCGATGTGTGGGGCGATGGTTGACAGGTTCTACGCTGTGGAGGCGGTCTTCGGAAGATTCGATATCATACACGGGCATGACTGGCATCCGGTTCCTGCCCTCACTGAGATTAAGAGAAGAAGTAATATTCCTTTCGTTATCACGTATCACAGCACCGAATGGGGTAGAAATGGGAATTGCCACTCGGATTCATGGGAATCACGGGAGATCGCTCATCGAGAGTGGCTTGGTGGCTATGAGTCGTCAGCGGTGATCACGACGTCAGGACAGATGCAGAACGAGATCAGGGACCTATATCAGGTTCCGGATGAAAAGATCAGCATCATAGGAAACGGCGTCGTAGCGTGTTCAAAGCTGGGTATCGATCCGGGGCGGACCAAGGAGCGTTATGGAATCCATCCGCTTGCACCGGTCGTCTTCTTCATCGGGAGGATGGTTCACCAGAAGGGCGTGGATCTGCTGATCAAAGCGATACCAAGCGTCCTTCGTCACCGGTGGGACGCTAAATTCATATTTGCAGGCGAGGGCGGGTTCAGGCAGAGGTACGAGGAACTCGCACGAGAACTCGGCGTTTACCAGTCGTGCAGATTTCTCGGATATGTCTCGGACAAGGAACTGAATGAGCTGATGAACCTCTGCGACCTGCTCTGTGTGCCAAGTCGCAATGAGCCGTTTGGGATCGTGGTTCTCGAGGGCTGGAGCGTCGGAAAGCCGGTTGTCGGCACCGTGGCAGTGGATATCATCGACAACTGGAAGGACGGGATCAAGGCATACATGCAGCCAGAGTCGATCGCATGGTGCATCAATTATATGCTTGATAATCCGGATCTGATGAAAAAGATGGGGAAAACCGGAAAGAAACGGGTAGAAAAATTCTATACGTGGGAGTACATCGCCAAAAAGACATCCGAAGTGTATACGAATGTTCTACGCCCCTGACCTCACGTCAAGTTTATGATACATGGAAGCATAATACGCTACCATGAAGATTGGTTACTTTGTGTGGGAGTATCCACCGCGGATCGTCGGGGGTCTTGGAACGTATGCACAGAACATGGCGCCAATGCTTGTCAGGAAAGGACACGATGTCACACTATTCACGATCAATCCCGGAGACCTGATGACAAGTGAGGTTTATCAGGGGGTTGAGATACACAGACCGAAGATCATTGACATGTCTGACGCATTCCCGCTCCTCGTTGCAACGGATCTTA
Organism: Candidatus Methanogaster sp. UBA203; assembly: GCA_002503595.1. Lineage (GTDB taxonomy): Archaea > Halobacteriota > Methanosarcinia > Methanosarcinales > Methanogasteraceae > Methanogaster_A. The sequence continues at coordinate 3,956 of DASC01000085.1, read as the reverse complement.
GAAACTGGGGCACAGGTCTCAGATTCTTTGCAGACGTCTTCGCATACAATCTCTTAAGCGCGACCAAGTTCGTGAATGAACTCGTAAAAAAGCAGGGCTACGAGTTTGATCTGATCTGCTGCCACGACTGGCTCAGTTCGATATCAGGCTGCTCGATAAAGAGAGAACTCAACCTGCCTTTCGTCTATCATATGCACTCAACCGAATGGGGGCGGACGATGAATACAGGATCGACAGTGGTCAGGGACCTTGAACACTGCGGATATGAGCACTCAGACCGCGTGATCACGGTCAGCTATCCGATGGCAGAGGACCTTGCACGGCATGGCTGGGACTCAAGGAAGATCGATGTCTGCTGGAACGGAATCGATCCGGAACAATACAATCCGGATAAGGTCTCAAAAGAGAAGATCTCTGAGATACGTACCCGGCACGGCATAAAAGATGGCGAGGTCATGATCCTCTTCGTCGGAAGACTGATAACTGTCAAAGGCATCGTGAACCTCGTCAAGGCGATGCGACCAATATCAGAGGCTCACCCTGAAGCGAAACTTGTCGTCCTCGGATCAGGCGACCTGGAGAGCACGGTTCTCAACCTGATAAAAAGACTTGGGATCGGGAATAATGTGAGTGTGCGGTTTGAATTCGTTCCGGAATCGGAAAGGATCGCCTATTACGCTGCATGCGACATTGCGGTACTGCCCTCGCTATACGAACCATTCGGAATCGTCTCTCTCGAGGCGATGGCGATGGAGAAGCCGATTGTTGTCGGCGCAAGCGGCGTGAGCGGGTTCCGCGATCAGGTAATCCCGTCCGGAAAAGACAAGACCGGTGTCCACGTGGATGGGAATAGTGCATGCGACATCGCATGGGGTGTGGGTAGCCTTCTCGACGACATGGATGAGGCTGCTCTGATGGGCAAACGGGCGAGAAAACTGGTGGAGCGGCAGTTTACATGGGACAAGGTGGCAGACTCGACGATCGATGTGTATGAGGATGTTGTGTCGAGTTGTGGGTGATAGTTTTGGTAGATTAGATGGATTCCGGAGAAGGAAAATCTGTTTGGGTTAAGAAAGGAGCTACTATCAGTGATAAATCCGCTCGAAAAGAATTTGGACTCACACAAGAGGAAATTATTGAAGCCATCAGGGATGGCAAACTACAGTACCGCGTCAATAGTATATTCGGAAACCCGTATCTGAAGCTGGTCCGAAGTGAAGTGGAAGCATTTGTAGATGGAAAATACGGTAGCGACTACCTTAAGAAGAAACAGATCAAGACAGAGCTGGCACAGACAAATAAAGAATTGAAGAGGTTGAAAGCTCAAGTGGCATCTTTGGAAATATGAAGGTACCACACCATGTCAGAGATAAGAAAACACTATTTCCTTGAGAAATACTGCGTCATCGCAGGTGAGCGGTCAAAGAGACCGACGGATTTCGTCAAAGATAACGATTGTGCATTGATCGCACCTACCACCGCGCTCTTGCGAACAATTTGCCAGCGATGACCAGCTCAAAGTCGCAATCAAGAAGAATCCGGAGGAACCGGGACATGGCGGGTGAGTGTTTCACATTCGAGATTCTGGTTAATGCCATCCGGAATGTGCATGAGAACCTCTCTGCCCATGCTGCCAAAGCAGTAAATATCAGCCTGACCTTGCGGAATTGGCTCATCGGGTGCTACATCCACACCTACGAGCAGAATGGTTCGGATCGGGCTACTTATGGCGAACAGTTGCTGGAAAATCTCTCTTTGTGGCTGAAAGAGACAGGTTTGCAGCGGATCGAGGCACGGGAACTTCGGCGGTATCGCAGGTTTTTTCTTGTTTACCCCCAGATACGGGAGTCGCTGAATCCCGAATTAATGTCTCTGTTGCCGCGGAAATCGGAAAGTCGAATCCGGGAGTCGCTGACTCCAGAATTAAAAACCGCGGGTCTGAAACTGATCGAAAGGCTTTCTTTCACGCATTTAGCGGAACTGATCAAGATCGAAGATCCGCTAAAACGCGTCTTTTATGAGAGCGAATGCATACGCGGAAACTGGTCGGTGCGAGAACTTAAACGTCAGATCGCCAGCCTCTACTATGAACGCTCGGGGCTGTCAACAAACAAAGAAAAACTCGCCGAGATGGCGCAGTCCAATGCGGAACAGGCGGAACCAAAACTGAATGTCAGGGATCCGTATATCTTTGAATTTCTTGGCTTGAAATCCAAAGAGGCGATGGGTGAATCGGAACTTGAGGATTCGCTACTCGATAAACTGCAGGAGTTCCTCCTGGAACCGGGATATGGCTTTTGTTTTGAAGCCCAGCAGAAACGGATCCTTATCGGCGATGAGTACTATTTTATCGATCTCGTCTTCTACCATCGAATCCTTAAATGTCATGTACTTATTGAGCTGAAAGTGGACGGTTTCAGTCATGAATACCTGGGTCAGCTCAATACCTACGTCAACTGGTACGATAAGAACGAAATGACTTATGGCGACAACCCTCCCGTCGGCATTCTGCTCTGCACACAGAAAAACCACGCTCTCGTGGAATACGCCCTCGCCGGTATGGACAATCAGCTTTTTGTGTCCAGGTACCAGCTCGAACTGCCGAAGGAGGAAGATATCAAGCGATTCGTGGAAGAGCAGATGAAAAAGGAGGCACCAGGACATGGCGGATGAACTGATCGGGTATGCGGATTTGTTGCATGAGATAAAGAAACGTATCCGACAGGCACAGGTGCGGGCGGTGCTTTCCGCTAACAAGGAAATGATTTTGCTTTATTGGTGTCTTGGACTGATTATTGCAAAACGTCAGCTTGCAGAAGGTTGGGGCGCGGCTACCATCCCTCGTTTGTCAAAAGACGTGAAGAATGATATGCCGGAGATCAAAGGTTTTTCAGAGCGAAACCTGAAACGAATGATCAGGTTTTATCGCGAATATCCTTTTCTTTGTTGTGGTCGAATTGATCCCACACAAGCGGTAAAAGCCACCGGATTTAACCACAGAGGGCACAGAGAGCACAGAGTTGTTAAACCGATCCTCTGTGTCCCTCTGTGCTCTCTGTGGTTGTATCCCCTACCGATGTCGTTTATGTCAATCGCGTTGTTATGCATCCGGCTGACCACTACAGAATATCCTTTTCTTTCAGAGTTTGTGCCGCAAGCTGTGACACTATTATCTCCTGAAGACCGGGAACAAATGCGGCATCTGGTTGTCCGGTTGCCATGGGGACACAACATTATGCTCATTGAAAAAATCAAAAATCTGAAGATTCGCGTCTGGTACATGAGAATGACTATCGAACAGGGCTGGAGCCGCAATGTCCTGAACCTGATGATTAATTCCGATTCTTATGGGCAGGAGGGCAATGCTGTTACGAACTTCGACCAGATGCTGCCATCACCACAGTCGGATTTAGGCAGGCAGGCGTTGAAAGACCCATATATCTTCGACTTCCTGACCCTTGATGAGCCGTTTCGTGAACGTGAGCTGGAAGTCGGTCTGATGCAACATCCGGAGAGATTTCTACTTGAACTCGGTGCAGGATTCGCTTTCATAGGTCGCCAGTTTCACTTCGATATCAGCGGAGACGATTTTTATATCGACATGCTTTTCTATCATCTTGAACTGCGCTGCTATGTGGCGATTGAACTCAAACATGGTGCTTTCAAGCCCGAATATGCCGGCAAGATGAATTTCTACCTCAATGTGGTGGATGACAAACTAAAGCATGAAACCGATAACCAGTCCATCGGCATGATCCTTTGCCAGGATAAAAAGAAGGTACTTGCGGAATACGCACTGCGTGGTCTTAACAAGCCCATCGGTATTTCAGAATATGAACTCACCCGGGCACTGCCTGAAGAACTTAAATCAGCGCTGCCGACCATTGGAGAGATCGAAGCGGAATTGAGTGGCGGCAATGAAACGGGGGCAGGGGTGAAGTCTGAAGTTGGTAAGA
>DASC01000043.1 GCA_002503595.1 Candidatus Methanogaster sp. UBA203 | reverse complement strand
GTCTTTCCTTCGTTTTCAAGATGGAGTATTTTTCGCTCGGAATCTTCAGAGTACGGAATATTTCTCTCGCCAAAAAGCGTTCTATTTCCTACAAGAACCTCCTTCCCATCTATCTTCGCTGCTACGCCTTTTCCTTCGAAGGTGTCGAATCCCTCGCCCATCCCCCCAACAATCGTGATACCTTCTTCCCGCGCTCTTCTCACCACCGCCTCTGCAAGGGGGTGCTGCGAGTTCGCTTCGACGCTTGCTGCCACTTTCAGTAGTTCCCGGAGATCGTTTCCGGTACCACTTGTGCCGTTTGTACCGATTATGTCCGTAACCTCGGGTTCTCCTCTGGTGAGTGTTCCGGTTTTGTCAAAGGCGATCGTTGTCAGTTTCTCGGATATCTCAAGGGCAACGCCATTCTTGATTAAGATGCCGAGTTCTGCTCCGCGACCGATGCCAACCGTGACCGCAGTGGGCGTGGCAAGCCCGAGAGCGCAGGGACATGCGACGACGAGTATCGTGATCAGGGTGGTCAGCGCAAAGAGCATCGTCTCGCCTGAAATTGCGTACCAGAAGGCAAAGGAAAGAATTGCGATCGCAAGTACCGTCGGGATGAAATAACTGACTGCCCTGTCAGCAATCCTCTGTACAGGAGGTCTTGACCCCTGGGCTTCCTCCACGAGCCGTATGATCTGGGAAAGCACCGTATCTCGCCCTATTTTTGTGGCTCTGAACCGGATCACGCTGTTTTTGTTGAGCGTTCCACCGACGACATCATCGTCCTTCTTCTTGAGAACCGGGCTTGGCTCTCCTGTGATCATCGACTCATCCACGTAACTCTCGCCATCGACAACAGAGCCGTCCACAGGGATCTTCTCTCCGGGTTTGACGACTACGATGTCATCTATCTCCAGGTCCTCTATCGGTATCGTAATCTCGCTCTCATCACCTATGACGAGAGCGGTCTTTGGCTGCAAGCCCATCAGTTTCTTTATCGCTTCCGATGTTTTCCCTTTTGCTTTCGTCTCCAGATACCTGCCAAGTGTGAGAAATGTGGCAAGAAGAATCGCGGTCTCATAAAACAAGAATTCACTCGAGAGTATGATGTTAAAAGTGCCCAGAATGCTTGATACGAATGCAACACCGATCCCCATCGAGTACATCACATCCATGTTGAGGTTCCGGTTCTTAAGGGCGCGATATGCAGCGAGAAATATCGGATAACTCAGATAGACAAAGACCGGAACTGAGATTACCATCATCAGATATGCCGGAGGAACGCCGGTCGGGACGTGCCCGAGAACCATCAGAAGGGCGCCTGTGACAGACCCGATGATGATCCTGTTCAGTTTTCCTTTCAGTTCCTTCTCTCGCGCAATTTGTTCCAGGTCCTCTTCTTCCCCCTCGATTCCAAGGTACTGGTATCCAGCATCCAAAATGGCTTTTTCCATCTCAGATACCGTCGTCATATACGGATTGTATGTTATGTATGCTTTTTCAGAACTTAGATTGACATTGGCACCTGTGATTCCGTCCAGTCTCTTGAGTGCGTCCTCGATCGCCCCCACACACATCACACAGGTCATCCCGCCGACTTTGATAGTGACTCGCTCATGCACCACCTCGTAACCCACATCGGTTACTGCTTTTTCAAGATCGGCAAGTTTCAACCGTGATGGGTCGTACTCCAGCCGGACCGTCTCGTTTCCAAGATTGACCTCCGCATCCGTGGTGCCATCAAGATCCTGAAGAGAGTGTTCGATTGTTCTGGCACACATTGCGCAGGTCATCCCTGCAACCTTGAGTTCAATCCTCCTCTGATCTTCTGCCATGCCCGAACCTCTCAAGTTTCTACAGGGGCTATCTTATCCGGATATGGTCTTATAATGGTATTGGTGCGAGACGAGGAGCCACCACTGATGGAATTAAAGATCAATACCCACAATACCCAGGAGATACAGCAATATGATCAGTATTGGTTGATGACTCAGGTAGATTATCAATGAATTCCTTCCTAAAAGGCAAAACAATCCTGTAAAATTAAAATTGGAGAGATCATAAAGTTTAAATTTACGTGTGCAGTCAGGATATAGTAAATTTCCAAAAAACACCCCGATCAGAACCACTCCAAACCACGGGAAAATTGGGAAGTAGTCAACGGTATAAAAGTGGTCTGGCATGAATCCTAACCACACCAACCATGGAAAATCAAAAGTAAAGTTCTTCAAATGGATTCCAAGAGATATGAAGGCAATACCCGGAAACAGATTCCAGTAACGGAGTTTTAAGAAGGGATATGCCAGGATAATCGAGATTCCAATGAGATGGAGTATCCCAAATAGAACGAAACCGTCTCTCAAAAAGATCCAGGTCATCAAGGTAATAATTAAACCCCATGAAAAGATCCTTAAACCTCTTTTGAGATATTTCAGGTATACTTTTTTCCTTAAATTATGTATCTTCTCGGATCTTGAAAAACTAAGAGTTAATGATACGCCAACTAAAAAAATAAAGATCGTGGCAGTCGCGTGTGCAAAATATAGCCAAAAACCAGAGTGTAAATTGAGCTCGCATCCGCCAAAATAAGTCAGATCATAGAGCAGATGGAAGACTATCATCATGATTATCGCAAGTCCACGCAGGAAATCTATCTCCCAAAACCGCTTTTCCAGATGCTTATTCATTGAACTACTGCATATATCATGCGTTGCATGTCATCATATTTTCACCGAATTGTCATGACAAAGTCAAATCGAATAGATCCCCCTTTCTCACCCATACGCGCCTCTGAACTGGATCGACCGCATGAGATCGGTTCTGGATACGATGCCAACCATCTTCCCACGATCTATGACGATCAGGCGGCCTACATCGTCCGATGCGATGAGCTTGAAGGCATCGAAAGCATCTGCATCAGCTTCGATTGCGATCACCTCGCTTGTCATAACGTCTTTGACCCTGATAGTGCCCCGCTCAGGTTCAGGTATCCTCCGGATATCCGAGAATGTTATCACCCCGAGCACCGGAGAAGCATGGCTTTCCTGCACAGGGTAGCCCATGTGCTTGGTCTTGAACATAACATCGATCAACTGGTCAAGCGTCCAGTCCGGAGGTACATAGATCACCTCCGGAAGACCGGTCATCAAGTCCCTTGCCGTCAAACCCTCCAGAGTGACCGAGATAGCCGTTGCCTCCCCCTCACCAGCTGCACCATAGTAAATGAAGAAGGCTATGAGCATAAACCACAGTCCTCCCACAGCCAACGTCAGCAACCCAAAGATTCCCATCATGAATGCCAGGCTCTTGCCTATCGCAACCGCCTTTCTGGTTGCGTCGATATAAGGCATGCGTGTGGCAAGCAGGGCACGGAGTATCCGACCTCCATCCATGGGAAACGCAGGGAGGAGATTGAAGATGCCGAGTATTATGTTGTAGAATGCGATTATGCCCAGCATTATGAGGACACCGTTCTCAAATACGCCCCTGGCAGGGTTTACCGGACCGAAGAAGTCGTAGATGGCATAAGTAATGATGCCTATACTCAGGCTGAAAGCCGGACCTGCCGCCGAGATTTTTGCTTCCATCCGCGGCTCCTTTGGGATATCCTCTATCTGAGCTACGCCGCCTATGATGAAGAGGGTTATACTCTTTATCTTTATGCCATAGCCCTGTGCCACGATCGAGTGGCTGAGTTCGTGAAATAGTAACGTGGAGAAGAAAAGAACCGATGTGATTATGCTGAATAGATATTTGACCACTGCAGGGGCATCCATCCCACCAAAACTGAGGATTATCCCATATTCTTCGATTTTAAGATCCTGAACCGCAAATGCCCAGATGAAGAAGATCAGTATCAACAGAAATGTCAGATGCAGCCGTATGGGTATCCCGCGGATGCTGCCGATCTTGTAGGACCATTTCATATTGTTCTCGCCTCCGGTTTTATTC
>DASC01000021.1 GCA_002503595.1 Candidatus Methanogaster sp. UBA203 | reverse complement strand
TATGACGGTGCCGAGTATAACACGGATTACGCAGATTAAATGTATTTATCAAGTACTCAAGCCCTATTTATAGTATTTGTGCGGTTACATGAAACTATAAGGATCGATGCAACCAGAAAATAATAACAAGCCACACAAAATCATAACGGTCTCAAACGACTATATTCCATACAACCAGACCCCATCGGAATAAGGCAATGGAATAAGAATGACTAACAAAACCAGAATCGCACTCAAACTGGCATACATCGGAGATCGGTACCATGGATTCCAGATCCAGCAAAACGCGCACGCCATCGAGTCAGAGATCTTCGAATCGCTTGAAAAGAATAAAATTGTGGACGATATCAAAGAAGCACGGTATTCGAGGGCGGCAAGGACCGATCGGGGCGTACATGCTTCCGGGCAGGTCATTGCGTTCGATACCAGCACATGGTTTGGTGACTCGCTTCCGAGAATCATCAACCACGATCTCCCTGACGATATCTGGGTGTGGGCTTATGCAGAGGTGCCCTCTGGTTTCGATGCCCGCAGGGAGGCTGTACGCCGCGATTACAGGTATTATCTGTACGATCGGGGGTACAATGTCCCTGATATACGGGAATCGAGCAGTCTCTTCGCAGGAACGCACGATTTTTCAAATTTCGCGAAGAAGATAGAAGGCGCGGTCAGGATCATCAACAAGATCGAGATCTGCGAAAGAGACGGCTTTATCATCATCGATGTCTCGGCGCCGAGTTTTCTCTGGAATATGGTGCGCAGGATCGCTGCCGCATTGGAACAGATTGGAGCAGGATCGCAGGACTCCGGCTGGATCAGGAAATTGCTCGACCCGAAGCGTCACCCTATTCATCAGGGGATTAAGCCCGCGCCCGCGTATGGTCTGGTGCTCCGGAACGTCGCTTTCAATGGTGTCGAATGGATCGAGGACGAATACTCGAAGAGGAGGATGAAGGACGCATTCGTGGATGTACGCATCAGGCATGCTACCATGAATGCGATCTATTCGGGGTTGTAATAATACATCGCCATATTGTATCCCGGGCGCAGCGTGAATACCTTTTTCGAATATCGCCAGTCAAGCGTGATATTATGCACATCATCCGCCGGAACTATGACGATATCGGAATCCGAACGCTCTGGAACTGAATTTAGGTAGCCGCATCCCTTACAATTCCGCATGTACCATGGCAGGGGCCAATAATCATTTTCCGGAGCAGCGATCGTTATGCTTGTGTTCGGATCGTCCCGGACACGCCGGTCGATAAAGCCGACCGTGTCAAGCACATCTGATGTAGTCTGCACATAGATAAGCCCGTGTACGGGGATGTCGCGAATTATGATCTCGTCGGAATCCGTGTTTTCGTAATAATTTATAAATATACTTTGATGGATGAACAATCCCGCAGAGAGCACGAGGATTATTATCACTGCTGCTTCGATCGCTCGCGGTCTCTTGCGGATGGCTGGCAGCAACTCGCCCGTATATGCGCCCGCGATCAGGGCGAACGGGAGCAGGATGTGGAGCACGAGCCATGGCACCTTCTCCTGCAGGTATGAGTACACGAGCAGCGAGGTTACTCCCCAGTAGAGCAAGAATATCATAAATACATTTCTCTTTTTTACATAATATATCCCGCCGGCAATCGCAAGCAAGGCGATCGGAAGTTCGTACCTAACAAGAATCGGGAGATAGAATGACCAGTGCCCACCAATGCGCTCGATCCTGTGCATCTCTGCCCAGTGGTTTATCGCGTCCGGTATCACCGATAGTAGTGCATCCGGGTTTGTCAAGAAGTTTGTATAAAATAGCGCAAAGATGACAAAGGAGATCAGCACAAACAAGAGCGCATCGACAGCTCTCATGGCGTTTATCTCTTTCCGGACTATAACGTATCCAAGCACGAAAGAGAAAAAGATTCCTGCGATGATGTATGCGTTCTCCTTGGAGCAGAGCGCAAGCGCACCTGCAACGGCTCCTGTGAATACATAGATCAGTCTCTGGCGGTGGCGTCCATGTTTTAGATATTTTACGGCAGATACGACGAACAGCAGTGAAAAGAATGCGATATAGATGTCATTTCTGAAGAATCTCGAATAGTACAGGAACGATGGCGAGATTGCGATCATCGCTGCTGCGAATAGCGCGCCCGATTCCCCGAGTTGGTCGCGCAAGCGATATATCAGCACGATCAGCAGCACGCCAGCAGCAGCAGGAAGCAGCCGGGCTGTGAAATTCGAGTCTCCGAAGAGTGTGAAGATTGCTGCTGTAGAATAATAGAGAAAGGGACCGTGGTATGTCGGATCATAGTGGTAATCTCCGTGTTTGAACAATTTGTAGGTCAAATATCCGTGTACGCCCTCATCGTGGTGGAATACCCGATCATCGAGCGCGTAAAAGCGAAGTGCTGTGGCTAACAGGATGATTGCGAGGAATAGCAGGAGATATCTGTTCTTCTGGTTCAAGTGGGCACCTCTGCCATCTGCAGGATCATCAGTGCGTCTAGAGAAGTGACCTGTCCGTCTCCGCTCACGTCTGCGATCTTGCAATCGAGATTGTACCGGGTCAGGCGGTGAACGTTGATCGTGATGGTGGCAGCGATGTCCTCAAAATACGCGGTTGCGTTGTACGTTCCTTCCGCAACATCTCCTGTAACGCGCACGTTGATCCGGACATCTACTGATTCATTACAGGAGATGGTTATGGGATAGTTATCCAGCGCGGTCAGAGCGATTCCGCTCTCTGGTGATGGGAGCATGGGCCGATGCACGGTTATGGACTGGTCCCCGGTATTTGTCAGAGTAAGTGTCACCACTACATGCTGCGCTTCTGCATCCCCATATCGTGCATCCAGCACGACCTTGCATGTGCCGTCGGTCACACTCATTCCGAGCGCTGATGCCTGCGCTATCGGCACGGAGGTCATGCCTGCTGCCGGTGCCGGCGATGTGGAGCGCGGGTCTGCGCTCGCTCTGGCGACGCATTCGCCGCGGGCAGCCAGCTGGAGCGCGATCGCGGCGTCTGCTGGTGTTATGATGCCATCGCGGTTGAGGTCACCTTTCTGCGACGTAGCGCCAGTCCACGGCTGCATGAGTGGGTATCGGTCCATACTATAACTCTTGCATCCATAGCATCGGCAGGGAATATGGTATGGCTGATCACTGATGCCATCTCCGTTGGAGTCGGTGCCTCTGTAGTTGGAGTGGTAGTTACCCTCGGCGCCATTATCCCATTGATTGACACCATCCCAATCACATACATTGCGCCATTTATTGTTGGTGATAAGGTTGTTGTGGTAGAGGGTGTTGTTGCTTGAATGCCACAATTGTATGCTGCACTCGCCGTTTGAGTTTGCTGTATTGCTCGCAAGCGTGTTATTGCTCGAATATGAAAGGGTGATGCCATCACCTCCGAAACTGCCAAAGAAGTAATAATGATAATAATTGAAATTTGCTGCATTGCTCGTAAGCGTGTTGTTGTTGTTCGAAGAGTTCAGATAGATGCCGTGGTAGTCATTCGATGTAGCGATGTTGTTTGTAAGCAGGTTGCCACTCGAAAAATCCAGATAGATACCATACCAATTGTGGGCGGCATCGTTGTTCAGAAGTGCGTTGTCGCTCGAAGAAGATAGGTAGACGCCGTAGCAGTTGTTCAAGGCGTTGTTGTTCGCAACTGTGTTGTCACTCGAAGAAGATAGGTAGATACCATACTCATTTTCAGATGTGCTAACGTTCTCTATCCTTGAATTTTCGGCGTATGCAAATAGCACCCCTTGCATGTTATTCACCAGTATCACATCCCTCACCGTTATGTTTGTGGAATTCACTACTCCGACAAAGCCAGCATCACCCGGAATCTGCGCATTCTGCCGGCCGACCCAGTAATAGACCGGTTTTCCATCAACTGTGTTGCTCGTGTCTATGTTCTGGATATAGTGAGAAAGATTGTCACCGAAAATTCCGAAGTTGTATCTGTTTTCAGACATCGTGTTGTCTGTAAGCGTGTTGTCGCTCGAAGAAGACAGGTAGATGCCATACTCATTTCCAGATGTGCTAACGTTCTCTATCCTTGAATTCTCGGCGTATGCAAATAGCACCCCTTGCGTGTTATTCACCAGTGCCATGTCGCTCACTGTTATGTTTGTGGAATTCACGACTCCTACAAATCCAGCACCACCGGGGATCTGCGCATTCTGCCGACCAACCCAGTAGTAGATCGGTTTTCCGTCAACTGTGTTGCTCGTGTCTATGTTCTGGATATGGTGAGAAAGATTATCACCGAAAACACCGAAGTTGTATCTGTTTTCAGACATTGTGTTGTTCGCAAGTGTGTTGTTACTCGAATATTTTATGCAGATGCCGTAAAAGTTGTTTGATACGTTGTTACCCGAGATGTTGCAGTAATCTACACAGGATAGGTAAATCCCGGAACCACCGTGGTCCGCTGCACCAGTCACTGTAAATCCACTGATGTTTACATGATCAGAGCCCACTCTAAAGACAGAACCGGATGCTGATTCTGCCGTCACAGTCACCACATCCGCGCCCGCACCTTCAAGTGTGAGTCGTTTGTGCACATGCACTTTTTCAATATACGTTCCCGCGCGTACGTAGATCGTATCGCCTGGTATGGACGCGTCCACCGCTGTTTTAATCGAGGTAAAATCCGCGCCGCCGCTATCATCCACGGTTAATGTCGTGGCAAATCTGAGTGGAGCAGAGAGTGTTTTTCTGTTGTTAAAACTCCTTGATGCATAGAGGATCTTTGATTGCCATGTTGCGAGCGCGGTTCCGTTTGCTTCGTGATACTGCGTGATAGAAGTTAGTTGCACATACTCATCGTCCCAGTAATCGCTGCAAACCATTCCGGAAACTACCGTTTGACCTGTGGTATCATTCTGCAGCGAAAATGAACTATTGTTATAACACAGACCTTCGTCAACCAATTTATCGTTCTTTGACAGTTGCAGCCAAACTGAGTCATTTCGGTATATCTCTTGTGCAGTTAAATAATACCCTTCCGGCAATTGCCATGATTCGGTACTTGGTTCGATGAATAATTCCCCATCGGCCTCGGAGTACTGCATTGTGTGCATCAACTGAACAATACAAGTCTCTACACCGCGGAAAACCGTATCAACACAAGTGCTGAAGACCAGCGCACCTGTTGAATTATAATATTTAAACCAACCACCCTTATGGATAATTGCATCCTCCGCAACCACACCATTCTTCGATAGCGATAACCATGCCCGGCTTCCACCCAGATCGACGTCTTTCAGAGCAAGTGAATATCCTCCAAAACACTCCCATATATCTCCGCCGGTTGGATCAAGAGTCGCATACGTTTTTGTTCCATTCTCGATCAATCGCATGCCGTCGTCTGAATACTGATTGACATTCGTGAGCTTAACAACATCCGCAAATCCTCCGTTGAACACCTTCTGGACTATACAATCAACCGATTCAAGACCGTTTCTATACTCAAAGAGATCACCTGATTCCAGTATATCCTCCTTGAGCACGCGTCCATCTCCGGATAATTCAAGCCAGACCTTATCCCATTTACCAGGGTACTGATAATTCCGACTCACCTCTTCGACGTCCTTCATCGTGAGCACATATCCATCCACGAGTTCCCATGAAATACCTCCTGGATCCGAGGTCTTGTAGAGATGCGACTCGTGGGCGAGCAGGACAGTTCCGTTGGCATCGGAGTACTGACTGAGATTTACAAGTTTGACCGCGCCTGCCTTGCTTCCCCTGAATACGGCATCAACCACACAGTGTATGCTGCCGTTGTCAGAGGTGTTGCAGGCGAATGTGCTGGTGTTGGTAAAGTCATCGTTCAATATCGTTTCCTTCATGACCGTGCCATTCTTTGATAGCTCAAGCCAGACTTCATCACCGTCAAGACCAATATCCTCTACCGTAAGCACATAACCGCCAGCAATATCCCATGGAATGCCCGCTGGATCAGCTGATCCAAACAAACGAGACTCATTGTTGATCAATATATTACCATCGACCTCCGAATGTTGGTGGACTTCCGCAAGTTCAACTACATTCGAATCATTCCCGCGAAATGCCGCTTTCAGGGATGCGTTGATGATTTCAGTTTCGTTTTGGACATAACTATAATGGGAATCCGAATCAACTGGCGTTCTCCACTCTTCGGTAAGCAACGCCTCATCAACCACCACGCCATTCTTCAGCAGAACAATTCGTGCTTTATTCCCATTAAGTGCAACATCCTTTGCTGCTATGGAATAGCCTTCAAATAGATTCCATGGTTGACCAATCCGGCAATCATCCAGCACAAACCCACCACCGCCAGAAAGCACTGGCAGTTTGTCTCTGATCAGATGTGGGTAGAATTCTATTGCGCTTGTGTTGTCTGTCGTTTTGAAGGATAGTTTGCCCATGATCGGTGCGCTTGTGTTCGGGGTCAGATCGATCGTTGCATTGTTTTTGAGAATGATGCCATACGAACTTGCAGTCGCCACCTTCATTGAACCGTACTCATCGCCAGTACGAAATCTTGTCACATCATTATCGATCAAAAAAACATACTCGATCTGAACCAGATCGGAGTATATTCCACGGAAGGCCGCGGAGACGTAGCACGAAAATATCGGAACGTCTTCTTCTCCGGCAACATCTTCTGTGTGCGTGTACACCCGATCCCGCGAACCAGGATCGCCAACGTTGATCACCTCACTATCGATCTCCTTTCCGTTCTTGCACAGACAGAACCACACCTTCTCACCTTCAAGATTGATCTGCTTTGCTTCGAGTGCAAATCCTCCGCCAAGATCCCATTCCTCACCTGTTGCAAGCGTTTTAGTATCTGCACTGTTGAATTCAACGAGCGGCTCTGCGAGTTTGTTTGCTCCCCCATTGATGGCTACATATCGCTCACCCATCCAGAACTCTGCCCAGTATCCAGAATCCCCGTCATAATTATCGCTCTCAACGGTCAGCCCGAGATTCTTGTGAAGTTCGTATTCCTGCCAGATTGGGGCTGTGGTGTATGTGAGGTTGCTCACATCGATGACTCGATCGATATCAGGACCTCCCAGCGCGCCAGTCTCAATCGCCAGTGCCTCTGTACCGGTGCAGGCATCGTCGCTCAGATTATAGCAAAATCCCCCGAAATTGGACTCGTTCCAGACGATATCTTCGGTTTGATTGCCGGTCAGTTGCACAGCCTCACCACTGAATGGAAGTGCAACAGCACATCCACATCCGACAAGCATCGATACAAACAGCCCTATCAGTAGATATTTCAGATTCATCACGGAACTATCTCTCTATCTGCTTTATAAAAATATTCTGCTTTGAGATTTACACCATCCTATGCACGCTTCACCCGGACACCCCGAACGTGGAATCGCGCTCGATCCAATCTCCGTCGCGGTCAGTATCGACCCCATCACTCCGCCGCTGCCACGATAGCCCTTCTGTCGAGTGCGTGTAAGCGATGCTCCGGTCAACCTCTTCGCCATCGCGATACAGAAGCACCCACCCGTCGCCATTGTCGAGTTGCATCTTTGTCGTCAGATAGTATCCATGCGGCTCGATGGTCGTGCCCGCCGGAATGGCGTATCTGACGCCGTCCTCGTTTTCGAGAACCCATCCGCCGATATCGGCTGGCTCATCGTCGCAGTTGTACAGTTCCGTAGTCTCGTTTCCGCGATCAGCCCCTATCGGGTTCGGCATCAGTTCGTTGATCACGATCTCTGGTGCGGCTCCGGGATCCTTCGCTGCCATCTGCAGGATCATCAGCGCGTCAAGAGAAGTGACCTTCCCGTCGCCATTGACATCCGCATCCGCATCCCATCCGCCGCTGACCGCAAGTTGCAGTGCGATCACAGCATCTGCGGTGGCGGTGGAACCGCTCATAATCCGCACCGTGATAGATGCGGAGTCGTAATTCATCTTACTTGCTGTGACGGTGAACGTGCCTGCCGCATCAGGCGTGAACCGGACCTCACCATTCGAATCGGTCGAGCCGATATATTCACAGTCGAATGTGACGTATGTGCCCTCGACCGGGAATCCGTCTGCTGTGACTGTTATCGTAGTCTCCTCGCCAACGAGCATGCTTTCAGGAAGTTCTATTTTGAGCGATGCGATCGAGCCGATTGTCCGTCTGACAAAGGGGCAGTGCCGATCGCCATCATCTGATGTCATGAAACCGATATCGCCCATGATCATGACAGTCTCGTCGCATAGATCGATCTCATTCTCTTTGTTCTTCATCGTGATTTTATCGCCTGAAGCACTTGTAATCATCATCTCGCCGTATTCGTAACCGGATTCTACAGAGATAGGACCATCTGATATCTGGAATACGCCCTCGATTGTAACCATGTCTGACTCTGTGCCAGCAAATACGTTGCCGATATATACCACGATGATTGGAACATCATCCAGTTTTCCGAGATCTTTCGTGTACACATAAGTGTCTGGCGAATTCACGATCTCGGTGTCAACACTTCTCCCGTTCTTCAGCAGTTCTATCTGCGCTTGACCTTCGTCGACGTCAAGTTGTATGAGCTTTAACTCATAACCCTCTTCTAACTGGAGCAACTGGAGAGACGCACCCGTGGAGATCATGCGGTTATCCTCGACATCGATTAAGACCTTGCTCAGCATATCCTTTGAAAGAAGGTTGATATTGTCGTTCGTTATATCGCCATCGGTCACATCTTCATCATATCCTGCAAAGTACGGCTCTGCCATGAAACCTACTATCTTAAAAGAGCCCCATCTGCTGAGATTGAAATCGACCAACTGTGCAGTCGTTTCATAGACGAGTCCATCTTCGGGGATGGTGTTGCCACTGCATTCTTCAACAACCAGCGTCTCTGTGCCGAGATCGTCATCGATATTATAATAGAATCCCTCGAAGTTCATGTGATCCCACGTTGTTGGCGGGTCATTGGTGTCGTAGACCGTCCCGCGAATATCATACGTTCCCGGCTCGGTTATCTCCTCATAGAGCGCAAATCTGAGAGTGTCATTGTCCGCAACAAGGAACTTGAGGTTTCCCATGATATCGACTATTTCTCCCTCTACGAGATCGATGTAGTCAGAATTTTCCATTGTGATCGTGTAACCCGAAGCAGATTGGATCTCCATCTCGCCGTAGTCTTCACCCATATCTACAGGGATGATATCATCTGATATCTGGAAGATGCCATCAATTGTAAGCATATCAGACTCCGCACCAGCAAAGACGCTGTCGATATGAACCACGACGAGTGGGACATCATCCAGTTCCCCGAGATCCTCCGTGTACACGTAGTTGTCTGGTAAATTCGTAACTACTCACCTACACCGCCGGATGGAATGAACGGATCCCCTCTAAGCGCATCTTGAATCGCATCGAGAACATGATGCCCGTTCTTCCGCACTGTAGATATATATCCACGAATACTACAGAACACATCAGCC
>DASC01000059.1 GCA_002503595.1 Candidatus Methanogaster sp. UBA203 | reverse complement strand
TCAGTCTGGTCGATCTCGCTCTGGTAGACGACCTCACCGTCCACCTTGACCACGAGTTCGTATAAAAGATGCGTTCCTGCCTGCGCTACGACGATCCCGAAAACGTTCTTGTTGCCGATGATCACGGTCTTGCTCCCGACGATCTCGATGCTCGCATCATTCCGGGTCGGAGTCTGCGCTACAACGTAGACCGTGGTGTTTGATCTCGACGCAACCGAGACCGCATCCGCAAGTTCACGCCCGTAGTTGCTGTTTACATCACTGACCAGCACGATGTGGTCGTTTCCTCTGGCATACTGCAGGATTTTATCCCCGATCGGAGATTGATCCCCTGAAAACGAACGGATCTGCGAGGTTGGATTGCGCTCATGTATGGAGTCGCAGACCGCGTCAGCGACGGACCTGTTGAATAGATCCATGCTTGAGGACTGGTCGTTGATGACTGTTATCGAGGGATGCGGGTCGGATATCGTGTGGGTGGTGATGGTGTAGGGGGATGCAAGCGCGATTATGATTAGAGCTGCAACGATCATCCGGCTCAGGACAAGCAGCTTCTTTCGGCTATTCATAAGACAATAAAGCCCGATAACAAGGACCGGGATGATCGCATACAGGATGTGCTTGTTAACGAAGAGGAGACCGAAGAGGAGATCTATGACATCCACCACCATCACAACTCACCCCTGTTCCGGATATAATATAATTCGGTACATATCAACACAAGCGCAAGTATCAACAAAATCCAGTCAAACTCCTTCTTTGTGGTGGTTCGAACCGTCTTTTCCGTACTCGTTCCCGTGGTCTCCGTAGCGGTGATGCCGGAACCCTCGAGGTTTGACTCTGCTGCATCGTACAGGTTTACAGAAACGAGCTTGCCCGGAAGCTCGTATACGCCGGTCTGGTCGAGCAGAAGGCTGTTCGTCCTGATCGTCCGTCCGTCAGGCATCGTCGCCCTGACCTTCGAATCGAACTGCATGGTATATCCTGTCTGCTTGTTGCAGTTCTCGACTCCGCCGGTTCCACAGAGGTAATCGATCAGATTCAGCCAGAATATCGGATATTCAGGCATCGTGTGGAAATCGCTCCATGCATAGTCACCTGTCATGTCCGGAATTCCCAGATAAACGACTTTTCCAAGACCGACTCTCCAGAAGGAGATGATTGGTGTGCCGTCCTCTGCCAGAATCCATGCAACAGAGCCGCTCTTCTCTTCCCCTCTGAGATAGTGTCCGATAGCGATATCCTTGACATCGATATCGCGCAGCATCATGCTCTCCCGCACTTCCTTAATCACAGTCTCGTTTGCCTTTTCGAAGAGTGATATCGGCAGCAGACGTCCGGTATCTGAGAGCGGCAAGCCCTCCTGCGCCATCACGACGACCTTTCCACCGGAGCTTGCGTAATCGGCAAGACGATCACATAGCGAGGATTTCAAACTCCCGTTGCAGAGCCCGACCACCACAGCATCGTAGTCGTGCACGTTGGTGCTGCGCGCATCTTCCTGTGTCAGGAAGGTTGCATCGACAGACGGCAGCAGTCTCATCACGGTCGCTGACGGTGCATCTTCGTAGTCGGAAATGTAGAGCACGGTATGCGTCTCCGAAGCCGGGATCACGATGTAGGCATGGTTATCGACCATCATGTCATCGTCCGGATGCACTATAATCTCGGTTACTCCGGCACCGATGTCGTTTAGTGCGAAGTACTCGCTCTCACGTGCGCCCAGTGCAAGATTGTATGTGGACCGGTCGTCGCCGTACAGGACATCGATCTTAGCGTCCACAGGAGAATCCATGTAATTCTTGATGATGCAGGTGTATTTGCCCTGACCGGCCCGGGTCATGCCATCGGACAGCCATCCGCCGGTTATCGCGATATCGTTTCTCCCGCCAGAGACGCTCACGAACGAGACATCGATCCCGTCCGCTTCCGCAAGTTTCTTTGCAACATTCGGATCCTCGCCCTCCCAGTTTGCGAAATCAGAGATGACAACGATCCCGCCCTTGCCATCGGTCAGCATGGCGCTGCCGAGCAGGATCGCCTGATACAGGTCCGCAGTCGTCGCAGTCATCGGGATGTCCTTCAACACATCCCTTGCGGCATCGAGATCGCCGCTATGCAGGGCAAGCACAGGGATGTTTTTTGCGAGGATGATGCTGTTTCGCGCGGTTAAGTGCTCACCTGCAAGTTTTATGGCGTAATCGAATCGGTCGCCTGCCTGCATGCTCGCAGAGCCGTCCAGAATGATTATGGTGTGCCCGCCCCTGATTTCGGTACGTTCTTCGGTGTAAGGGGACGCTATCGCAAGAATAAGGAGTATCAAGATGAGTAACTGGATCAGGAATAACGGATCCTTGATGATCTTCCGGATTGTCCGTGCAATTTTCTTCTGTTTCTCTGTTATCTGCGCGATGAACATGACTGACGGAATCAAAACGTCCTTCGCCTTCGGTTTCAGCAAATACACGATGATCAGCGGAATAACGCTTAAGAAAAACGCCCACATTGCCAGCTGGAGATTTGCAAAGAGCATTTGGTTACACCGCCTCAATCGTATGGATTTGTTTACGTGCCACGTGTAGATAAAAACATCGTTTTGGCAGGGTGGTCACGCCTTTTGGTGTTTGAGGATATGGTTTAGCGAATCAAACTCACTTGCGAAACGGGGGTTCTATTAATTCCTTGCCTTGCCCTTTCCTGCCATGCTGGCGGCGGTATTCGTGAATTTAGTCCAAAGCCGGCAACAGCACATCCAAACCGAACCACGTGGTGACATACACCCGCTACAAGTAGCGGAGTCTTCTGCCACATCTATAAAAAAAAAAAGAGAGGAGTTACCTCCTCCTCATGATCACACCGGCGCCAATTAAACCGAGCAACCCGGTGAGCAATACAGTTCCGATCGGGGTCATAGCTGGAACTGGTTCAGGCGTAACTGGCGGGGTGGCTGTGAACACAACGGTCGCCGTGTCCCAATCAGTATCGGTGTTGCCGTCATCATCCGATGCAACCACAGTCACCGTATTTACATGATTCTCGCCCACATTGCCCGAGATAAACTCGGTGAACCTGCAGGTGTAAGTCTCGCCTGGTTGAAGTAGCGTGCCTTGTGCATCCTGGCATTGCACAATCAGATCAAAGTCAGTATCAGACAGCGAGTCGATGGTCACGTTTTCACTACCATTGTTGGTCACTCTGATACTGAATTCAACATCACCGCCGGTTTCTGGCACGGATGTGGGATTCGCAGTTTTAGTCACTTCAATGTCCGGGGGGCTCGTGGGAGGCTCCTTTACAATCACCGTTGCCGAATCAGAATCCTCCAGCGTGGTCGGTTCGATAATAGAGTCGTCACCTGTCGCTGTAGCGATGTTGATGACCGTACCCGCTTCGTTCAGAGTGACTGTCGCCTCGCCAGTGGCAGTGCCACCTGCCGCCAGGTCATCATTGAATCCGTCATCGTCTTCATCCGACAGTCCTGTACTTATTGTGACCGTGAAATCGTCGGCTGTATTGCCCGGTGTACCGCTGTCGTCGACAACCTCCACATTATACAGGGGGGCACAGCTACTTGGATTGG
>DASC01000098.1:2642-5666 GCA_002503595.1 Candidatus Methanogaster sp. UBA203 | reverse complement strand
TAACACCACATTAGTGGCATCTTCTGCGCTATATTCTGCACCTTCGGGCACTCGTATAAAATTTCCTTCGCCGCAAAGCTTATTCATGAGTATAGCTCTGAGGTCTGATTGTTTTACTATCATAGTCGTCCATCACCTCATTTGTTGGGTGAGGCGACTATGTTTTATAAAATATATAATACATTCGGAAGTATGGGCATTCGGAACTACTGCCATAATAGTCAGGCACAACAGGTATAGGAGGTTCGGTCCTAGCTTTGTATCGTGTCCATTTTCCTTCCTCTTCATCCCATACCCAGGTGTCGCCTGTTTCTTCCAGTTTGTTGAAGAAGATTTTTGTCCTATCCGGACTCCAAGAACATATTTCATACTGGTCTCTTCTGGTACTCCCTATATAACCGCCGTCATCAACATACTTGTTCTCAAGAGTGAGTTCAGCGATTTTCGTTTGATTCTTGCTATCTATGTCCATCACGTACGCCTGATAGGTCACCCTGCCCTCATTCGATGTGATATTACTGTGAAAAGCCCGCTTCATCTCAGGGTCCATGACCAGATAGCGCCACCCGATCTCTGCCAGTTTTTCCTTCTGGCTTCCATCCGGATTGCAGACACAGATCCAGTTATCTGATTTGAAGAATATCTTCGAGCTATCAGGGCTCCATACCGGACTCTTTTCATCGGCAGAAGTGTCTGCCACCGGCGTCGCCCCCACCTGGTTGTTGGCATCTGCGGGTTCATTGGCAGAAGTGACAGCGGCCGGCGCCTCCACTTCATGATTCGTCTCTATGCAGGCTGATATTCCCAGTACTGCTACCAGGATGATTCCGATTGTAAATGTTTTTCTTGACAACATATTATTCCTCCATTATGCTCTTTTAGTCATAGCACAGCCTGAATCGTTCCAGTTCAACCGTCTGCCACCCTCTGCTTAAGGGCGTATCGTCGCAACCAAGCCGGAAGCTACCAGCACATCGACAGATACGGTCTTCCACCCTTCGCTTAAGGATATATCGTCGCAACTGTAGCTCAACACGACGCCCAGACCATTGTCCATTGATAGTTCCAGGTATAGGGTTGTATTAGCATTCGAGGAGAAGACCCATGCTTCGTAAGCTGCCATGTCTGCCCCGGACAGCATGCTTATATTGTGGTTGTATACCCATTCGCGCCCCTCATCCCGGCCCTTTTTCCCGCATTCCTGTTGGGCAGAGAGGACGCATCCCGTGCTGGTGCGAACCTCCAGCGCAGTCCCGTGATTGGTATCCACGATATCCCACACGGCGTCGCCCTCGATTACTTCCAGCCCATCTATGAGCCCCACAATCACGTTATTCGACTCATCAACAGGCAGTGGCACGAAAAGCGTGGTCTCTTCCGACGTATCGATTGTGAGTTCATACCGCATCATGGTATCTCCAAGAATGCCCGATGATAGGGATATGCCGGAAACAACGATTCCTGTCGCGAGGATCACCGTGCTCAGTTGCAGCCCCCGTATCTTCCACTGCACAAGACCCTCCGGAGATCTTCTGCTGCCGCTTAACACCGCATACGCGGAGAGGATGCCAAGAATCAGGCTGATATACCCGGGTATGGAGTACATGAACCCAGCGACCGCACTCGATAGATCCCCCTGGTATAAGAACACCAGAGGGTAGATGAAGATCAGACCGGACGAGAGGCTGATCGCAGTTATGATGATTCCGGAAAGGATTGGGCATGTGAATTCTTCCGGGTTATCCCTTGCATAATTGAGGTGCATATAGGAGAAGACGGTGACTGAGACGATCCCTGCCAGCAGCAGAGCGACCTGGATCGGCATAAATTTCACGGTGCCCGGAAATGCGACCACAAAGAAGACGTACAGACCAAGAAGAAACAGGCTGAGTATGCCGCCATATATGCAGGATATTTTCAGTATCTTCAGTCTCGATCTGTTTTTCATCCACCCACCCCCCATGTCTCAACCACGCTTCCAGTGCCCATATCGACAAGCGCGGAGACTGATGCATCCGCCCATGTAACGCTTATGCAGGTCTTTGGCACGTAGAACTCCTCTGCCGTTTCAGGAAGGATCCTTCTTACAGTCGGAACGCCAGCGCCCACACCGCCTGATAACACACCCGCGATCTCCGGATTCTGCATCGCAATCCCGATTGCGTCCTGCCTCGTCGCCTCAGGGATCGCTTCGAGGAGATATCCGGTCTTGGTGAGTTCATGGTTCATGTACACAAAGTCGTAGAGGTCAGGATATCTGCATGTTGGCGATGCGGCAGATACGTGAAGACGCATCCCGCCGTCTTTTTCCGATGCCGAGACGGTTACGTTGCCGTACACCGCGCCCGGATACGGCGCGATCTGGTGCGAGAGTTTAGCTTCGATCGCCTTGTGATCGGCAGGCGGCGTGTCCGCCCATACGATGTTGTACGATTGGGCGTTGTCGTCTGTGTCTGTGATGCATCCTGCACCAAGGATCAGCGCGGCCGAGATCACAATCACTGCCAGTGTCGGTATCTTCGCCATGTTGCCACCTGTTGGGGGATGAGGCGCGGTGGAGCGCCTCATCCCGAATCTCCGATCGTTATCGTATACTCAAATTCTTCGGCGTAACGCGGAAGTATGCCAAGTTCCCACTCTCCGACCGTACCATCCGCGGTGTAGCGTTCGACGTAACTGGTGCGACCTTCATTATACATTCCGATGCTGTCGATCTCCCATGGCGGGGTGCAGTCGCTGCCACCGAGATTGACCGAGCCTGAGTATGCCGCCATGGTGCGGGTCAGTGTTGCAGGATCTCCTGACGATTCCTTAAGCGTCACATCAAAGGACGGATCTTCATCCTCGCTGCCGCCACTCCCGCCTCCGCATGTGTAATGCCGGTACTGTTGCGATGTGATCTCGATGGTTATGGGTTCAAAGCTCCCTACTGCAAACGTCTTCACAAACGGCTCTGTCGGCTGTGTCCACACCTCAAAACTGAGATGAATCATCCCACCCCATTCGTCGATCGAGGGGTCATTG
>DASC01000098.1:0-2568 GCA_002503595.1 Candidatus Methanogaster sp. UBA203 | reverse complement strand
GCATCTATCATAATTGCATCATTCTCGAATGCCTGCGCCATCCCCATATCGTACCCGTACCATCGCTCACCTCCGGGTTTCGGATCGATCTCGATCTCCTCCTCGCCTATGTTCTTCAGATTGACCTCATAATCATACCCCTTGCCGGATTCGACCCGGTCATGGATGTATGATGGTTGGATCTGGATCACAGGCGGCTTCCACACGCTGATGTGGAGATCGAACGCATTGATGTACATCGGATACGGCGACGGGTATGGCGATGGTATCACATCGTCTGTGAATGCGACCTGCAAGCTGTATTGCCCGCTATCTGCCTCATCAGGGATCGCGACCGCGATTGTAAACTCCATCTCATCGTCTGGTCCGAGTTCTGCGGACGATGGTGTTATGGTGATCCAGTCCTCCTCGAATGTATACTCGCTGTACGGTTGATCCACGACCCTGTGATTCACTGGTACTGTCACGTTGTTCTTGTTCGTCACCGTAACGGTGATCTCGTCACTCTCGCCCGGCATCAACTCTGTATGAGAGTGCCGCGGACTGATCTGAAGTTTCTGAAAGTCCATATCTGTCGGGTCTGGTGAGTCTTCCATCGACACCATCATTGGTGGTGCTACCGGCATCGGTATATGAACTTCTGCCACTGCCACTGCCACTGCCGGAATGCCGGCTCCGGCGATCAGCAGGAATGCTAGTATCATGCTTACTGTCTTGATCTTCATTGTATTGTCCTCATTTGTTCTCACTTATCCATTTATCAACAAGTGCGATTTATGGTGTGCATACTATGCTATTTAAACCTTTCTGTTTATCGAAAAGTTCTTTGGTGGGACGTGAAACTTCGCAACAAAAATACAGGCAGGTCTATGTCTTTCCGCTTCCGAAAACCTTTGCAAATAATCCGCTGGTCTTCTTTCCTTCGAGAGGCTTCTGTTCTGTAGCAGATACTCTCTCTTCCGCTTCCCCTCTTCCCACCATCTTCTCTGGCGCAAACAGTGGCTCGCGCTCCCTTCCCACCCGCTGCTCTTCGCGCCGCGGCTCGCGCTCGATCACAGAGGCAGACTTCCCGCCGTGCCTGCTCTTCCGTGCGCGGATCTCAACCACTATCGGTCGCTCGATATCGCCGCTCACAATCATCGCAACCCCCGGAGGCAGTCTCTTGATCTCAGCCTCTGCTTCAACGCTGATCCCTTCAAGCCCCTTTCGAATCGCCTGCAGATCGTTCGGGTTGGTTACCTTGAGGACGATCTGGGTGTTGCACTGCGAGAGCACGTTCTTATCGATGCGTGCCGGGCGCTGGGAGATCACCATCATCCCGAGCCCGAATTTCCTGCCCTCTGACGCGATCGTTCGCATGATATCGGTGCTGACGGTCTTACCAAAACCCTTCTCAGGGCAGTAGTTGTGCGCCTCCTCGATAACGAGCATCATCGGAGGGATGGTGTTGATTTTTCTTGCCTCAAAGAGCTCCTCGCACAACCGTGCAACAATCATCGCCTGCATATCAGGAACAACCCCCTTCATGTCGATGATCGAGCCCCGTCCGGGTCTAACCAGTTCCTGAATCGGTGTTGGGTTCTCTGAGAATATCTCGGTCTCCCGAATCGATTCAAGAACGCCTAACACGCCCCATTTCGCATTGCCGTTGCTGTTGCCGACCTCAAAGATGATGTCATCGATCGTGTACCTGTTCTTCTCAGCGCGTATCTTCTGTATCGCCTCGTAGATGACGCCCATCTGGCTACTCGACTGGATATTAAGAATCCTTGAGAGGTCACCTGCTTTGAGATTGACTCCATTCAGCCGAAAGACCGTATCTGCCCCGGGATTTAGTACCCTATCTGCTGGCGTGTACACGGTCAGCCGCTCTGCGTATCCTGCCGGTGCAATCTCGAAGTACTCGAAGTCCCCTTCGACCGCCGGATCCTTAAGCGAGGTGTACTCGCCGTGCGGATCGATGATCACGAGCGGGATATCCTGATCGAAGAGTTCCTCCATGATAACACCTGCTGCATACGACTTGCCGCTGCCGGTCCGCGCAAGGATGCTGACATGCTTCTGGACAAGGGCGTTGGCATCGAGATGCACAGGTATACTCTGCCCCTCAAGAAGTCCGAGATAGACGTTGCCGCGTGTGAGCCCAAGCGTCGATGCGATCAGTTCGGGATCAGCGTGGAATATCCGATCCCCCGGGCTAAACGGGGTCTTAGGCATCCTTAGAATCCTGTTCTGCCGCGATCCGATGACCATGGCTTTTGCAACCATCCGGTCAGCGCTCGAATCGTCCCGATCCTCGTCCAATCTGGTGATTGCAACCACCTGGGCAAGCACCCAGCCATCGATCTCGTGCCAGATCTTGAGATAGTCGCCCTGTTTTGTCGAAGGGTCCGAGACCGTGAACCTGAAGTCTGCAAACCCGGTCTCGCCGAATATTGTACCGATAGAGTCTACTGGCATGTGATAATCTGTTCTTTGTTTGTGTTTTTATGGTACTTAACGGTTTGATCCGAAAGGGTATGATCTGTGAGCATATCCGAACCCACCACCAAAATCCGGTAGTTTAAT
>DASC01000120.1 GCA_002503595.1 Candidatus Methanogaster sp. UBA203 | reverse complement strand
CACTTGGTTTTCAGACAGTGCCCTATTTAAGGTACCGGGAGCCAGATCGTGGTTGGGATGACCTGCGAGGGTCACCCTTCCCTGTTTGCTCGGATGCCGTTCGGATCGCTGCACCTTCGCCCACACTTCACTGCAGATACACCGCGCCTGACCGCTGGATCAGTTCATCGCAGACTGCGTCCGGCTTTCCTTCCATGATAAACTCGCCATCCTCGATCAGGATTGTGCGATGGGATACCTCCCTCACGAAATCGAGGTGGTGGCTGATCAGGACGATCGTTGTCCCGAACTCGGCGTTGATCTTTTTTAGCGAGTTGGTGATATCTCGAAGCGTTATCGGATCGAGATCGCCAAACGGCTCATCGAGCAGCAGGATATCCGGCTTTGGCGCAAGCGTGATCGCGAGCATCACCCGTACCTTCTCGCCGCCTGACAACTCCTGTGGGTACTTATCCAGCACATCCATCGAGAGATCGAGCGCACCGAAGACCGATTCAGCGTACTTTATGGTCTCTGTGCGCGGGAAACGCGGGAACAGTACGCCAAGGATATCCGGAGAGAACCCGAGCGATTCGAGTTCGTCCTTTGCACCGGTCTCTGGCATATCCACAATCTGGTAGATCGTGTCAAGTACGTGCTCGGTGATACCGAGTTCTTCTGCCCGTTCTTGCGCCTCCTGTATTACGTTCTGCCCTTTCACGCCAAGTTTGAATGCGAGCTGGTCCACGATCGTTTCATGCGGGCTTAGCGCGAACTCCTGGAACATGAGCCCGATCCGCCTTCTGACCTCCATCCTCTTCTTGTGGTACTGGCTCATGTTCACCCACTCGTCATCTTGCCTGTAAAGCACCTGCCCCTCCTTCGGAAACAGGAAACCGCACAACATCTTCCACAGGACTGTTTTTCCTGCGCCGCTCGGACCTATGATCGAGGTGATCTCTCCAGCGTTTATGTTGAAGTTGAGCGAGTTGAATCTGAGCGTCTCGCCACCGATCGATATGAGATAGAACCTGTGCGAAACATCCTCCACCTTTATGGCTATCTCTCTCTTGCCCGGTTCACTTTTCGATAGCGGAATCGGATCAGGAATCTCTTTTAAAAACTCACTTAGTACGTATTCGGGATCGCCTTCGAGGATCACTTTCCCGCCGTCGAGCCATATCAGCCGGTCCACGAGGTATCTGTGAACCTCCGGGAGGTGTGATGCACAGAGCATGGTAAGCCCGGTCTCGCTGTTCACCTTCTTAAGCGTGTCAAGAATCTCTTGTTTGGTCGCAGGACATGCCATTGTCGCAGGTTCGTCGAGCAGAAGTATCTTTGGCTTTTTTGCAAGCTGTCTCGCTATGATCACCCGCTGTTTCTCGCCACCGCTCAGGACGTAATCGACATGCTTTGCCTTCTCTTGAAGTCCGACCATCCTGACATACCCCATAGCCTCTTCCACCAGATCATCATACTCGGGAAGGTCTGCTGGGGGGAGACCTTCGTAACCGATCCGAAGCGAGTATATCTTCCGGAGGACGTCGTTCACCACGTAATCCGACCACAGCGCGAATGACCGCTGAAGATGTATCGCAGTAATTTGTTTGAGCTTTAAAAAAACCTCTTTATCAGAGTCCGGCGTGACCAGAAACCCATCCAGTTTAAGCGTTCCCTCGTCAAACGCCTCAAACCCGCGGATGATATTTAATAGCGTGCTCTTCCCGCCGCCGCTTCGACCTATCAGACCTACGATCTCGCCTTCATTTACGTTAAAACTGACTCCATCGAGCGCTCTTATCTTTTCTGTGCCGATGGTGTACTCTTTTGCAACATTGTTTACTTCCAGCATATTTGTCATCTGAATCCTCCTGATGCGTGTGAGTTGCTATCTTACTTACGACCTGTATTTAACGTTTTGATCTATGAGGGGTTGTCAGTTTATGACTGGACTTTATAACCAAGTCCGCAGAATAGACGCTGTCCCTCAATCTAAGGAGATTGCTCGGGTCGGTCGATGGAACCTCGGTCAAATTTTCTAAAATCATCGTATACCCCTTTTCAGAACATGTTCAATATCATGTGGAGTTTTTACGGAATTAACGTCTCTGGCGTCGATCCGGCGGTTTGAAACTCTTACTGCAGGATTACCGCTGAAGAGCGAGAGTTCGCGGAGACTCTGCGCCCTCTGCGTACTCAGCGGTAAATTGCCGCAACTTACTCGAGCATGTGCCCATTTTCACTCTTCTTTTTCTTTAAGTCTTTCGATCCACCCCTATAACACCCCAACCACATCTCACCACCACAATATCTGCCTTAACTCTTCTCTCCTTGCCTCGTTCGTGGAGTCCACGCCTCCGTCCGGCTCCACGACCGAGACGATGATCCCGAAGCGCTCAGCACCCCCGCAATCAGCGTCTGACAGCCGGAAGTCGCCCTGCATGTGGGAGTGGATCAGTTCCACGGTGCCCTCGATGTCAGGCACATACACCTGCCGATCCTGCCGATTCCGCCGCCTCTGCCGGTAGCCCACATAGAGTTCGAGCATCGTGACCCCGATTATGGAATCTCTGCTCCCGACCAGGATGTCGCTTATCGCCTGCTGCTCGCCCTCGCGGTGTAGCACGAGAAACCCGGACTCCAGTTTCTCGTTTTTAGCGATACTGATCATCTCCCGGAGGCATTCCTCGAGACTTAGCCCCTTCGTCGGTATCGCCCGGCTGAAGTCCTCCGGAGTCCGGGATATCTGACCCAAAAGATAAGGGCTAACCGAGTCCCGGCTTATGATATCCCCGACTCTCGCCCCCTGGATTCCCCAGATGTTCGACTCCACCCCGAAGCGCCGCTCCTTTAGAAGAAGCATCTCAAGCCTTGCAGCAGCATCTCTGTGCCTGTTCATGCGCCTCTCCCTGAGATCCTCAGAATCGGCAACAACCTCGACCACACTGACCCCTATAACGCCACCAGCGAGTTCTTTTATCCGCGAGACCAGCACATCCTCCCCGAGTTCCATGACATCGAAGACGCCCTCAATTGTGGCTTTTAAGGCATCATACATGCTCACGTCCACGTATATGGCTCCATCCGCACCCTCGATTGGCAGTTTCCTGTGTTCTACCACCATCCGCTGCATGGACTCCATTGCATCCCTCCGAAGCAGTATCACGGGCTGGGAACTCCGGACCCTGCCTTCGAAGATCGCGCCCACCCGGCTGTCGATGAGTTCGATTGCAAGCGTGGTCTTGCCGCTTCCCTGCGGACCAAGGAGGATTATCAGGGGGTGGCGGTCGAGTTCGGCTGAGAGGGCTCTCTGTGCTTCTCCCCGGTCAAGTTTTGAGGTGTTGATGACCGTCATGATGGTGACTGCTCTGTTGCGATGCGAACATCAATAGCCGGAACTAATAAACCTGTTCACGACCCGGGGCAGATCTGCCAAAGATGCTTGAATCTGTGGGGGTCATCAGTATGTTAGACATTCGTGCCATTCGTACGATTTGTCATTCATGTTCTACTGTTGTTGATTTGTAACTACTCAGGTACCTAAAACACTATCATGCGACTTCGCTATATCGGCACTGCTTGACCCGGAACATAACATGAGCCAAACAGGGAATTTAACCGCAGAGTGCGCAGAGGGACGCGGAGGGGGAATAAACGGTTAAATACTCTGCGTTCCTCTGCGTCCTCCGCGGTTATTTTTCTTGCCAGAAAGTACGGAATCGCAATCGGGCGACCAATCAACATACCTGAGTAGTTACGTTGATTTTAAATAAAATGCATAACACGAATTACGCGTTTGAGGGGATGCCACGAATTTGGCTATCACAAGATGATTACGAATCTTACAATCCGAACCGTTAAATACCGCTTGTGCACAACTAATTATAGTGAGCCAAATGACAGTTGGAATCATAAGTTACGGGGCGTACATACCGCGTTATCGAATCAAGGTGTCTGAGATCGCAAAGGTCTGGGGTGCGGACGTGCAGAGCATTACAGGCGGGCTTCGCGTACAAGAGAAGTCGGTGCCGGATATGGATGAGGATACAGCGACCATTGCGGTGGAATCTGCCAGGAATGCAATCAAGAGGGGTAGTATTGACCCGTCACGCATCGGTGCCATCTACACTGGATCAGAGAGCCATCCTTATGCTGTGAAGCCAACAGGCACCATCGTGGCTGATGCCGTCGGCGCAGCGCCCAATCTCACGGTCGCGGACTTCGAATTCGCGTGTAAGGCAGGCACCGCGGGAATCCAGACCTGCATGGGTCTTGTCGAATCCGGCAGGATCGATCTCGGGCTTGCCATCGGCGCTGATGTCGCACAGGGCGCGCCCGGGGATGCGCTCGAATACACCGCTGCCGCAGGCGGGGCTGCATACATCATCGGCAGGGATCCGGATCAGTTGGTCGCAGAGATCGAGGGCACGTTCTCGTTTACCACGGATACGCCCGATTTCTGGCGCAGGGAAGGAATGCCATATCCTGAACACGGAGGCAGGTTCACTGGCGAGCCCGCATACTTCAAACACATCACATCGGCTGCGCGTGGACTGCTAACGGATCTTGGCACCAAGCCGGATGATTACGATTATGCCGTATTCCACCAGCCAAACGGCAAGTTCCCGCGGCGGGTTGCAGCCAGTCTCGGCTTCACTTCCGAGCAGATCGATCCCGGAATCGCGGTGACCACGCTCGGGAACACGTATTCAGCATCATGCATGATCGGGCTTGCCGCGATCCTTGATATCGCATCAGCAGGCGACCGGATATTCATGACCTCGTTTGGGTCTGGCGCAGGGAGCGATGCGTTCAGCTTCAATGTCACAGACCGGCTCGGAGGTATCCGGAGCGGTGCGCCGAGTGTTTCTGATCTGCTCGCTGAGAAGGAGTACGTCGATTATGCGACTTATGCGAGGCACAAAGGGAAGATACGGCTGTAGGGCATCTGATATGGTTTTTAGACACCGTGCCTCCGGCGATGTTGCCTGTGTTCTGTGCCAGCAGCGGCACAGTCACTGGCACTGAGTTCGGTTCTGCACACAAGTACTGACGCGCGAGACTGTTACGCCCCTGGCGTTGACACTCCGTTCATGGAGGGGCTTTTATGTGGATGAGTTCTGATCTACTGCGCATGGATCGAAGAGATCTCTGCTACAACCGCAGGGTTTCACTACTGGCTGAGTACATACAAAAAAGGTAACTACTCAGATATACTGATTTGTCTCCTGATTGCGATCCTGTACTTTCTGGCAAGTAAAAATAACCGCGGAGGGCGCAGAGGAACGCAGAGCATTTAACCATTTATTTCCCCTCCGCGCCCCTCTGCGTACTCTGCGGTTATATTCCGTGTTTGGTTACAGTATGCCCCATGTCTCGGGTAGT
>DASC01000013.1:9085-31576 GCA_002503595.1 Candidatus Methanogaster sp. UBA203 | reverse complement strand
AACTCGAATT
Source organism: Candidatus Methanogaster sp. UBA203 (assembly GCA_002503595.1). Taxonomy (GTDB): domain Archaea; phylum Halobacteriota; class Methanosarcinia; order Methanosarcinales; family Methanogasteraceae; genus Methanogaster_A. The sequence continues at coordinate 31,566 of DASC01000013.1, read as the reverse complement.
ACCAGAGAGCCTATTTTTTGACCTCGCTGGTACGGGTGGTCAGATAACCTTTAAGAACATACAGGCATAACTGGTGATGCGAGTCCCGATGTGGTAGCGGATATCCTTAGGGCTTGCGGAGCCTTAGACCCGGGTTCGAGTCCCGGCCGGGACGCTTATACGGAGAATAAAACATGAAATGGCAAGGAGCTTCAAGATGCAAGGAAAGCGGCGGAAGGATCGTGAGATCTCGTGGAAAACGAAAGTTCGAGATGGGGCGTGAACCTGCTGACACCCACCTCGCACCGGTGCGCGGCAAGAAGATACGCACCTTTGGCGGAAACAAGAAGATACGCCTCTTCCGGTGCGATATAGCGAACGTGACCAATCCAGCAGATAACACAACCCAGAAATGTAACATCGAGACCGTCGAGGGAAACCCGGCAAATCAATACTATACCCGGCGGAATATCATCACAAAAGGAGCGATCATCAAGACAAATTTGGGCTCGGCGCAGGTGACCAACCGGCCAGGACAGGAAGGAGCCGTCAACGCTGTGTTGATATGAACACGGCAGGAAACCCTTATTATGCATGAATGCATTGAGTCACTGGTGCACCACGACGATACTCCAGTCCTCCAGATTCCCACTATGATTAGCTTTGGAAGGGCTCGTAGCTCAGCTAGGCAGAGCACCGGGCTTTTAACGCCTGCGGCGTTGCTGCTGCGTGCAGAAACCCGATGGCCGAGGGTTCAAATCCCTTCGAGCCCGTTAATGCCCAGCCCTTGCAGGCTGTGGCATCGATGGATCGCTCTTGGCGATCCATTAATGTCCTGTCCTTCGGACAGTGGCATCGATGAAAATCGCTTCTGGCGATTTCCGTTACGACACGATTCCGTGGAGGGGTTCAGATAGAATTCGACATATCCAGCCACATAACGGTTCCGAGACATCGGATACTCGATGATGATGAGGCAGAGGAAGTATTGAGCAGATACAACATCGAAAAGGAGAAACTGTCCAAGATCATGACGGTTGATCCGGCAATCAAGGAGATCAGTGCAAACGCAGGCGACGTCGTAGAAATTACGAGAGATAGCGAAACTGCTGGCGAATTCGTGTTTTATCGCCTTGTAATCGAATGAGGGAAGAATGTTAGATCGAAAAAAACTGTCCCGTGCATATTTTACCAAGAACAAGATTGTGCAGCACCAGATCGACTCGTTCAATGAATTCATAGATCATGGTCTCCAGAAGGTCGTTGACGAGATGGGTGTCATCGAAACCGAGGTTGGTGACGCCAGCAGCGGTACAAAAACGTACGTCCGTCTCGAGACGGTCTCGGTTGGACATCCGGTGGTCAAGGAAGCAGATGGTGCTGTCGATCGGTTGTTCCCATCCGATGCGCGGCTGCGCAATCTCACATATTCAGCACCGATCAATCTCACGATGACCGTCGTACAGGACGGGGTTGAGAGTGATCCGAAGAGCGTGGAGATCGGAGTCACGCCGATCATGCTGCGGTCGAAGGCATGTAACCTATACGGGCTAACAGATGCGGAAATACAGTCGCATGGCGAAGATCCGCTTGATCCTGGCGGATATTTCATCACGAACGGCACCGAACGGGTGATCATGACACTTGAGGATCTTGCGCCGAACAAGATCATGACCGAGATAGATCACAGGTACGGCGACCGGGTCGAGATTGCGAAGGTGTTTTCTGAGCGGTACGGATACCGGGCACTGACCGTGGTCGAGCGCGGGCGCAAATCGATACTTGAGGTATCGTTCCCGTCACTTCCCGGGCGCATCAATTTCGTCGTGCTCGCCCGTGCACTTGGACTTGAGACTGACAAGGATCTCGTGGATGCGGTATCGGATGATCCTGATATCAGGGAGTTTATGAAGGAGAATCTTGAAGAGGCAGTAAACTTGGGAGTGTTTACGCAGGAGAATGCGCTTGAGGAACTCGGAAGCGTCGTTGCGACAAGGCAGGCAAGGGAGTACCAAACACGGAGGATCGGCTACGTCCTTGACAGGTACCTGCTTCCGCATCTCGGCAACGCGGAAGCGGATCGGATGGTAAAAGCTCATTATCTGGCAAGAATGGCTGAGGCATGTTTTGAACTGGCTACAGGTCGGAGAAACGTGGACGATAAGGATCATTACGCAAACAAGCGGCTGAAACTCGCAGGGAATCTGATGGAAGACCTCTTCCGGGTTTCATTCAACCGACTTGCAAGAGACATCAAGTACCAGATCGAGCGTGCGAGCATGAGGAAACGAGAATTGAACATCATGACCGTGATACGTCCGGACGTGCTCACACAGCGCATCGTTTACCCGCTTGCGACTGGAAACTGGGTTGGCGGGCGCACAGGTGTTGCGCAGTTGCTCGACCGCACCGATCAGATATCCTCGTTGTCCCACCTGCGGAGGGTAATATCGCCATTGTCAAGAACGCAGCCGCATTTCGAGGCAAGGGACCTGCATCCGACGCAGTGGGGCAGATTGTGTCCATCCGAGACGCCGGAAGGTCCGAACTGTGGTCTTGTGAAGAACTTCGCCCAGATGGTGGAGCTATCCACAGGAATCGAGGATACCGAGACGATCAGGAACGAATTGCATGCGTATGGCGTCAGTGCAGTATGAATGATAAGAGGCATGACCGATGACAGGCAAGGTATTTTTAAACGGTGAACTGGTCGGCACCCACGAAAGTCCGGCAGAACTGGTGCGGAAGATCAGGATGGGGCGGAGGCAGGGCGCAATCGGGGGCCAACTCAATGTTTCGCTCCAGGGGCATGATGTGCTCATCAATACTGATATGGGCAGAGCCCGCCGTCCCCTGATCGTTGTTGCGGGTGGCAGACCGCTGGTCACTGAAGACCATATCATAAAACTCGAACAGAGCGATATTACGTTTGACGATCTCGTATCAAAGGGCGCAATCGAGTATCTCGATGCTGAGGAGGAGGAGGACGCGTTAATCGCGGTCAATGAAGAGGATATCACGCCGGAACATACCCACATCGAGATCGATCCGGCATTGATCCTTGGAATATGCACTGGTATGGTCCCGTTCCCTGAGCACAATGCATCCCCGAGGAACACGATGGGCGCTGCAATGGTTAAGCAGTGCATCGGTATCCCGGCATCTAACATAAAAATGAGACCTGACACTCGCGGGCACATACTCCATTATCCCGAGCGTGCGCTCGTGAACACCACAACATCACACGCAATCGGCGCAGACAACAGACCCGCAGGTCAGAACTTCATCGTTGCAGTGCTATCGTTTGAAGGTTACAACATCGAGGATGCGCTCGTGGTGAACAAGGGCTCAATCGAGCGCGGTCTCGGGCGCAGCCACTTCTTCAGGACGCTTGAGGCAGAGGAGCAGCGGTATCCCGGCGGGCAGGAGGATAAGTTCGAGATCCCTGACGCCGAGGTCAGGGGTGCAAGAGGAGATGAAGCGTATGCGCATCTGGACTCTGATGGCCTGATCAATCCGGAGACTGATGTTCGTCCCGGAGACGTCCTCGTCGGGAAGACGTCCCCTCCAAGATTCATTGAGGAGCCCACCGGACTTGCCCCGCAAGAGCGCCGTGAGAACTCGGTTACCATGCGGTCAAACGAGAAAGGAATCGTCGATACCGTCATCGTGACCGAATCGTACGGAACCCGCCTTGCACGGGTGAAGGTCAGGGACCAGCGGATACCAGAGATCGGAGACAAATTTGCGTCCCGGCACGGGCAGAAAGGAGTCATCGGATTGATCGTGCCTTACGAGGATATGCCATTTACAGAACAGGGGATCGTCCCTGATCTGGTATTAAATCCGCACGCAATCCCGTCGAGGATGACGGTCGGGCATGTGCTCGAGATGATCGGCGGAAAGGTTGGCGCGCTTCAGGGAAGGGGCATCGATGCCGATGCATTCTCAGGCGAGACTGAGGAAGAATTGCGTGATGCATTAGAAGCGTGTGGTTTTGCGAGCACGGGAAAAGAGGTGATGTACGACGGTGTCACAGGCGCGCAGATTCAGGCAGACATATTCATCGGCGGCATTCTATACCAGAAACTCCATCACATGGTTGCGTCCAAGATTCATGCAAGATCGAGAGGACCTGTTCAGGTCCTGACGCGCCAGCCGACCGAGGGGCGTGCACGAGAAGGCGGTCTCAGGTTCGGAGAGATGGAACGGGACGTGCTTATCGGGCACGGCGCAGCGCTCTCCCTGAAGGAACGTTTGCTCGATGAATCGGACAAGGTGTCCGAGCTGGTCTGCGATCACTGCGGGATGATCGCCACGTTCGATCGGAGAAAGAATATCGCATTCTGCACCAACTGCGGCTCCGAAACCGATATCTATCCGGTGGAGATGAGTTACGCGTTCAAACTGCTCCTCGATGAGATCAAATCGCTCGGTGTTGCGCCGAGACTCGAACTAGAGGATGCGGCGTAGTAACTTTTATAGTGCGTTGTTACGCGGGTTAGTGGGTTATGTGATCTCATCAAACACGAGATCCTCCCACCTACGCACCCCAACAACGACCTCGAACTCAACTGGTGTTAGCACAGGCACGGGAAACACAGCAGTATTGTCGATTGCGATCCGCGGGCACGCCGTGTTCACAAACGCGTCCACACGAAACGGCGCCAGCGCTTCTGGCGTTATCATGTCAGCAAACAGGACGTGCGCGTCCAGACCGTGCTCTTCTGCCTTGCAACGCAACTCGAATGCGAGATCCTTCCTGCACTGCCCGATCTTGGTGGATACGAGAATCCCGAACGACTGCGCATCAAGCGACCGCTCGATTGCAGCGCAGCGCTTGCGAAGCACCTTATCGACATCCGGCTTTCTGATCTCGTTCATCTCCGGATCCGCAATCCAGACCGGCTTTCTGGTCGCAAGCGATACCCCGAGCGCATGAAAATTGCCTGTGCCGATATACAGGTACTCATCGCAATCAGGAACCGCAGAGAAGTTGCATCCCAATACAAGTCCTGGATGTGCGATGCGCGCATCGCCGCTACTGATGACGCCGTGTATGCCGTGATCCGCAAGATACCGCTTCACATCAGGAAGTTTATGCACGAACTGAGCCGTCGAAACAAGCCCGACACGATCTCCGACCACATCAATCGCTTTTGTTAGCACTGGGAGAAGATCGATGCTGGATTCTGCCTCGACAAAGATTACGTTCTCTGTCTGTATATTCGGTATCTCTGCATGTCCGAACTGGAACAGGAGATCCACAGACTCGAGAAGTCCGGTATCGATGTCGCACGCGCCGAAGCAGGAGTTTGCAGAGATTATAACCGTTGAACCTGTACGCTCTTCAATTTCCTCTGATACCCTGATCGCTTTCCGCTTGAAACCGTCCGGGAACTGGAGTCCCACAGTTTCAGCACGTCTTCTTCCGATTATATCGATGATGTGGTCCAGACCGAAGTCGTACACATCATCGATCATACTTGCTTTGGCAGGAAGTACTTCTTGATCAGCGTATCGCATTGTGAACAGGTGATCATGAGCCAGTCGCCGACCATCTGCTGGTTGAAATGCTCAAAGATCGATGCCCCGCAGTTCGGGCATGAATAATATTCTTTGAAATAATAATTATAAAATGTCGGATTATCCTGCAACCAATCGAGAACCGATAACATGCGCTCGAGATACCGCTGCTCTGGTCCGGCTTCGTCTTCCATCGCGGTCTCAAGCCGCTCTTTCACATCCCTGAAATATCTCTTCGACTTCTCCCGGATCCTCTTATAATCTGTCACGTAATCAATAGTATCTTTTAAATATTTTGAATACATCTCGCCGCTTGCGCCAGTCTCTCTGCGCGTGATCGTCTTTATGAAGTACTCACTCATCAGGTCTTCCATCAGATCGAAGCACTCTGTGCAGATATCGTAGCCCTCATAATGCGTCGAACCCAGTTCACCATGGCAGATGATGCATGCCTTTCGTTGCATGAGAGATAGGTAAACTTATACGAATTTAAAGGTATGTCCGGTTATGGGGATGCTTGTGGTGTGTGGCGCAGGTTTCATCGGATCGCATGTCGGTTGCGTCTGTGGTACCCCGAGTTCTCGGCAGATAGTGAGATCATGGTTTCATGAAACTGATGGGATAGGGGGGTTGTGAGCCCGGACACGGAAACGATGGCGTGAACGGGCTCTGCGGAGCTGCTGGTCCCCGGTCAATCTGTAGGCGCGGGTTTCGCAGCACCAGCCGGATGATGCGAGGTCATCGCCGCCGCGCCAGATATGCGACAGCTGCGAGTCCGGTGGTCGCGAAGAGTGCGCCGAAGCCAGGGGTCTTCTTCTTTGTCTGTGCCGTTTCTGCTGCGGTGGCAGCTTCTTGAGCCGATCCGGTTGCTTTGTCTGTTTCTTCACTCTCTCTGGGAGCCGAAGTTGCTTCAGGTGTCGGTGCGGGTATCGCTTCCTCCGCCACACCCTCTCCTGCACCCTCTCCTTCGTATGCAGGGGTTGCGGTAGCTACCTCTTCGGACTCTGCCAGCGTGCCTTCGGTGGTTGCTTCGCTGATCTTATCGATCACTGGCACCTCCACAAATAGCGATGTGTAGGGAGTTACGAACCCGAACTCCAGTGAAAGGTCAGTAATCTCGGACACAAGCGCATCAGTCTCGCCTTCGACGACCATCCTGTCCATCAGTTCCCGTATCTTCGTGTGCGCCCAGAGTTTTGGAATAAAGCTGTTCTCAGATCCGAAAATGACTGGAAATGTCTTGTCGAAGCTGCGGCTGCCCGTGCGTGTGACCGCATCAATGCTTGAGTCGATGTTTCCTATGCCTGCCGGGTATCTGGCGAGTACGATGGCGTCAGATCCTGCAAAAAGCGTGTTGTAGCCTGTGTTCACGATATCGGATGCATGGGGGTATGCGAAGTCCATGTCAGTTATCACAGGTGTTGATATCGTCTCGTAGAATGTGTTCATCCCGGCTTCAGCGTTCTTTCCAGGATAGAACCGCTCTGCCACCCCGCAGTTTTCAAGGGAGAGCGCCCTTAAGAAGTCGTAGTTCGCCTCATCCTCGATCCCGAACGCAATGGTGAATATGGACGCTCCTGCCCGGTTTGCGGCTTTTACAGTATCCCGGATCACATAAGGTGATGTCACCTCACCGGTGGGTTTTCCATCGGTGAGGAACACAATGATCGGGACCCTTCCTGAATTCGGTTCAAACATGCCGAGTGCCTGCAGCAGTGCCTCATTGATGTTTGTGCCACCATTTGCGTCGAGCGCGGCAACAAAGTTTGCTGCCTCTGCCTTTGTTTGTGTGTTTGCTTCCATGAGCGTATCCCGGAACACCATAACATCACGATCAAAGAAGATCACATTGAAGTAGTCGTCAGGCGGGAGGTCTGTGATGATGCCTGTGAACACCCTCTTTACCTGCGCGATCTTATCACCACTCATCGAACCGGATTTGTCGATCACGAAGATGATCTCCTTGTCAAGAGCCGTTGTCCCGAGGTCTTCGACCGATGGTGAGAAGATGTGCATCAGGTAACCCTGTCCGCCGGTTTCGTAGAAGAGCATCTCGCCGCTTAACGATGTGCTGTCGGTTGTGAAGACGATTCTGAGATCCTGGTCAGGAAGTGCCTTCGCACCATAAGTGACCCGTGCTTTTGTTGAAGAGAGGTACTTCATGCTTGCCCCCTCAAATCCCGGGGTTTCCAGAGAGATAATCCGGTTCACTGATGCGACTGTGATGTTTACAGACAAATCAGGAACAATGTGCGCCACATCGGTCTCTCGCAGCGACAGTGCGTACTCGTACTCACCAAGCGTCTTTTTCACGGGCTGCTCGTAAGTCAGACGAACGATGATGCTCTGGCGGGGCTCAAAACTTAAGGAATAAGAGAATATGTTCTCCTTCTTCGTCTTTAAGACTCCAGCCGTTCTTCCTTCCGAGACCGCCGCCTCAAACCGCTCATCTGCCTCTTTCTTAGAGAGTACGTCTGCTTCGTACTCGACGCCGTCGATTATCAGGCAAAAGCCCGAGATGAATGCACCCTCCGGGATCAGGAACCTGAACTCGTCGTCTGTTGCAGTATTGTGCGGGTTTGTGAGCTTCTCTTCAATGCTTGTTGTCGCATAGCCGTTGTTTACACTGGCTGTGATGTGCAGGTAGTCGATGGTAGTACCAGTGGCTGCGCTTGAGGTCTGGGCGCATCCTGCAAGTATTGCCAGCACAATCAAGCAAATGCAGATTCCTCTGAACGTCTTCGTTGTTACTGTTTCCGATAACTGAACTTTTAATTCCATTTATATCTCCTCCTAAGAGTTGTATTCGATCTCATCTATATCTACTAATTCTTCGTTCTCTCAATAGAAGTGCCGCGATCAATAACCCGATCATCGCGAACGCCGCTTTGAATCCCGGCAATCCGAATATTCCGGTTCTATCCTGATCTTCAGATAGGGTTGTTGTTACCGGTGTTGCCGGCGGCGGATGCGCACCAGCGGACCGCACCCTGATCGGCAGCTTGAGCGTGTAATCCTCAGCATTCTCCATATCGTCTCCGAAGTAGTAGACCACTCTCCCTTCTACAGTGAAGTTGCCGACCTGGTTTGCAACGATCGCAACCTCGATATTCCTACCCACACCCGGCTTGATCTCGTAATCTGATGTGAACTGCCCGGCTCCTGACATGGCAAACCCGGAAGAGGTAACGCTCATCCCGGACGGCGGGATCACGATCACCTGGACATGCATCACCGGCTTTGTTATCAGGTTTACAGCCGAGAGCTTGAGCAGGATGTTGTCTCCGATCACGACATCGGTCCTCTCGCCGTGCAGCTTCACGCTTGCGTTCTGTGGCGCTGTGGGCAGCAGCCCCGCCGATGCGACGACTGTGAGCGTTCTCGCATCCGATCTCGCGGTGTGGTGCTCTCCGCGATCGTCAGAATACGACACTTCTGCCGGATCCAGGTTAAACGTACCGCTCGTATGCGGCTTTAGGACATACTGAAGCGTCCGGGACTCGTCTGGCTTGAGCAGCGGATACTCTGCATGTACAGAACCGCTCATCAACTTGAAACCCGGAGGAACGGAATCCGTAACCACGATATCCCTGATCTCGCCAGTCCCGGTCGCTCCTGCATTTCTCACAGTCACGGTCACCGTCGTCGTATCCGCTTCCTCGATCGTATGCGGCGAGGGCACTTTTGTCACAGAGAGCGCTGTTGCAGGGTATATCTCAACCCGAAGCGCTCCAGCGTTGTCGTCGTACCCGCCACGCTCGCCTGTCGTGAGGCAGTCAAAGATGCTGAACCTGATCTTTTCCCCGTCACCAGTGCGGTAGAATGTGTATGTGTGATTCTCAACATCGCTTACTGCTGCCTCTACCGGTTCACCATTAAACTCGATCGAGTTGAACGGTTGGGTGTACATGTTTCCCCTGCCCATACGAAACCGGGCGTCTGCGAAGCCCCAGTCCACATCTCTCCGGAACTGGAAGCCACCAGAGACCACGATTCTATATTCACGGCCTTTCTCAAGGATGATTGATGATTCGACCGATGACCCAGTGTCTTTTGGTCCGAGCGCGTAGACCTGGATCATGTCGAGCGGGGGGTCCGTAAATGCTGATGCTGATGCTATTGTTAACATGATCAGCAGCATTGTGATGATGCTGAGAGCTACTCCCTGTATTAGATATCTTCTATACACTTTTCATAACCTCTCTTATTGCAAGCAGATTCAGACGTGATTGTGGTTTAATTGTTCTTTGTGTCGGGTCAATGAAGAACACATTTCTTCCAACTAAAAATATCTTTTCTTTATTTATCCTACCATATTGCAGCATCTCTTCCTGCTCGAAATTCTTAAACTCCTCTAATATGGATTTTTCTGAATATTCAACCTTTCCAAGCGATATTTCATCAAATATCGAGAAAATCTGACTTGTTCTGATTTTCAATAACTTTTTAGATTCGCTCTCTACATCTTTCCCATTCAGTTTTGCATTTACAAGCTCAACCAGGCATATCGGCTTGCCGCCACAGTATTCCCACGCAACAGCCGTCTCATCATCAGTAAAACCGTACTTCTCTAAAAACGCGGCTGTCGTCTCCCGATCAAAATCGTCAACCAGCAGATACCTGCACCTTCCCTCGAGCATCGCCTCGCTATGAACCTCCTCAATGAATAGCGAATCTGACGAGATCGTAAATACGTGTGCTAAGTGTAATTCCTTTGTTAACCGGATAAAAAAGTTAAATAATTTGTATATCAGCAAATCATCTACCTTCAGGTCACCTATCACCTGCAACTCGTCAATTATCAGCACTGGCACGTTACCACTTTCGTAAAAAGCCCTGAGGACAGTTTCTATGTAAACAAAAGCATCCTCCACATCCTTTTCCTCGAATAACTTTAGAAACATATCCTTTGGTATTGGAATCCCGTGATAGCTACCGGGAAGAACATTCACTATCGGTTTCAGAAACTCCTGTATCCTCCCATATCTTGCCTCATGTTCGACGTCGAAGAGAACTTTTATGAATTCATCGTAGTTACTAACGAATCTGCCCCTCAGATTTATGTAAAATACTTTCTGGTTTTCAGGAAGGTTTTTTATCAGATTATTTATGAGTTCTGTCTTTCCCGAGTTTATTGGTCCGTAGATGAAGGTGATCAACGTTGGCTCTGTGTCAAGCAGCCTCGTTATCTCTTCCATCTCCTCAACTCTATTGTGAAATTCGATTCTTCTCATATTCTTCTCCTCCATAGATATGCCGCCAATAATCCGATAACCGCAACCACCGTACTGAATCCAGGCGTACTCGATCCCTTCTCCTTCGATCCCGACGTGTCTGCCGTCTGTTCCGGCTCTGCCCGCACCGTAATCGGCAGGGTGAGTGTGTGGTCCTCGGCACCCTCGGGATCATCGCCGAAGTAGTAGATGATCCTGCCGTTCACATCGAAATCGCCGACCTGATTCGACCGTATCGCAACCTCGATGTCCTTGCCAGTTCCAGGCTCAAGTTCGTAAGTGGTCGTGTACTGACCGGCTCCGGATTTGGCGAAAGCAGATGATGTGACACTCATCCCGGACGGCGGGATGATTATGACCTGAACATGCATCGTGGGCTTGGTGATCAGGTTCACAGCAGAGAGTTTCAGCAGAATGTCCTCGCCGAGCACGACATCGGTCTTCTCGCCGTGAAGCTGCACGCTCGCGGTTGAGACTGACGGGTTGCGGGATGTGCCGCCGGAAGTGCCGCCCTCTGTTGAGGGGATGACCTTGATGGATGCGGGTTCTGATTTCGCCTCCTGGATGTTTCCGTCCTCGTCTGCGTAAGTTACGGTGGCAGGGTCAAGCGTGAAGGTGCCGCTCTCCTTTGCGGTGATTGTGTACTGGAGGTCTCTTGTCTCGCCGGGTCGGATCAGGTCGTAGCGCTTCGGGTTCGGGAAGTCGCCGCTTACGAGATCGAAACTGGGGTGGATCGCATCCGTGATCTCGACGTCGGTTGCGTCTGTGGTGCCTGAGTTTTTGATGGAGATGGCGATTATGGTCTCCTGGAACTGGCGGATGGAGTGGGGGGCGGGGGATTTGGCGATGGAGATGGTGGTGTGGGTTGCAGGAGCGGGTGGGGTGATGGTGGCTGTGGGTTCGGAGGAGGTGTATTTGCGAACAATTACAACATCATAATAGCTACTTCCTTCGTAGTTACCAAGGCGGATAGTTCCTGGACCTATATTGTTATCGGCATTGGTTAATAAGTTCCATGTCGATGGTTCAGAACTCCCTTCTTTCCAGAACTTCACACGCACATTTCTTCCATCGTTATTAAATCTAACATTATAATAAATCCCCGAGTTAAGGTTCGATTGGGAATCTAAATCTATTGCTTGCCTATCTACAAATTTTTTAATCTTCGTTGAACCTTCCCATCCAATTCCAATCTCTAAGCAATAGGAATTTTCTACACCACCAGAAAAATCTATATTAGTAATACTACGTTCCCATCCTCCGGCTATCTGACCATCCGTTCCTTTTACTAAACAATAAAGTTCGCATTTTTGAATAAAAAGGTGGTTGGCTTTGATAAATTTTCTAGCAAGTACCTGTGGTGTTGGACTTTTAAGAACTTTTTTGCTGCTATCATCAACAATCCCCCATCCCGAATCATACATTTCCCATTTATCGGTATCAATTATTCCACTATCAAAGTCATCAAAAAACTCAAACACCGTATCCCCATCACTCGCACTCTCTGCACCCGGATTCCCGTACCACATCGTAAGTCTCGCCGCACCATTCGCAGGAATCAGAGGCACCTTCACCCACACCACAGCACGCTTTGACCCCGCATCGAACTCCTCGATCCAGTAGCTCAATTCACGCCCGTCCGCATCCGTGAATCTGATATCATCGCCATCTGCTTGCGCTTCTTCCGGAAAATCGCTGCCAGCAAGCGCAACCAGCACCTGATAATCACGAAGCATCTCGCCAGAGTTCTCCTGAACCACAATCTCTCGCTGGTACTGCCAGCCCGCCATTCCGGCAGATGCGGGAAGTGCCGCAAGCAGCAGCAGACCGGCAAGAACCGATGCCAGAACAACCATTTTCACGTTATACATTTTTCATCACCTCTCGTATCGCAAGCAGATTTAGCTTCGACTGCGGTCTCAGCTCCTTATTCACAGAATCCGCAAAAATAATGTTTTTTCCGACCAAAAACCTGATTTCATCGCTTATATATTTATATCCAACCTTCTCTTTCCCGATAAATTCTGAAAGCATTCCCATCACCGCGTCAAACATCTCCTTATCTCTCGCTTCCAGCGAATACACGATCTCTTCTACCTGTCCCTTTCTTATCTTGAGCATCTCTTCAGCCTTCCCTTTTCGGTCTTCCTCCGTATTCACAAGCTCAACCAGACATATCGGCTTTCCACCACAGCAGTTCCACGCAACAGCCTTCTCATCACCAGTTAAACCATGCCCCTCTAGAAACGCGGCAGTCGTAGCCTCATCAAAATCGTCCACCCGCAGATACCTGCACCGCCCCTCGAGCATCGCCTCACTGTAGACGTTTTCGATGAAGAGCGAATCTGATGTTACCGCAAATACGTGGCAGAGGTGCAACTCTTTGGTTAATCGGATAAAAAAGTTAAATAATTTGTATATCAACAAACCATCCACTTTCAAGTCTCCTATCACCTGCAACTCGTCAATCACCAGCACCGGTGCACGACCACTTTCACAAAAAGCCCTGAGAACAGTCTCTATGTAAACAAAAGCATCCTCTACATCTTTTTCCTTGAATAACTTTAGAAACATATCCTTCGGTATTGGAATTCCGTGATAGCTCTCAGGCAGAACATTCACTATTGGTTTCAGAAACTCCTTTATCCGCCCATATCTTGCCTCATGCTCAACATCAAAGAGAACTTTTATAAATTCATCGTAGTTACTGATGAATCTCCCTCTCAGATTTATATAAAATACTTTCTGAGTTTCCGGAAGGCTTTCTATCAAATTATTTATAAGTTCCGTCTTCCCGCTGTTTATCGGTCCGTATATAAAAGTGATCAATGTTGGTCGGCTATCCAGTATAGCCCGTATCTCTTTTATCTCTTTTTCCCTGTTGTGGAATTCTATGTTTCTCATATTTCTTTCCTCCTATCGGATTCTCTGTTCACCATAAGACGCTCTGCTTCTCCATTCGCAGGAACCAGAGGCACCTTCACCCAGATCCTCGCGTGCTCAGACCCCGCATCGAATTCCTCGACCCAGTAGCTCAATTCACGCCCGTCCGCATCCGTGAATCTGATATCATCGCCATCTGCTTGCGCTTCTTCTGGAAAATCATTACCTGACAACTCCACCAGCACCTGATAATCACGGAGCGTCTCGCCAGAGTTCTCCTGAATCGCAATCTCTCGCTGGTACTGCCAGCCGGAAAGTCCCGCAGATGCCGGCAGTGCCGCAAGCAGCAGCAAACCGGCAAGAACCGATGCCAGAACAACCATTTTCACGTTATACATTTTTCATCACCTCTCTTATCGCAAGCAGATTTAGCTTCGACTGCGGTCTCAGCTCCTTATCCACAGAATCCGCGAAAATGATGTTTTTCCCGACCAGAAACTTGATTTCATCGCTTATATATTTGTATGCAACCTTCTCCTTCCCGATAAATTCTGAAAGTATCCCACTCACCGCGTCAAACATCTCCTTATCTCTCGCTTTCAGTGAATACACGATCTCTTCTATCTGCCCCTTTCTTATCTTGAGCATCTCTTCAGCCTTACCTTTTCGGTCTTCTTCCGTATTCACGAGTTCAACCAGGCATATCGGCTTGCCGCCACAGTATTCCCACGCAGCCGTCTTACCCGCATCAGTAAAACCATGCTCCTCTAGAAATTCCATGGTGGTTTCTTCGTCAAAATCATCCACCAGAAGATACCTGCACCGATCTTCCAGCATCGCCTCAGTGTAAATCCGCTCTATGAACAGCGAATCGGAAGTCATCACGAATACGTGCGCCAGGTGTTTCTCCTTCGTTAAGTCTATGAAAAAGTTGAAGAGTTCGTAAATGAGAAAACCATTCACTTTCACATCCCCGATCTTCTGCAACTCATCCAGAATCAATACTGGTTGCTCCCCTGTTGCCTTCACCTCTTCAAAGAGTTTGATTATATACGAGAATGCGTTCTTCGGCTTATTGTCCTTGAACACGTAATCCAGGAACTCCTTGTTGATCGGTATCCCGGCAACCTTTGTGATAGATGAAACCAGCTCCGCAAGCGTCTCCTTCCTCTTCCGTTTCGTCCCCTCAGTCTCCATCTCCATCTCAAAGAGTGACTCGATGAAATCATCATAACTCGATAAGAATTTAGTCCTGAGATTTATGTAGAACGGAGTATAAGCTTCGGGCAGTTCTTCGATCAGGTGGCTGACGAGCGTGGTTTTTCCAGAGTTTATCGGTCCGTAAATGAAGGTGATCAAGGACGGTTCTGCATGTAGTATCGATCGTATTTCTTTTATCTCCTTCTCACGATTGTGAAATTCGATTCTTTTCATCTTCTCTTCCCCCGCAGATATACCGCCAGCAGTCCGATAACCGCAACCACCGCCGCGAATCCTGGCGTACTCGATCCCTTCTCCTTTGATCCTGACGTGTCTGCCGTCCGCTCTGCCCCCTGCCCGTTCTCCGCCTCTGCCCGCACCGTGATCGGCAGGGTGAGCGTGTGATCCTCTCTCGCATCCGAATCATCTCCGAAATAGTAGATGATCCTGCCCCGCACCTGGAAATCATCCCCAATCTGGTTGGGCATGATCCGCACCTCAATATCCCTGCCCACGCCCGATTCGATATCGTAAGTGGTCGTGTACTGTCCGGCTCCGGACTTTGCGAATTCGGAAGAGGTCACGCTCCAGCCGGACGGCGGGATGATTATGACCTGAACACGCATCAGGGGATTTCCGATGATATTTACCGCGGAGAGTTTCAGGAGCACGTCCTCGCCGAGCACGACATCGGTCTTCTCGCCGTGGAGGTGCACGCTTGCGGTCGAGATATCTGCGGATGGATTCTTTGTGGTGTGTGGTGTGGCTGGCTGATCCGTGGACGGGATCACCGTGATTGTGGCAGTCTTTGATTCGGTCGTGTGGTAATTTCCTTCTTCATCTGCATAAGTTGCCGTGGCTGGATCCAGATTGAACGTCCCGGCATCGCTCGGTTGCAGGACGTACTGGAATTCTCTCGAGTCCTTTGGTCTCAGGGAGGTGTACGTCTTCGAGGTTTCGCCGCTGACTAAAATTAGGTCTGATGGAATCGTGTCGGATACTTCAATGTCTGTTATCTCGGTTGTGCCGGTGTTTTTTACAGTTAGGGTTATCGTTGTGGTCTGATCTTGTTTGATGGAGTGAGGGGCGGCTGATTTTGTTATGGTTAACTCAACTGGTCCATGTTCATAATGCGTTTTTATCTTCTCTGCATTTAATGCGCGATTGTAAATGCAGACTTCGTCGATGAGACCATTAAAACTACTTATGGTTCGAGTATTGTATGTTCCAATTTGTAGTGGTTGTGTTCCAACATGAGTAGTGATACTAAGAGTTCCGCTTGCTTTCTCATTACCGTCGAAATATATCTTACCAGTTGTTCCACTTTTAGTCGTAACTATATGATGCCATTCCCCATTAGCAAAAGATGTCATTCCCCCTGCCCATTTAACAGCTTGGCTATTACCGCTATTGTCAAAAAGGATAGCTCCCTGGTATGTCCATAGAATATGGCCCATACCTCTATCACCCCAATTCGAAACTAATCCATCATCGCTATTATCATTGGTAGTTGTTTTAAACCAGCCCCCAATCGTAATATCATCCTTAATATCCAAAATATCTGAATATGGCGCTTCAACATAATCATCCACCCCATCAAAACTCAACGCGCCCCCATACTTCCCCTCAACCCAAGTCGCGCCATGAATCACCCCATCGTTCCCATTCCCGGAGCTATCCGCAAGAACACTCCCGGACCCCTCATCGAAATGCCACTGTGCAACCAGCCCATCATCATCTCCCTCTGCCTGCACACCCGCGGGCAGCCCGAAAAGCGCGATCACAAGCAACACCCGGACAGCGATCCCGATTCTACACGTTAGCAATCACCTCTCGCACTGCAAGCAGATCCAGCCATGATTGTGGTTTGACGATTCCTCTATCCGGATCAAGGAACAAAATGTTATTTCTAACCAGATAACGCTTTGAAATTTCATCGATCGACCACATATCGATCTCTTCTTCATCCAAAAACAGCCTCAATACAGAAACGATCTTCTCATAACTGATATCATACCGTTCGTCCTTCATAGTCATCTTATCTCCGAGTTCTTTGAGTGTTTTGAGAAAAGTCTTCAGTTCACCCGCTCGCATTCGGAGCAACCTGTCAACTTCACGACCCCGATCATCAGCACGGATTAACTCCAATAGATACACTGGCTTTCCGCCGCAGCAATTCCATGCAGCCGCCTTTTCATCATCAGTAAAACCATGCCCCTCCAGAAACGCGGCAGTCGTAGCCTCATCAAAATCATTAACCAGCAGATACCTGCATCTCCCTTGCAACATCGCCTCATTGTAAATCTGCTCAATGAATAGTGAGTCGGATGTTACCACGAAGACATGCGCCAGATGCAACTCTTTCGTTAAGTCTATGAAAAAGTTGAAGAGTTCGTAAATGAGCGAACCATTCACTTTCACATCTCCGATCTTCTGTAATTCGTCCAGAATCAACACCGGCTGCTTACCCGTTGCCTTCACCTCTTCAAAGAGTTTGATTATGTACGAAAAGGCATTCTTTGGCTTATTGTCCTTAAACACATAATCCAGAAACTCATTTGTTATCGGTATGCCCGCAACCTTTGTGATGGATGAAACCAGCTCCGCAAGCGTTTCTTTCCCCTTCTTAAGCGCCCCCTCGGACTCCATCTCCATCTCAAACAACGACTCGATGAAATCGTCATAACTCGCCAGAAATTTAGTCCTCAAGTTTATGTAAAAGACAACGTAGTCTGCTGGCAATTCTTCTATCAGGCGGCTGATCATCGTGGTCTTCCCGCTGTTGATCGGTCCGTAGATGAAGGTGATTAAGGACGGTTCCACGTCCAGTATCTTCATGATCTCGTTGATTTCCCTTTCGCGGTCGTGAAAAGGGGTTCTCTTCATGCTCTTCTCCTCCGTAAATCTACTGCAACCAGCCCATCATCCCCTCCTTGCGCCTGCACACCCGCGGGTAGCCCGAAAAGCGCGATCATAATCAGCACCCCTGTAATTACTTTCATTTTATACATTTGTGGTCACCTCTGCATCTCGTTTTCATTCCGATCCCAAGAGCCCGCCAATCACCTCGAGCACCACCGCAAGTGGCATCCCTGTCTCTGCCGCAATCCTGACAGGTGAGCACCTATCCGGCTCTTCGTCTCGTCTTTTGAGGCATTCCATCAATGCCTCAGCAGGTGATGTGAAGTAATAACTCTGACCTACTTTAATCTTCCCAAGAACTCCTTTTAAGACGAGCGAATTAAGCACACGGGATGCATGAGTCCTGTGTCGCAAACTTGAATACCTAAACCCCATCCCATTAGACACCTCGCTCGCGTTAAGCGGCTGTTTGCTTGCGAGCACGAAATCAAGCACACTCCGCTCCATCCGGGTGAATGTGATCTCCTGATCGATCGCTTTTACCTCATTCGCAAGTTCCTGAAGTTTGGCGACAAAGATATTCCGTTTCCGCTCCTCGGCAAGGATCTCGACAAGCGTCTCTGCCACCACATCTCCGTATTCGTCTGCCGAGAGAAGTCCGGCGAGTTTCTCGATATTTTCTCCCCGATTCATCCTACCAATCAACCCTCACTGGAACCGGCTTTGCAGCCTCATCAAAGAACGCAACCTCATGCGTCCGGGTGATGCTGCTCCATCGTATCTTATTCTCAGACACCCGCTCAGGCTGTGCTCGCGGTCTGCGCTCTTCACTTCCTACGGCATGTACGCCAAAAAGCACGGTCGCATCAGGTACGATCGCCCTGATCCGTGCAGCAACCCGGGGCATCGTCTCCTTATCCACGCCAGACAGGGCAGGCGCACCCAGCGGGTGGCTATGGACATGCACGATCAGGGTCGGCATCTCGGCTCGCTCAGCCCGGATGTGCTCGACCATCTTTTCGGCAATATAAGAGACCATCTCCGGTGTGGCATGGGCTACGACCTCGTTAGAAGAGAACTTGTGGAGATGGTCAACGCTTGTGCCATATCCGGTGAGTGCGTAGACCACCTCCACATCCGGCTCTTTTGGTCGAAAGACGGACTCCACCCGGATCTCCATCTGGCTGAGGATGGGGTGGGAGAGTGTAAGCCCCCTGCTTCCGGCAGCCGTGGCAGGTGCTGGGGACGCGGGGCGCATAGCATGGGATCCCTTCAGCTCAGCCGTGCCTGCACGCTCATCCTTCCTCGTCTTCTTCAGTTTGATCCGGACCGTCCCGTTTCCTCCGATGCCTACCCTGATTCTTTTCATCCGCCGCTTTACTCCTCTTCAATCACTACCTCGGTCTTCGGGGGTTTCCGGAGCATCATCGCAATGAATGCGATCGCAATCACTGCCAGACACCCGACGATGATGTAGGTGTATGGGAGTTCCTTCGTTCCCCCTTCAGTTGGTTTCGGGTCCAGTGGCTTTGGCGACGGTTCTTTCACAGTCAACGGATGCGTCAGTGAGATCTGCTGGAAAGCATCCTTATCGTCACCGGGCCAGTACAGTCCTGTGAAGTGCACCGTGAATGTACCGGCATTCTCGCTCTTGATGTTGATTTGGATCGTCCGAACAGTTCCCGGCGGTACCGTAAACGTTCCTGCGACGGTGCCTGCTGCACCACCTGATGCAAACCCGGCTCCATAGACGTGAATCCCGGATGGCACGCTGACCTGCACATCCGCGGTCAGCGTTACGTCATTTAAGGATGGGTTGTTCATGTACAGTTCAACCAGTCCGTCCTGAGACTTGTTGATCACATCGTTTACCGGGCGCAGTGTCACTGTGGGACCGACCCGGAACTTCGCTTCGGTCGGTACAGGCGTCGCAGTCTCTGTGGCGGTCGGTTCGATGGTAGGCGTTGCCGTTGCCGTAACATTCGTAACATTTGCGGCTGTATCGTTCTCCTGCGCCATCGCTGGTACGACCGACAGGCACAGGAGCAGGATGCATACGATAGCGAGTTTCTTCATATTCATATTCACCCCTCTTGCTTTCGTAGGTGCCTGATTCACCTCAATTCTTTCTGATCATCAGCGCACCGAACGCAACTACGATTGCAATCACCGAGAGCAATCCCGATGGCAACGCTAGTCCGTTTGGCTTATCCGTGCTGGTTTCACCGGTTTCGCCAGCTCCGCCGGTTGGTTCAGGATCCATTGGATTCGGCGACGGTTCTTTCACTGTTAACGGGTGTGTCAGCGAGATCTGCTGGAAAGCATCCTTATCGCCGTCTGGCCAGTACAATCCGGTGAAATGTACAGTGAAGTCACCGACCTTATCCGCCTTGATGTTGATATGGATCGTCCGAACAGTCCCCGGCGGTACCGTAAACTTCCCGGCGACCGTGCCTGCTGCAGCACCGTATCCAAATCCTTCCCCGTAGACGTGAATCCCGGATGGCACGGCAATCTGTACATCAGCGGTCAGGGTTACGTCGTTTAAGGAGGGGTTGTTCATGTAGAGTTCAACCAGTCCGTCCTGCGACTTGTCAATCACGTCGTTTACCGGGCGCAGCGTCACTGTGGGACCGACCCGGAACTTTGCTTCGGTCGGTGCGGGCGTCGCAGTTTCTGTGACGTTTGTTTCATTCGTGGTCGGCACTGCCGTTGGTTCGATCGTGGGCGTTACTGTAGCATTCGATTCATTCGCGGCTGTATCATTTTCCTGCGCAATCGCCGGCATAACCATGATGCACAGAAGCATGCACACCGCAACGAGTTTCTTCATATTCATTCTTGAGTCCTCCTGTTGTTATAGAACAAAATTATTCTGTTCATGTACAAAAATAATCTGTTATAGTACTTAAATCTTTTCGTTCTCAATTTGTATTTGTATACTTCCACGCAGTCACAACCACTGACATAAATTTTATTTAATTTTTAAAAAAATAAATAAAAATGTGATACTACTTATCTCTTTCGTTTCGCGCAGTAGGTTGCTGCTAATAATACGACAATTACAAATACCGCTTCAAATCCCGACAAATATGATATCGGCGTTGGTGATGGCACCGCGGTAGGACTGGGAGTAGGTATGCTTGGCATCACGTTAATGTTCTTTGATTCATTCCCATGTTTTTTGGTAGAATTCGTGCCATCGAAATGATAGTAGTAATCACCTTTGATGTAATAAACTCCGGGTTTATGTGTTTTTAGATGGATATTTATGTGTCTTTCATCACCCGGTTTGATAGGGTACGTGGCAGTATACTGTCGTCCACCTGATTTTATAAACTCGGTCGCAGTGATGCTCATTTCATCTGGCACTGTGAGAATTAATTGAATGATTAAAGGGGGATTCGTTTCAGGATTAATCGCTGATAAAGTGACCATAACCCCATCGCCTTCTTTTACAATCGTTCTTTCGAATCCGAGATTTACTTTTACGTCTGCATTTGCTGCGTCTGAAATATGGATTTGAGCGATCAGAAAAAATAGAATCAGCGGCAGAGTGTGATTTTTCATGACGTTCTTCTTCTTTTTCTTCTCCTGACTAAATATATAACAACTAAGGCGACGAGGGCAAAAAGTTTCACATTTTCAAAGCCGTATGGCTCAGGTTTGGACGCAGTATGCCCACCCCCTGCCACCTTGAAATTGACTTCGTTGCTTTCAATCCCCTTTGGATTGCCGGGGTCGTCTGCGAGCCAATAATATCCTATCAGCTTAATTGAATACTTACCCATCTCACTCGCACCAACGCTAATGGTTCTTATTTCCGGCTTGCCACTCATAACTTCAAGCGACGTAAGAATGGCTCGTTCATCATCTTCTTTTATTTCCACCCCTTGAGTGGTCTGGATTGTATGTATTTCCACAATCGTAGACGGATTTGGAAGAAGAGTTTTTATTGCAATGCGAAGTCTGGCTTGTTCCGATGTACTCCTTAGCACATCAGGGGCAATGCTTAGAGTAATACTAGGTTTAACGTCCACGTATATTTTTGCACTGTATTCGTCGGATAGTCCATCATTATCTATTACAGCCAAAGTAACGGTGTGCTTTCCAATGTCTCTGAATTTGTAACGCAAATCTTTGCCATGTCCGATTACCAGGCCATCTACGCCCCACATGTATTCGCTTACAACTCCATCCGAGTCGTCACCTTTGCCACTTAAAACGATCCATTCATCTGAGTATACGGTAGCTCCGTCTTTCGGAGATAGTATTTCAGCTTTGGGGGGCATAAGTTCGGGTGGTATGTAGTCATATCTGCCCACAACGCTTATCGTGCCCCCCTCTTTCACATCTATTGATTTGCTACTTGGTTTTTCATAGCCTTTCATATCCCCATAAGATACCGTATGCACCCCAATCGTTCGTTCAACAGTGCAAGAACCAACACCAGTGTAATCCCCATCGACATAAATATCTCCGTCGACATCCCCTCTGTCAGAGGTAGTTTTTATACAAATCTTGCCTTTTGGCTTTGGTTTGTATACACCCGCGACCGACTTTGCCTTATTTGTCTCTATTGACACCTCGAGAGGTTTTGGGGGATAATATCCCTCAACATCTCCAAAAGATACCATACAAGTTCCCATGGCATGCACCCCGGAATAAGATCCAACTCCGACACACATATCGTCTATGTGGATTTTACCCTCAACAGGGGACGTAGTCACTGTTATGGTGCCGGTTGGAGTGGGAGTAGGAGTAGGAGTAGGAGTAGGAGTTGGAGTTGGAGTTGGA
>DASC01000013.1:0-9033 GCA_002503595.1 Candidatus Methanogaster sp. UBA203 | reverse complement strand
GGAGTAGGAGTTGGAGTAGGAGTAGGTGTTGAATTACCACTACTCACTCCAATCTCCTGCGCATTTATGCTAACTGAAGCGAAAAACCATAGTATTAACAATCCGATGAGCAACAAAACTATCTTCTTCATCGCTCGTCCTTTATTACTTTATGATATAAACCTTGCGACTGACTATCTTGGTATTACTAACATAAGTGGATTTATATTTTTATATTCTTCCAGTATATATCCTACCTTAAACCCTTTATCAAGAGTTTCACAGAGGTAATACGTACCTCCGCCTTCGATAGGTACGCCAGAGTAGGGATTCTTTACTCTTTTTAAGTCTCCTTTCAATGCCACCCCACCCATCCAATGTTGTGGATATGAAGCAAAAGCAACATCATACCCTTCTGCTTTCAGTATTGATAAAAATAAGATAGATTTATCCTCGCAATCACCGCCTTCGATAATAGTCTCTATTGGATACTTGAAATAATCATCTCTTCCTTCAGCAATGGAGGGAATACATTCTTGAACAAAACTTAAAATACAGTTCGCCTTATCTTCTTGATCTGAATATGTATCATTGAACCATTGAGCAATTTCCCTTACTTGCACATCTTCATCGGTGACGAACTTCAAAATATCTTCACTCTCATTTATCTCATGCGAGAGATTTATATATTTCTTATATCTTCTCTCCGATATTTTAATCTTGAAGCTCCATTTTTTTCCCAAATGATCTTTCCATGTGAACTCTTTGGAGTTTCCCTCAAAAGAAATTGGCAGGAGTGGTGGTGTTTTATTTGTTTTATATTCTTCTTTGAAATCCATTATATCATACTCGATGGGTCGGAGATTTACCATTGTTTCTTCAATATTCAATTTTTCAGCAATGTCAGGATGTTTTTCGGTCAACTCTGCACCGATAGTCTTTAAGTTTGAAAAATCAACTAAAAATTTGTTTGCGTGTCCAATAGTCCCAACAGTATCATTGGTATCAGATAATTCGATGACATGAACGAGGCCATCCGTACAATTTATGAGCGTATTCAGATACTTTCCCTCATCTTCGTGATGACTGGTGCGTTTAAGCAATATGTCAGACGATTCTTTGGCATTTTCAATCATTTCTCGTGCTTTTTCATATTGCTTTTGTTCGATGAAATTAGTAGACTCATCTATAAATTCTACACCTTTGCTTAACTCTTCGTCCAATCCTGTATCCGCTTCGTTGTTGACTGAAATTTCCGAAGGGGGTAAAAGGAGAGTTTGCAGAACAAAATACCCCAGAACACAACCAACGATAAGAAACAATCCCACTATCGCTATCTTCTTCATCGCTAAAACCCCCTTATATTGGTATGGTAAGAGCGGCGTGTAATATCAGTCCCAACAATATTAAATATCCCGCCACATAAATCCCAACACCGACAGGGCTATCGTCGACTTTTGAAAACATAATCATTGGTGTCAACTTGTCAGCAAGGTTAAATAACCCCACGCTTAACAATAAACTCACAGAGAAGGTGAGCATAACTAATCCCATTCTTTCAAAGTCTATTAACGATGGGATGAGTAGAAGATGGAGGGGCGTAGGCGCTGTGCAAGCACCATGAATGACAAGCCCAATAAAGATGAGAAATCCTGCTATGAAAATACCCGTGGCAACAGGGTCTTCACCTATTCTCTTTCTCTCTTCTATTTTTGGTGTTAGTATATCCAAAATCCCCACACCAATAATAGCCAAGAAAGTACACGTTACCGCCATTATAACCATTCTTGCCAACCACAACAGGGCAATTGTGTAAATCATTTTTTATACCTCGCATGTAAATATTCTCAACACTTTAAAACCTTTCTGATGAACCGACATTTCCGAATTGTCTGACGCCATTGCCAAACCACACACCCCTCGGGATCGGTCGATACCACAACCCACATCCCGCAAGCAGCTCCCGCCACCATTTCGCCTATCGCCCGATCTCATACCCGCCCGGCGGCAGAAATATGGCGATCGGGTCAGGCGGCGGTTCTTTCCTCTAAACCTGACATCGGCAGCATTCTGAAGTGCCACCGCTCAAGTCTCGTATCTACAGCTTATACAGAACCACAAGACCCCAAAGAAGAAATCCACAACCTAATGAGCGCCGTCCCTGATCTCGCAGAGTCGCGGGAGATCGCCGTACCGGTACGTAAAGAGCATCGTCAGCGTGACAAGACTCCTCTTCGTGAGCGAAATTCCGAGATAATGCCCCTCTGATGAGTTTTCCTCCTGGAATCGCTCTATCGACCTGGTATCGATCGCGTTAGCATCCTTCATGTACCACGACGGCACCCTGAAGAGCACCGTACTCTTCCGGGCGATCTTCGTATCCGCGTTCATGGACATCTTCTCGACAGCGACACCGATCATCGTCGGCACATCGACCGGCTTATGCCCACCCACCGGGATGAAATAATGGAGCAAGTCCTTTGATAGGATGCTTGCACGCCCAAAGACTGAGAAACCGCCGCCTGATAGGGACATATTCGATATCATGTCCCTGATACCGATGCTTGTTGCCGTGGAGGTCTTCGGATCGGACCCTGAAAGGATATCTGAAACAACGACAGCCGCGTACCGGTTGTATCGCGGGTACATGCTCTCGATGTTATCGGTGTACGCGATGCGCTGGTTGTCCATCAGGAGGAACGCACCGGTGTATTTCTTGAGACCTTCGATTGCGTAACAGACGTTTCCGTACCGGGCACGCGTCTCCGCACCGGCAGGGGATGGCAGCACGCCAAAGACCATTACTGGTACGTCAAGGTCGCTTAATGTGCGCGCAATTGCCGGGGATATCCCGCTTCCTGTGATTCCGCCGAGACCGAGAAAGATGACTGCAGCGTCAACGCCTTCGATCTTCTTGTTCAGCAGTTCGAGCAACACCGCGTCATACGAGTCCATCGCAGACGCTGATGCGGCAGTGTCTTTGAAATCGCTTCTCCCGACAACCTCGTCGCCTGATCCGAAAAATCCCTTGTCGGTCAGCAGATACTGCTCTTTATTCTTGATGTGCTTGAATGCAACCCTCGGACATATCGCAATCCTCGGGTTCTTTCCTGCCCCACGCTCACATACATCATCCAGCAGTGCACTTCCAGCATTTCCTGCACCGATCAGTAGAACTGCCATACACAACAGATCAACCGCAATGCATATATGATTTTTCGTGGTTAATGTATTATGGTTCGAGTGATCCATCTGGTTACGGCAATCCTGATCCTCTCATCACTTGCGATGCCGGCTCTCGGGGATGACGCTATAAAGCGGGAACTCGTGGAGCAGGTAAGCGAGATCAAGTTGCCGGTTCTTGCGCGATATCAGGAACTAGGTCTCATGCACAGGCAGATCCTGATCACACTCCAGACCCTGCCTTCGGACCAGATCACCGGAAATACCAGGGAGTGGGTGAATATCGCGGCAGGCAACAACGGCATTCTCAAGAAATTTAACGGCATCAATGATCTTGCATCGAAGGGTGATCCCCAGTCGCATAAGACAGCGCTTAGCGATGCTACCCGGTTAAAATCCGATATAAGCTCACTCGAAGGGTATGCGCAGGCGAAAGATAACTTTATCACAAGCTATCCGAAGACCGCACTGTCGCACTTCTTTGCTGATCAGGGGGAGTACTTTGAGGCGCTGGCTGAGACCGAGATCGATACGCGCATAATGATCGATTATTTGAGCCACGCGCTCACCGCATACAGGGAGGCAGAGGATATCACAAAGACGACCTATATCGACCTGAAGGTCAAGAAACTGAAATCCGAGTACCAGTTTGATATGGAGATTGTGAATACGTCGTCGCAGATCGGTGAGGCGAAATTTGAGCAGGCGTCGTACGGATTCAATCACACCAGTAACCCGGTAGCTGTTGCAACCGGAATCCTCTCAGCACGAACTGCAAAAAGGGAACTGACAACGGTTTATGAGTTGTATCTGAAGCACGGGGACGAAAGAGCCGTGCAGATCGATGAGCAACTCCTCGAGATCGATCAGATCCATGCAGAACTCGTCGATCTCTTCCTGAAATACGCTTCTGTCTTTGTGGTATTCTTTATCGTGGTACTGGTCTGTGTGCTCAGTCTGATGTTTAAATGGACTCATGCTGTCGATGATACGCTGCTCGGGGACGAGGTGATACAATGAGGAAGGTTGTACTGTTATTCCTGGTATTTTTCATGCTCATAGGGACTGTGCAGGCGAGTCTGACCATAACAGACGGTTACTGTAAGATCAAAGATCTGGAGGGGACAAAGACTGTGACGCTCACTCTGAAGAATACCGGGAGCGAGTCTATAAATGTGCAATCCCCTTCGCTCCCATCACCGGGAGAAGGCATCACTCTAAGAGCACTGGATAAGTATCCCATGTCCCTATCAGGCAACGAGTCAAAGACGGTCCAGATCGAGGTACATATCACAAAAATCGTTAGCAAGGGCGTATACAGTACGACCACCTACTTTGGCGATAGCACCGCAACCATCACCATCAATGTCGACCGTCAGGCTCCTGCGCATCTTGCACCGCTCTCAAACATCAACATAAAAGACCCGGTCATCTTTAACAAACCACGAAAAGAGATGGAAGCGACTGGTTTTAAGGTCGTGAAGAAGTTTGAGATCATAAACGATGGCGACATGGCGATGACTGTGAAAAGCGTTGCTGCTTATGGCACTCCCGGGGCTGGGATGACGTTTAAGGTGGATTATCCCACCCAGATTTTGAATAAAAGCTCTGGCACAGCTAACTTAACGATCACCATACCGGTAACAGCGCCGGAGGGCACGCACGAGGGCAAACTGCGGATCGATGCAGGGAAAGCAGGATTGCAGACGATCACGGTTACGGTGACGGTCGAGCACGCGGTCAAGTTCGAGATGTCTTCTTATGATCCCAACTTCGGGCGGGTCGATGTGCTGAAATCCGTACCTCTAGAGATATCGCTTAGCGAGACACTCGGATACAAGGATATCACCGCTGTCAAGATCCAGCGTGAGAAGACTACGGTCGCGGATGGGAAGGATGACTGGATGGCTGTCAATCTACCAGCCTCGATCATACAGAAAGGAAAAACGGTTCCGCTCACGTTCACGCTCCGGTTCCGGGGAGAGACGATCGTTGGAAGGATATACACATGGCAGTACTTCCTCTCCCACAGTGTAGGGAACGAGACAATCACCTTGAAGGCGACCGCGATGCCGATCGATATCGAGGGGACGAAGAGCGCGCTTGCCACCATGAAAGCATCTGGAAATCCGGAGATCTCGAAGATCGCGGGCGAGACGTTTAATATGCTCTCGTCGAGTGGTGCAGGCAGCGCAGAGTCTTGGGCATCGGTTACGACCATCGCACAGTGTTCGGTCACGTTTCTCGATGCGATGGACCGTGCTGTCGAGGATGTGGATGGGGGCGATCATGAGGATGCGCTGGACGACCTCCTCGTCGCAAGGATTGCTGTTGCGACGATGTACCGGAGTGCGAAGACGCAAGCACAGACCGACATCTACACCGCCTCGAACAAATTCCTGAAGAGCACACTTACGGGGGAGTCTGCATACTTCGAGAAGATGGCTCTGGATGCAGAGGATGATCGCACAAGGATCATCGCGTACAGGCACAGCGCAACCGCTTATGAACTGCTAAACGATCCCGGAAGAAGCAAAAAGGCAAGCAATATGGCAGAAGGGTCGATCTCATCGTACAACCAGCGGATCGAGAGCGCAAACGACCATTATGTGAACGCAGAGGATGCGATCAGGCGTGCATCCGATGATCTGTACCGGTGGGGCGATTGCGTTGTGCTGGTCAATCCGTTCGTTTACGATTCGACATCGTACCGGTACAAGTTTGCGATAAACGAGACAGAGACCTCCGCAGAGGAGTACCTGGCAGCAGGCGAGTTTGAACTCTCTGATGAGAGCGCGCTTCGTGCGGAGGAACTCCGGAACCAGTGGCTCTTCCTGCTGGGTCAGTTCCTGACGCTGATGATCGGATACGTCATTCTCTTTGCCTGCGCTGTGCTCTGGTGCGTGCTCGCATTCATGGCATTCACCGCGGATTCGAGGGAAGAGGAGTTCGGGGACGTGGTGCTGCTGTCGTGATCAGAGGACCTGATGTCGCGAAAAGAGACAAACAATATTTAACAGATGGCAGCAAGTGATAACTGGTGATGAGGATGGAAATTGAGAAAGCATTCATGGATGATATGAAATGGGGTCTTGATAATTACAAAGATCTGCAGTTAAAATTTAGGGATCTCTGGGTCGCAATCGTAAACAGAGAGGTTGTTGTGGCAGGCGAGAGTATAGAGTACGTTGAGGAGAAAGCATCGAGAATTGCAGGTAAGAAGAGGGAGGAGATTCCTGTGATCTTCGTAGAAAGTGGTACGCATGTCTACTAAGTTACGAATCAGGATAAAGAAACTGGTAGACCCGGAACTTGATCTGAAATTAAACTACGGGACACTGATAAGGCTATCAATTCTGATCCAGTTTAAGACAAAGTCAGGATGGGGTAAGCCGTATGAGGCTATACTCGATACCGGTGCACATACGTCGGTCATTCCGGAATATATCTGGAAAGGAATTGATGTGGAAGAGAAAGCAGATCATAGAGTTCAGGGAATCATTCCAAAGAAAGAGTGCAGTCTTCCTGTGACAGTGGGTATTGTCAAAGGAAGGTTGTTTGATGAGGAGTTGAATTGTACAAAAGAGATCAGATTTTATGCATATTGCGCATTTGATGATGGTGTTCCGTTAATTCTTGGATTTAAAGACTTATTGGATAAATTTCCGGTCTATTTTGATATTAAATCAGATGAGGCGTATTTGGGTTGAGAACTTTGACATTGTCGCTTTTTCAAGTGAAATCACCATGCCATCAGATTTTAACGCAAGCGTCGACGGCAGAGCCGTTACCGCAGAATACGAAGTATCGCCGAAGGCAGTCGCAGAGCCACGCAGAGGATTCCCGCGGTCTCGAAACTCTGCGCCCTCCGCGGTGCTAAATCACTTGATTTCAGACAGTGCCAGAAATTTTGGGATACGGTGCTGACATGATCATCGGAATCGATCCCGGACTTGCAAAGACTGGCTTTGGCATAATCGACGATGCGGATGGTATCCGCTGCGTCAGGTACGGCATGATCACAACACCAACAGACGCGCGGCTCCATATCCGCGTCCAGACGATATTTCATGAGGTAAAAGAGATTCTGGACACACATAAGCCAGATGAACTTTCGATCGAGCGGCTCTTCTTCTCCAGAAATGTATCATCTGCAATCGAGGTGAGCCACGCACGCGGGGTTGTCCTGCTCGCGGCAGCCGAATGCGCAATCGAGGTCTTCGAATACACGCCGAACCAGATCAAGCAGGCGGTGACAGGATCAGGGAGGGCTGACAAGAAGCAGATGCAGAAGATGGTCGGGATGCTACTTGGAATCGACGAAAAAATGTCTGCCGATGCCGCTGATGCGCTCGCAGCCGCGGTATGTCATGCACATATCCGGTAACGCGCGGTAAAACCGGCGTATCCCAAAAACTATCCTATAGCGACCTCGTCCCTGCACACCCCGGATTCTGGTTTTCCAGTCTTGTAGGATCGAGCTTCTTTGATCTTATTGTGGATTCGTTCCAACTGTTCCCGATTCTTTGCTGCAAGTTTGAAAAATATCTGTTCCACGGTCTTTTGGAGGGCATAGTCATACATGCTCTTCCAACCCAAAATGTCTTCTGAAGCGTAACTTGCACTACCGGTTCGCCCTCCCGCGCTCCCATCTTTTATTCAACCATTCTTTCGGATCAGAATCCCGTTTCCGGGTTATCGAAACGAGAAACTGTTGCGTGCATCATTGTTCCAACCGCCGGAAGGAATCGGAGAGTCGCCTACATCTTATCCTTATTGCTATGCCTATATCTGATAACTCGCACCTTTTCCAGTGTAATCAAACCATCGCTTACGACTTCATCGAGAAACGGCAGCAGTTTGTTGAGATTTTCTTCCGTGTCGACCAGTTCAACAACAACAGGCAAATCTTCGGAAAGGCGCAGCAGCTTTGCCGTATGTACCCGACTCGCTGCTCCAAAACCCATTATTCCCCGGGTAACGGTTGCTCCGGCAAGATGTAACCCTCTCGCAGTAAGTACGATCTGTTCATAGAGCGGTTTTCCCTTGTAGCGATCCGCCTCTCCAATGAAAATTCTTAATAACAGTCCTTCTTCAGGCAATTTCATTGTATCACAACCTCCTGTCTATAAAGATCATTAAATATTTCGAAGCGATAAAGCCAGATAGAACTAATGCGATGCCCAAAACATTGGTGATCAAAACATTCGACAATGCGAGTTTAATTTCACCATCGCGAAACAAGTTGAAGGTCTCCAGACCATAAGTTGAAAACGTTGTGAACGAGCCAAGGATTCCGATAAACGCAAACGTTCGGAAATCGGAAGAGATGGTAGTTTTTTCAGATAATCCCCAGAGAATGCCGATCGCAAAAGCACCGAGGAGATTTACGCATAAGGTGCCCCATGGAAAACCACTGCCTATATATTTGTAAGCCACACCTGATAGGGCATATCTAAGTAGAGCACCGATGGCACCCCCAATAGCGATGAATAAAAGCTTTGACATCGATTTTCTCCGTTTTCAGTCTTTTGGTAGGGCAAATTCCCGCACCTGTATTTTTAATGATCTTTTTCGGGGCGGGAAAATTGTGTGTAACTGATACATCCGATTTTTTTATCTTTGTAAGCTATAAATATTTTTCAGATGACTTAACAATGTCCTCTGGTGTCAGCCAACCCTGTAAAAACACTGCTCTTGTGTATATGAAAGTGGGCACTGTCTAAAAATCCAGTGATTTATCACCGCGGAGATCGCAGAGGGCGCAGAGTTTTAAAGACCGTTTCAATCCTCGCTGGGTTTCCTCATGCCTCAGCGCTCTCCGCGTGCTCTGCGGTAAAAATTTAAGGATATAGTGATTTCACTGGAATT